>JBEIHO010000021.1:0-48819 GCA_040381215.1 Alphaproteobacteria bacterium | reverse complement strand
GCCGACGAGATCGCCGCGCGCGTGAAACTTCCAGCGCTCTATGACGAGGACTGGCTCACGACCGAACGATACGGCGTGGCCGAACATCACGTGCGCCAGATCCACAACGGCCTCAAGGGTTGGTTCGACGGCGACCCGGCGAAGCTCTTCCCGCTGCCGCCGCTCGAGCGCGCCCGCCGCCTCATCAAGGGCTTCGGCGGCCATGCGAATGTGCGCCGCCAGCTGGAGGAAGCGCTGGCCGAAGGCGACCTGCGCTGGGCAACGGAACTTGGCACCTGGCTGGTCCGCGACCCCGATCCCGACGCCACCACCGCGCGCACCGATCGAAAACGTCTCGCCGACAGCATGCGCCGCATCGGCCAGGGCTCGCCCGCGGCCAACATTCGCTGCTGGGCACTGACACAGGCGCGCGACCTCGAAGGGACGGGACCCATGGACCGCTTCCGTGGCCATCGCTTTCGCCGCCCGGCCGTGATCGCCAACCCCTGCGCAGCAGTGCAAACGCTGCGTGTTCTCCTCGACCCTGTCCGCGCCGACGGCGTCGACCACCATGTGCGCTTTGTCTTCACGAACGCCGGCACGACCGGCCTTCACGTTCGCAATGCCGTCGCCTGTCCAACCGACGGCGGCGGCGCCACCGCGACGATCAGCATGTCGCCAGAGGATTGGGCAGATATTCTCACAGGCAAGCGCGACCTTGCCCAAACGCTGGAGACCGGAGCCGCACACATCGAGGGCAACACCGCCGCAGTGCTTGTCTTCTGGAACAGCTTCGACCTCGCATCGGCCGGTTGAGAGGTTCTAGGGCACAGCCCCCTTCGGCACATAGAAGTTCTCGACCCCTGGCCCGAAGGGCAGGCCAAGCAGGAACCAGCCGATGAAGAACGCGCCCGCCGCCAGGAAATAGGCAACCGTATAGGGCAGCATCAGCGCGACCATCGAGCCGATCCCGTAGTCCGGCATGTACTTGCGCGCCATGACGAGGATCAGCGGGAAGTAGCTCATGAAGGGCGTGATCATGTTGGTGGTTGAATCACCCACGCGATAGGCCGCCTGCGTCGCCTCGGGCGCAATCCCGAGCAGCATGAACATTGGCACGAGGATGGGTGACAGGATCGCCCATTTGGCCGACGCGCTGCCGATCAGCATGTCGCACGCCATGGCAAGCAGGATGACACCGAAAAGAAGCAGTACCGGCGCCTCGTGCAGCCCCAGGCCCTTCAGCGTCCCGGCACCCGAGATCGCAAGCAGCGTCCCCATGTTCGACCACGAGAACAGCGCCACGAACATCGCCGCAAAGAACACGAGCACGAGATAGGCACTGATCTCGCCCACGCCCTTGCTCGCGAGCGCGACCGCATCCTTGTCCGACTTGATGACGCCAGCGCCCACGCCATAGCCGATGCCGCAGGCCAGAAACACGAGCAGCATGATCGCGACCATCGACTTGAACAGCGGGTCGAAGGCCCCGTCATCCCCGCGCAACGGCGATCCCGGCCCCCAGGCCAGCGCCACGACAAGAGCCACGACCAGCGCAAAGCCGATCCCGGCAAAGCGCAGGCCGCGTCGCTCGCGTGCCTCGGCTTGCGGGTCCGTCGGCGGCTCGACCACCCGCGTCCAGGGTGCGCCCGCATTGAGCCGCGGCTCGACGATCCGCTCGCAGATGATCGTGCCCACGATCGCATAGACAGGCACCAGCGCGGCCAGGAAGTACCAGTTCGCCGTGATCTCGACCTTGTAGTCCTTGTCGATGAGCGCGGCCGCTGCCTGCGTCATGCCCGACAGGATCCCGTCACCGGGCGTAATGGCGAAATTGGCGGCAAACCCGCCCGCGACCCCCGCGAACGCCGCCGACAGGCCCGCCACCGGATGCCGTCCCATCGACGCGAACACCACAGCCGCAAGGGGAATGAGCACGACATAGCCCGCATCCGACGCGATATTGGCCTGCACGCCGGCAAAGACGACCGTGAACGTCATGAGCTGGCGCGGCACGGCCTTCACCAGCCCCTTCAGCGCCGCCGCAAAGAACCCCGACCGCTCGGCCAGCCCCGACCCGATGATGACAACCAGCACCACGCCCAGCGGCGGGAAAGAGGTCAGGATCTGCGGCAGTTCCGTGAAAAGCCGGCGGATCTGCGCCGAATCAAGCAGGTTGATCGCGTTGACAAGCTCGCCATTCGCCGGGTTGACCCCGCTCGCCCCCATCCCCGCAAGCAGCGCGGACAGCATCACCACGATCAGGATCGAAATCAGGAACAGCGAGACCGGATCCGGCAACTTGTTGCCAACGCGCTCGATCGTATTGAGCGCGCGAAGAAGGCGGGTAGGGGCTTCTTGGGTCACTGGTGCCGGTTCCGTGTCGAGGAAGGATCAATGGCGAGTCTAGAGCGGATTGCTGCGCAGGAATACCCGTCAGGCCTCACCGGACACACCGCGCCCCCGCCACCCGTCATCCTTGGGCAACACCCCCACCTCAATGACGGCCATCCCACGGTCGCCACAATTTCGCCTCAAGCGCATCCCATTCCCGCCCAAGTCTCGGAGCGATTATTTACCGTGAGGTAAGTCGCCTCACGGGAACGCAACACGCGACGAAGAATGTGTCGCATGAGGGGACAAGAACAATGGCCCGCAATCGAACCGCCGCCGTCGCCAACCAGGTTGCGTATGATCTGGGATACAGGGGGGTGAACGTCTCTCAAGCCCTCCTGCAAAGTCAAGTCCAGGACACCGACGAAACCGAATTCCGGAAGCGTCGTGAGGTTTTGCTCGATCGTGTGAGCCGCTCCAATTTTCACCATTGGACCCTTGTGGCCGTTGGCTTCATCGTGTTTGGCCTCGCGCTCTATGTCGACTACGCCATCATCCACGAATTCTGGTCCCGCTTGCTCTCGAATGAGTTTGGCGAAGTTCCGCCATCGATGGCCAACACCGTTGCGGCTAAGTCAGCCCAGGTCCTCTTTGCGACCCTGGCAATCCATTACGTCATTTCCCTCAAGCCATTTTCTGCGACCGTTGCAAGGTATGGCCGCTGGGCGTACTCGACGATCGTTTTCGTGGTTGCCTTCGCCATGCTCATGGGCATCGGCATTATCTGGGCTAACAGCAGCATGCCCGAAGGATCCAAGGTCTTTGCTGCGGAAACGACCGAATCGTCGCGAGCTCTGGATCAGTTTTCGCAAAGCATGGGCATCGCGCCAGCGGCGAAGCCAGAGGTCTCGAAGGACGTCGCTGTGCTGCGAGAACATGAGACGGCCATCCGGCTGGTCTCCCTGAGTGTGATCTTCATCATCGTCGCCTCCATTGGCGCGATCTCGCTTGACGGAGCACTGCGTGCTTATTCGGCGTGGTCCGGCGGTGCCATCTATGATCACCACGAGGAGGCCGAATTGGGCCGTAGGCTCAATGCAGAATATGCCTCCTTCGCAGCGGAAGATCCCTCGATAAGGCGGGGTCGGGCTCTGGCAGGTAACGCGCGAAACGGCGGCCGCACAGAGCGCTCGACGGACGCGAAAATCAATGAATTTCTGACCTCGTACACGGCCGGAGTTGTCGACAGCAGGCTGGACGCCGGCAGAACCGAGAGACTACTCTCACACATTATGACGGAAGCGGCCAAGATCAGGGGCGGGGAGAGCGGGAGCGCCGGAACACAGGCGTCGCGCCTCCGGTCTGTGTCCTGAGGTGGAGAAGAGCCTTGTTGGGGCATGAATCTTGAAGAGGAGCGTAAGCTCGAACATGGGTAGACTACGTTTTGCATGGGAACTGTTTTGGCACATCACCTCTGCCTTCGTCCTGATGGGCGCGTGGCTCATTGCGGGATGGGCAAACGCCCAGGCGCAGGGAGTGAGTTGGGGTTCCTACCAGCCCATGTCCCAACAGCAGGTCAAGCTTGGCCCTCGCACCCTGCTGATTGGTGTCGACCTTTCCCAGTCGAACCCGCTTGTCCGCGATGACGACTTCGCCAGGCGCGTCGCCGAACGCATCCGGCCGATGATCGCCGATCTCAGTCCGCGCTCGCGCGTGATGCTGCGCTCGTTCGGTAGCTACAACGGCGAGGCAAACACCTCGATCACGCTTGATGTCACGATCGCGCCGAAGACGGCGCGGGCGCAGGACATCGCTGGCATTGTCGCCCAAGTGATTGCAACCATTCCGGCCCGCGTTCGTGCAGGCAAACTGCAGGCCCAGCCCTTCACCAACATCGTGCCTTTTCTGCAGAACATGTCGCGCATTCTGAGTTGCACGAAGGAAGAGACCTACGTGATCCTGGCAACAGACGGCGTTGAGGATTCGCAGTTAACAAACCTCAGGAATTGGAACGCGACGCTGCCGCCTCCCGCCAAGGCACCCTTTGCAGGCTGTCAGGAGATGCAGATCCTCGGTATCGGCCGCGGCTTGAACTCCCCGCGCGACACGGAGCGTCTCATAGCGTTGTGGCGCGAATGGGCCGCCCGTGCCGGCTTCATAAAATATAGCGCCCTCAACGACTGGTAAGCCCCAGCCTCTCGCGAATGCGCGCGGGCGTCTCTCCCTGCGCCCGCAGCAACTTCAGGCTCGTCGCGTCGTCCCGCTTGGCGAGCCGCTTGCCCTGCGCGTCAAGGATCAGCCGGTGGTGCCGATAGCGCGGCACCGGCAGCCCGAGCAGCGCCTGCAGCAACCGGTGCACATGCGCCGACGCAAACAGGTCATGGCCCCGCGTGACCAGCGTGACGCCCTGGTCTGCGTCATCCACCACCACAGCCAGGTGATAAGAGATCACGCCGTCCTTGCGCGCCAGCACGACATCGCCATAGGTCTGACCGTCCACCACGATCACGCCATGTTCGCCGGAAGGACCCGCACCGGTCTCCTCGAACGTGAGCCCGCCGCCCGCCACGGCAACCGCGCGACCCGCATCGAGCCGCCACGCGAACGGCGCACCCGCCTCCATCCGCGCCCGCCGCTCTGCATCGTGCAGGCCCCGGCAGGCACCCGCATAGAGTGGCCCGTCGGGCCCCTGCGGCGCGCCCGCGGCCTGTGCCACCTCCGCCTCGATGTCCTTGCGCGTGCAGAAGCACGGATAAACGAGCCCCATCGCTTGGAGCCGCTCCAGCGCCACGAGATACGCTGCCACCCGCTCTGACTGCCGCCAGACGGGTTCCTCCCAGGAAAGCCCCAGCCAGCGCAGGTCATCAAGGATCTCGGCCTCGAACGCCGCCTTCGAGCGCACCCGGTCCGTATCCTCCATGCGCACCAGGAAGCGCCCGCCGCTCGCCCGCGCGATATCGGCCGCTAACAGCGCGGCATAGGCATGGCCCAGATGCAGGAGGCCCGTAGGCGAGGGCGCAAAACGTGTGGTCTCGCAATCCATGCCACTACTCTAGCCGATTGGCCTGCCAATGCCTAAGTTCATGCCAACACGAACTGGAGCCCCGCATGACCCCGCAATTGACTGGCCCTCGACTGCCCGCCGCCAGCGGCAAGGCCGACTGCCTCGTCGTCTTCTGCCACGGCTACGGCGCCGACGGGAACGACCTCATCGGTCTTGGCCAGCATTGGCAGCGCCTGATGCCGACGGCGGCCTTCGTCTCGCCCCATGCGCCAGAGCGCTGCGCCATGTCACCCATGGGCTACCAGTGGTTCGGCATCACCCGCCTGGACCCGGCCGAGATGGCCCGCGGCGTGGAGAGGGCAGGGCCCGTGCTCGAGGCCTTCATCGACGCCGAACTCGCCCGCCTCGGCCTTGACGCCTCGCGCCTCGCCCTCGTCGGCTTCAGCCAAGGCACCATGATGTCATTGCATGTAGGTCTCAGGCGCAAGGTGTCCCCGGCGGCGATTGTCGGATATTCGGGCATGCTCGCCGGCGCCGACCGCTTGCCGGAACAGATTGCGGCGCGCCCCCCGGTGCTCCTCGTGCATGGCGACGCCGATGAAGTCATCCCGGTCGAGGCCCTGTTCGCCTCCGCGCACGGCCTCGGCGCCGCAGGCGTGCACGCGGCCTGGCATGTCTCGCGCGGCGTCGGCCACGGCATCGCGCCGGATGGCCTGGAACTGGCAGGGAAATTCCTCGCCGACGCCTTCAACGGAAAACTTGCAAAAATGCAGGAATCCGCGCCTCTGCCGCTTAAGGTTTAAGACAAAAACATGACCCTTGCATGCACGCCACTGCCTTCGCTAGGTTTACGCACTAGCATTAGCCTTTGATCGAAAGGAAGCGGGCCTTCAGTCATCGAACGCGAACGGAGCAGATGTCGTGATCGTCGCATCGGAGCGCGTCCCCGATGCTTTCCCGGCGTTGGTGCTCAACGCAGACTTCCGGCCTTTGTCTTATTTCCCCCTGTCGCTCTGGTCCTGGCAGGACACGATCAAGGCGGTCTTCATGGACCGCGTGAACATCGTCGAGCAATATGACCGCGTCGTGCACTCGCCGAATATCGAGATGCGCTTGCCGTCCGTCGTCTCGCTCAAGACCTATGTGAAGCCCTCGCGCCATCCGGCCTTCACGCGCTTCAACGTGTT
This sequence comes from Alphaproteobacteria bacterium, assembly GCA_040381215.1. GTDB lineage: Bacteria > Pseudomonadota > Alphaproteobacteria > Micropepsales > Micropepsaceae > SZUA-430. Next base: position 42,315 of record JBEIHO010000021.1, on the reverse strand, counting down.
CCTGCGCGACCGCTTCCAGTGCCAGTATTGCGGTCGCTCGCATACGGCCAACGAACTCACCTTCGACCACGTGGTCCCGCGCTCGCGCGGCGGGCGCACGACATGGGAGAACGTTGTCACGGCCTGTTCACCCTGCAATCTGTTCAAGGGCGGGAAGATGCCCCAGCAGGCGGGGATGTTCCCTCACCAGCGGCCGCACAAGCCCACGGTCTCGCTGCTGCACGCCAACGGGCGCCTGTTCCCGCCGAATTATCTGCATGATTCATGGGCCGACTATCTCTATTGGGACAGCGAGCTCGAGCCCTGAGCCGCGCCTAGCGTGCTGTCCGCCACATGCCCCACACCGGCGGACCATCGCCGCGTGGACGAAATTCGGCCGTCACCTCGAACCCGTGCCGGCGATAGAGCGGCACGTTCTTGGGGCTGGACGATTCCAGATAGGCAGGCAGGTGCTGCGCATCGACATGGGCCAGCGTCGCAGCCAGGATCGATGAGCCCAGGCCCTGTCCCTGGAACCGCGGATCGACGCCCAGTGTCATCAGGTAGAAATGCGGCTGGTCCTTGGGATGAAACCTGTCGGCGACCTGCCGGAACGCGCTCGCCCGCCCCAGGCCGCTCCACCCGGTGAAGCCGATCATGGTGCGCAGCAGGCGCAACTCCTCCATGATCGGGATGCGCAGGTCTGCAAAGGCCGGCGGCACCCAGAGCGCGACCGCGCTGAAGTCGTCGGCGGTCCACAATTCGTTGCCGCCAAGCCCGAGCACATCGACAAGGTGCCCGAACATCCGTCGTCTTCCCGCGTCGCGCTGTGCATCCTTGCGCCCCAGCCACGAAGTCACGGGATCATTGGCAAACGCGGCCGCAAGCGTATCGGCAGTTCGCCCCGCATCGGCAGCAGTCGCGCGCCGCGGATGGGATGCAGCCTGCCGTCGCAGGAAGGCTTCCTCGCTCGACGCCATGCTCAGAACCGCTCCGACAGGCGGATGGCCAGCCGGCATCCTGCCTTGATCACGCCCGACAGGAGCCCATAGCCGGGTGTTTCCTCGGCGCCATGAGACAGCGCCGTGTCGCGATGCGCGATCTCGTCGGCGCGAAAGGATTGAAGTGTTTCCTTCAGTTCAGACGACGCTGCGCCGTCGCCCTCAAGCGTTGCGATCTGCGCCGCATAGTGCTCGTCGATCACTTCCTCGACCGCCGCCGTGCAAGCCATCGCGGCTTTCTGGCCCATGAGCGCCGTTGCCGCGCCCAGGGCGAAGCCCGCTACGTGCCAGACCGGCGAGAAGATCGTTGGCCGCACACCATGCGCGACGATCAGCTGGTCGAAGGTCTTCAAATGCGCCTTCTCCTGGTCTTCCATGTGCCGGATGGCATGACCGGACGCAGTGTGGCCCAGAACGGCAAGCTGTCCCCGATAGATCTGGACGGCGCCATGCTCGCCTGCGTGATCGACGCGCAGCATGCGCGCCAGGTTCTTGGCAGCCGCATCGGGCCCCATGTGGCGCGGCGAAGCCTTCGGTGTTGTATCCATGCCTTTCAGCCCTTCAGCACGCGACCCAGGCCCAGGCTCGCAAGCCCCAGCCCGACAAGGGAAAACAGGAAATTGAAGCCTGCCAGCGAGATGCCGAACAGCGACCATGGCACCACGTCGCACAGCGGCACGGCCGTGTTGCGCAGCTGATCGAGGTCGAGCGTCGGCGCAATGGCCCCGCCACCGGTGCAGGTTGCAGGTCCCTTCCACCATTTGTACTCGACGCCGGCATGAAACAGCCCGCCATAGGCCGCCCAGAGCGCCAGCACGATCGCCACGGCAAACACCCCTGCCAGCACCCGGCGCGACCAGCCATTGAACAGCCCGTAGGTCAGCGCCGACGCCGTGAAGATGAGCAGGTACCAGGGCACGCGCTGCTCCAGGCAGAGCGGGCAGGGCGCAAGCCCCCCCAGGATCTGGAACGTCCACGCGCCCACGATGATGAAATTCGACAGCGCCAGCAGCGCCACCGCGTAAAAGGCGCGGGCGCTGACGAGCAAGGCAAAAGGGCGTGGCAGGGGCAATCGGCTCATACCCGCATTATAGGGCCCCGACCATGGCCCCGACAAACCCGCAAACCAGCCCAAAAACCCGTGTTGACGAAAGGCCGCGGGGCCCTAATATGCGCCCCCTTGCGCGAGGGGCTTGGTTACCCGATCCCGCCTACCAGCCGCGCAACCTCGAATGGGCCCCTGTGGCGGAACTGGTAGACGCGGCAGACTCAAAATCTGTTGCCGGCAACGGCGTGCTGGTTCGATTCCGGCCAGGGGCACCAAAGTCATGGTCCACGCGAGGCTGACCACCCCCGATCCTCCCGGGAGCGCGGGCTTCCAGCCCGCCCCTTGTGACCCCGCAAGCCCGCGCCATTCCATGGTGTCACCACACATGCAAGACCCCACCACCATCGCCCGATCCCTCTTCACCGACTTCGCCACACGCCACGGCCTGTCGATCCGCCCGATCGACGAGCCGAACATGGACCTGCTGATGCAAGTCCCCGCCCAGAAGGGTCTCGCCTTCACCCTCACGCTCGGCCTGCAGGACACCGACAGGCTCAACATCGGGTTCGAGGGCCTCTGGGCGCACTTCTTTCCCTTGAGCCAGAAGCAGGCCCACGTGCGCGCGCTGCTCGACGGCATCGTCGACGGCTCATGTCGCCTCGCCATCCACCGCCAGTTCGGCATCGTCACAAGACGTGTGCTCGAGCGCCGCGTGGACGGCGTCTGGCAATCGGTCTACACCGCCCATGGCCTTGCAATACCCTTCGTCCCCACCCACGTGACCTGCATCGCAAACGCCCAACCCGAGACCACCAGCCCATGACAACGCCAGCGCACGGCACCGGCTGGAACCTCCACCACACCTACGCGACGCTGCCCGAGCACTTCTTCGCGCGCATCAATCCCACCCCCGTGCTGAGCCCCCGCCTCGTGATCCTGAACACGAACCTCGCGCGCGAGCTGGGCCTCGACCTCGAGAGCACAACCGAACGCGACCTCGCCGCGCTCTTCACAGGCAACACGCTGCCGCCCGGCGCAGACCCGATCGCGCAGGCCTATGCCGGCCACCAGTTCGGCAACCTCGCAATGCTGGGCGATGGCCGCGCCATTCTTCTTGGCGAGCAGATAGCCCCCCGCGGCACGCGCCATGACATTCACCTTAAAGGCGCCGGACGCACGCCTTTCTCGCGCCGCGGCGATGGCAGGGCGGCCTTGGGCCCCATGCTGCGCGAATACATCATCAGCGAGGCGATGCACGCCCTCGGGATCCCGACAACCCGCAGTCTCGCCGTCGCAGCCACCGGCGAGCCCGTTCATCGCGAGACACCCTTGCAGGGGGCAATCCTCGCGCGCGTCGCCGCAAGTCACCTGCGCGTAGGCACCTTCGAATACGCAGCCGGCAGCAAGGGCGGGGAGGGGCTCAAGGCACTCGCCGACTACGCGATCGATCGCCACGACCCGCATCTGCGCGCGCACGAGACCCCGTATCTCGCCTTCCTGCAGGCGGTGATCGCGCGCCAGGCCAGCCTGGTTGCGCAATGGATGGGCGTGGGCTTCGTGCACGGCGTGATGAACACCGACAATATGACCATCAGCGGCGAGACGATCGACTACGGCCCCTGCGCCTTCATGGACCGCTTCGCGCTCGACACGGTCTTCTCCTCGATCGATACGCAAGGCCGCTATGCCTATGGCAACCAGCCGCGCATCGCTCAGTGGAACCTGACCCGCCTCGCCGAAGCCCTGCTGCCGCTGATCGACACCGACGAGACCGCCGCCATCGCAAAGGCCGAGGCCGCAATCGGCGCATTTGGCCCCGCGCTCAACGAGGCCTGGCTCTCCATCATGCGCCGCAAGCTCGGCCTGCAGAACGAGGAAGAGGGCGACCTCGCCCTCGCGCAGACGCTGATGCAGTGGATGCAGGACACCGGCGCCGACCACACGCGCACCTTCCGCGATCTCACGGAAGGAAAAAACGCCATCGACGATGACGCCTTCCGAGACTGGCAGGCCACCTGGACCGCCCGCCGCACGCGCCAGCCCGGCCCGCCCGAGGCCGCCACCCGCCTGATGCGCGAGGCCAACCCCGTCGTCATCCCGCGCAACCACAAGGTGGAAGAGGCCTTGGCCGCCGCAGCCGCGGGCGACATGCAGCCCTTCCACGCGCTGCTCGAGGCCGTGCGCAACCCATTTGCGGTGACACCATCAAACGAACCCTTCCGCGACCCGCCGGCCAGCCCCGACGCCTGCTACCGCACCTTCTGCGGCACCTGACACCCGCCAGCGCGCCCCGCGCTTCATCATTTAGAAACCGCAGCGTGCCATTATGGGGCTGAAAGGATGAGGCAACATGGCGTTCCGGTCAGATCCACGTTCGATGAGCGACCACGCGCTGGGGCGCATGCTGGTCATGGTGGTTTGCCTTGTCGGCGCCGGCGCATGTGGGATCGTCGCGCTGGGGGCTGGGCACGGCGGCGTCAAGTATCTCATGGCATTGGGCGCGGGCGCCTTCCTCCTGTCCGCGCTTCTTCCGACGATTGTCGCCCCGCGCTTCGGCCAGGTCCTGCTTCTTGCTGTCGGCGCGATGACCTTCATGGGTGTGGGCGGCGGCGTGAAGGCTGACGTGACGCTGACCGACTGGCTCACGATCCTGCCATTCCTCCTGTTCGCCCTGCTGCTGAGCTTTCCGGGTGGCGTCGTGTCGCTGATCCGATGGATGACCGGTTCGGGGCGCTAGCGCTTCAGCCTGTCAGGCCTGCCGCAGATACCCCAGCAGCGCTGCCATCACGCGCGCCTCAAGCTGGCGCTGGCGCGTCTCGCCCGCAAAGCTGGCGCCATCGACCATGCCCTTGACGATCGACAGGACGTCGAGCGCCGTCGTCGCGGTCGCAGGTCGCGCGATCATGTCCCTGTGCTCCTGCAGCAGTCGCCCGATGAGGGTCAGGATGCGCTCATCGGCTGCCCGCAGCTTCGGGTCTGCCGGCAAGGTCGCCTCGAGATAGTCAAGCAGCCGCGCAAGCTGCGGCCGCGCCATCTGCTGCGCCACGCCAGCCTGCACGAGAAGGCCAAGCCGCTCTTCCAGCGCCTGTCCTCTTGTGGAAGAGACAAGCGCCTCCAGCATGTCCCCAAGCTCCGTCTCCGATGCGATGATGAGCTCGGCGAAGATCGCCGCCTTGTCCGGGAAGTACTGGTAGAGCGAACCCACGCTTACGCCCGCGCGTTCGGCGATGGCATTGGTATTGGCAGCCTCCAGCCCCTCGGCCTCCAGAATGCGAGCTGTGGCCTCGAGGATGGCCGCGTAGGTCTCGCGCGAGCGCGCCTGAAGCGGCTGTTTTCTTGGCTTTGCTGGGCGTTTGCGTGTCATGGCCGAATGCGAATTGTAAAAAACAAGTAATTGCTCACATTATGATCTCATCGCCATCCTGGCAAGGAGAAAACCGATGAATAGCCTCGAAGACCCCCGCATCGCCGCCGCCCTCGACAACCTGCACCGTCGCGCCGCATATGACTGGATCGTGTTCGCCCGCGCCCTGCCGGGCGTCATCGGCAGCATGCTGGGCGGCAAGAGCCTGATGGAAGCCGCCAAACCCTATCTGAAGGACGCCTATATCCCCATCGACCGCGAGCAGGGCCGCGCCCTTTATCAGTTCGCTCGCACCAGCGGCGCCCGCCACATCGTTGAATTCGGTGCATCGTTCGGCATCTCGACGATCTATCTCGCCGCTGCCGTGCGCGACAATGGCGGCGGCACCGTGATCACGACCGAGATGGAGCCGGGCAAGATCGCCCGCGCCCGCGCCAACTGGATCCGCGCAGGCGTCAGCCAGGAGATCGAGCTGCGCGAGGGTGACGCCCTTGAGACCCTGCGTGGCATCGATCGCCCGATCGACATGCTCTTCCTCGATGGCTGGAAGGAAGCCTGCCTGCCGGTACTGCAGTTGCTCGAACCCGCGCTGCCTTCGGGCGCCTGCGTCTTCTGCGATGACGTGAAGGGGTTTCGCAAGACGCTCAAGCCCTACGTGCACCACGTCCGCTCGAACCCCGAGCGCTACCTCTCCGTGGAGCTGCCGCTGGGCGACGGGCTTGAATTCTCGGTGGTCGTCTAGCGGGCAGGGAAGGATAAGCCATGACGCAACATGCAGCCGCAGCCACCCTGCGCACCAGCGCCTCGGGCCTGAGACGCTGGACCGACATCATGCTCGCGATCTCGCTCGCGGTGATGGTGATCTCAGGCCTCGGCCTCTTCGCCTGGCATGATGTACCGCAGGCCGAGGCCGCCACCGGCGCGTTCCTCGGCATTGAATACGAGGTGTGGAGCCACGCGCATATCATCTCGTCGATCCTGTTTGCCGGCGCCGCTGTCTCGCATCTGCGCCTGAACTGGAGGTTGCTCCTGCGCCACTTCTCGCGCCGTCCGGACTGAGCGCGCACGGTCTGATTCACGCACCCGCCTGCTTTGACTTCATCGCCGCGCGCGCACAGCATCTTCGCAGGTGATTCGCGCAGGAGCAGGCGGCCATGACGACCAAGACCAGATGGGAAATGTCTGCACGTCACGAGTGGCCAGTCTACGCGAAAACCTATGCCAGGTTTCGCCGCATGCACATCCCCGACTTCCTGGCCAAGCGACACGCCGATGAAGCATGGGACGCGCTCTCGGCCATGCCGAACTGGAACACGGTGGTCAACGTCGGCGCGGCGGTGCTCGACCTGACGGACGGCATCAAGGCGCAGTTGTCACCCGAGCAGTCCGATCTGCTCGAGCGGCGAATCAATGCGGCCGCAGCCCACAGTTACCAGTTCCGTTTCGACAACCAGCGCCTGAGCGAACGCGGCGAGCCTTGCGCCGACCCCGATCACCCGTTGGCGCCGATCGTCGACTTCCTGAACAGCCCGCGCTTCCTCGCGGCGATGCGCCAGTTGACCGGCAGGCCCGACATTGCCTTCGCCGACGCCCAGGCGACACGCTATGGGCCCGGCCAGTACCTGCATGTCCATGACGACATCGATGGCCCGAAGAAGCGCATCGCAGCCTACGTGCTGAACCTGACCCCGGAGTGGGCACCCGAGTGGGGTGGCATCCTCAACTTCCTCGAAGAGGACGGCCACGTCGCGGAGGGCTACGTTCCGCGCTTCAACGCCCTGAATGTCTTCGACGTCGGCGTGCCGCACTTCGTCAGCTATGTAGCCCCCTTCGCCCAGGCCCCGCGCCTCAGCATCACCGGCTGGCTGCGCGGTCGCTGACACAGGCGCCAGCGGAAAAGAGGGGGGTGCACTCGGGGACGCGTTCGCGCTAAACAGGGCGCGGAGATGCGGACGTGAGTTCAAGCCAGTACAGACGCGACATTGACGGACTGCGTTTCAGGTTCACGGCTACTTGGGCCGCCAGAATTTCAAATTGCCACCGCCGGCACTCTCGCCCTTATGTAATCGGCCGAAGGCGGCCCATTAGATCTTGCCATAACCTGTTGCTCGATTAAATGCGTTAGGCATCCGCTTTACTCGAGGCATCAACCATACCGATATGCCGAACCGATTCTGAAAATTGCGCATGAGCAGGAAGTCTTTCGAGTACAAGAGTTCATCGAAAATCTTCTTACAGTCGCCAACTGCAGCGGTGTCATGCAGCACCATCAAGCCACCCGGCCTAAGTAATTCCTTGGTTAGGAAGATATCTTGTTTAAGTCCGCGATAAGAGTGGTCGCCATCAACAAAGGCAAAGTCAACTTTACCAGCATATGGAAGAAGTTGTTCGCGGACCCTAGGCGAATGAGAGTCATCAATAAGCTCAAGGCAGATTTCTGACTTCACCATTGGTTTGATGCGCCGCCAGTGCGGAAAAAGTTCGTGCTGCCCGATGTCGACGATCAAGGTTTTTTTTATCCTGCAGTAGTCGCGAAGAAATTTCGTTTGGCCACCAGAGGCAATGCCAATTTCCAAGCTAAGCTCCATTTCAGGCAGATGTGTCGCCATGAAATGAACGAATGCGCCGTACTCCTCCGGATCTTGTTGTAGGTAGAGGCCATTTTCCTTTTCTGGAAATCCGAAGAAGTGTCCTTGACCGGATCCAGCTTCTTTTACCGCTGCAACAATTTCCCTGAGCGAAACGCCCTCACGATCAGTCTGCATGTCCTGACTCCATCATACGTAGACGTTGCATGTCTACAACGCATGCAGAATAACCTGCAACAGTCCAACCGTTGCTCATTTCCTAAAGGCACCTCGAGGGGCGCCGCCACAGCGCGATCAACGCGGTCGATGGTAACGCTGTTGAGATCTTTAAGGCATGGGTCTCATTTGTTCAAAGAAAGTTCTCGGCGCTTTTGGTTCTTCGAGAAAAATCTAAGGTAATCTGCCGTAGTCCTCGGCGCCCCTGCATCCCTAGCACCTGAGCCCTAAGTGCGAAAGTTACGCGTCTCAGAACCGTCTTAGGCTCCTTCAAAGACGCTCGTCGTCTACAGAGTGCAGCGGGATGAATGTTGAATGGCAAGGCATCAGACAATCTTGTTATGTTGTGCTAGATGGCAAGGCCGATAGCCGTGGAGCTGATATTGTCCAAAATCGCTGTGATTTACATCTCCCGCCGACTGAATCATCCTCGATTTTCTCGTGCCTTTCTCGACAGTATAATTAGTCGGCCAGCCGGGGCGCCTTATGATCTTTGGTATGTTCTGAAGGGGTACAGTGACAACGAGGATGATCCTGTCTTGAGTGAGCTGGGGGCGCATCTGCCGTGTTCAGTTCGCAGGATTCGAATATCGGACGATCAGTCACCTTTAAAGATTTTTTTCACGCTCGGTCGCGAAGTCGAGTATTTCCTCGCATTGAATTCGTGGAGCCGCGTACTAGCAGCCAACTGGCTCGTGTCTTACCAGAATGCGCTTCTAAGAACTGATTGCGGCCTAGTGGGCGCAACGGGCAGTTTCGAAGCAGTGCCTGGAGCAAAATTTCCAAATGTCGCGCTCAGGACTAACGCATTTATGATGCGGGGAAGACTCGCAGCAAAAATCGACATCACCGGCATCAATACCCGAGCCGGCAATCTAAGGCTAGAAGCCGGTAAAGACAATCTCACGCAACAGGTTTACGCGCAGGGGTTCAGCGTCCATGTCGTAGACCGCTTTGGGGAGGTACACGAGCCAGCAGCATGGCCAGTCAGTGGGACGTTCCGAAGTGGCGCCCAAGAAGGGCTCCTGGTCGCCGATAATCGAACAGCCCATTACCAATACGCGAGCAGTCGGCGACGGCTGAAGTTAGGAAGGCTCGCGTTCGGAGATGAATTCATGCCTGGACGGGTCGCCGGGGCCGAACGCTTTCGACAGTGGTATAATTGGTATTTTCCTCGAGGGCTTCCAGATGTCATCTCGTTGATAACCGAAGGCGGTGTGGCGCCACGTTGACTATCAGCGAAAATCGCGGATCATGTGTCTGATCTAAACCTAAATCAAACATAGTAGTACCACATTTTGTACGATGTTGTGGGGCGATCACGTTGCGACGCTATGCGACGTCCTCTGGCTAGCGGCACGAATAGAAGTGCAACATTTCTTCAAACCCCTTCTCCATGCCTGTCTTTGCCCTGAAGCCCACTTCCTTGTTCAGGCGAGCCGTTTCAAAGATGATCCTCTCGGGATCATCCGAACGCTCTGGCAGGGCACCCACGTCAAGCAGATCTTGTCGGCCCGCCAAGCGGGCCATGGTATGCGCTATCTCAACGAGCGGCAACGCGGTGCCTGAGGCTATGTTCACCGGGCCTTCAACAGGTGACAATGACAAGGCAGCTACAGCTGCGCCGACATCGCGCGCGTGCATGTAGTCGCGTACGACCCGGCCTGACGACATCCGTGCACGCTGCCCGGTGGCAAAGGCATGGGCAAGCGAGGCCACAAAACGTGCTGGATGTTCGCCCGGCCCGTACAACATGCCAAGACGAGCCCAAGCGGTGGACATGCCCGTTTCTTGTCCAAAGGATTCGAGCGCACGGCGCGTCGCATCTTTGCAAGCGCCATAGAGAGTAGAGGGTGCCAGCGGGGAGGAGTATTCGGACAGCGGTGCATTGCTCCCCCACGTATACTCCGCGCAGGTTCCTACACCGACGAAGCGCTGCACGCCGCAGGCCTGAGCCTCCTTCGCCAGCAGCAAGCTTGCAGCGGTCCAGCTCAGGTTCAAGGCTGATCGCCAATAAACTCCATGATCTGTGACCCAAGCGGCATGCACGATTATGTCTGGCCGCACGGCATGCAGCAAGCCAACGCAGGATGTAGGATCGATCAAATCGGCTTCGTGATGCGTGGCGCCTGAAAGGGTCGCATGACGACGCGATGTCCCATGCACCTCATGACCAAGGGCAACGAGGGCTGCACAGGTGTTGCGCCCCACAAGGCCGGTGGCCCCTGTCACAAGTACACGTTTACGAGAGGCAGATCGTGAATCAGTCATACTTTGTCGTCGCAGCGCGTGGCGCGTGGCCCAACCATCGCCGCCGCCGCGCGTCCAGGATCTTGGCGAAACGGTAGCTGCGGTCCGCATACAGCCAGAGGATGGCGTTCGGCAGAGAGGCACCCATCGATGCAAGGCGCGGCTGCAGGCTCACCGTATAGGCGTAGAAGTCATCGCGCAGCCTTTGCATCATGTCGGGGTCAAGGAAGTCGCCCTTCTTTGGATCGCCGGGTCGTTCGACGAACCCCTGGTGAAAGCGCGTCGCATCGGTACCCACAATCCTCAGGCTGGCAGCGAATGGCAGCAGCGCGAGATTGTCCCATCCATTCACATGCGGATAGGTTTGCATGATATCGGATATTTCGCGTCGAATGTCATCCGTGCGGAACATCCCATAGATCCACGAGGCGCGCGTTTTCAGCGTGGCCCGAAGACGATAAACCCAACGAGGTTCGCCGGGAAGCGGGGGCGTGAACCTTCTCATGCGGGAGCGACGCTTCAGCTGAAGCGTCTGTCCAACGGCAAGTCCCGCGCCCGGATGGGAGTCCAGAAGCGACGCCAGCGTTTCGATATAGTTGGAATCAGAGGTGTCATCATAGGCACGCCAGAGAAAATACGGCGTGTCCGCGGCATCGACGCAATCCCTGAAATTCGCCATCGACCCGCGATTGTGCGGCTGTCGGCGGTATTCAAAGCGGGGGTCCATGTCCGCGAAGCGCCGCACGATCTCACCCGTGCCGTCGGTCGATGCGTTATCCATGATCACGACCCGTATATCGCGATAGGTCTGATCGGCTAGATTCTGCAGCGCCCTTTCGATAAGGGTAGCGCCATTGTAGACCGGTACGCCGACCGTAACGCGGGGCATCAAGCTGGTTCCTGTCAAGCCAGTCGGGAAGGCGTATGCAACGTAGGGCCATTTGTGTCAAACGTTCAAGCGACCAGGAAGAGGACCTCTCGGGGTTAACAAAGTCATGAAGACAGTCATACTTGCGGGCGGACTGGGGACCCGGATCTCCGAAGAGAGCCACTTGCGGCCCAAGCCGATGATTGAAATCGGCGGTTATCCGGTGCTGTGGCACATCTTGAAGATGTACTCGTTTCACGGCCTGTCCGACTTCATCATCTGCGCCGGCTACAAGGGCCACATGATCAAGGAGTACTTCGCCAACTACAGGCTCCACCGTTCCGACGTGACGGTCGACCTCGCGAGCGGTCATGTCACCTATCATGCCAGCAACGCCGAACCGTGGAAGGTCACCATCGTCGACACGGGTGAAGACACGATGACCGGCGGCCGCGTGCGCCGGGTCCGCGACTACCTCGACCCCAACGAGCCCTTCTGCATGACTTACGGGGACGGAGTGAGCGACATCGACATCCGCGCCGAGATCGCTTTCCACAAGGCGCACGGCCGCGACGCGACGGTGGCCGCCGTCGTGCCGCCGGGTCGTTACGGGGCCCTCGAACTGGAGGGCGACACCGTGCGCAACTTCGTCGAGAAGCCGCCGGGCGACAACGCGCTGATCAATGGCGGGTTCTTCATTCTTCATCCCCGCGTCATCGATCGCGTCGCAGCCGACGCCACCACATGGGAGCAGGAGCCCCTGACAGGCCTCGCCCATGATGGACAATTGCGGGCCTTCCGGCACACCGGCTTCTGGCAGCCCATGGACACGCTGCGCGACAAGAACAAGCTCGAGGCCCTGTGGGCCGCAGGGCAGGCGCCATGGAAGGTATGGACGTGACACCAGGCATCGTCGATCCCGCCTTCTGGCGCGGCAAGCGCGTCCTGCTGACCGGTCACACGGGCTTCAAGGGCGGCTGGATGTCCCTCTGGCTGTCATCCATGGGTGCCGAGGTCCATGGCTTCGCCCTGCCGCCGGACACCGACCCCAGCCTCTACGCGCTCGCAAACATTGCAGGCGACGTGAAGGGCACGCTGGCCGACCTGCGTGATGCCGCCGCGCTCATCCGCTGCGTCGAGGCCGCGCGCCCGCAGCTCGCCATCCACATGGCAGCCCAGCCGCTCGTGCGCCGCTCGGTCCGCGCGCCGGTCGATACCTACGCGATCAACGTCATGGGCACGGTCCACGTGCTCGAGGCCCTGCGCCACAGCCAGGGGCTCGAGGCGGTGCTCGTCGTCACCACCGACAAGGTCTATGAGAACCCGGAGCACCGTCGTCCGTTCCGCGAGGACGACCCCCTCGGTGGTCACGATCCCTACTCGGCGTCCAAGGCGGCCTGCGAGCTTGTGGCCGCAAGCTATGCCCGCACCTGGTTCGATGCGATGGGCGTGCCCCTGGCCACCGCGCGCGGCGGCAACGTGATCGGCGGCGGTGACTTTTCGGAAGACCGCATCATTCCAGACATCTTCCGCGCCATGCAGGCATCGAGGCCCCTCGTGCTTCGCAATCCGGAAGCAACCAGGCCCTGGCAGCACGTGCTCGACTGCGTCGCGGGCTATCTGCTGTTTGCGCAGGCTCTCGCCACCCGCAAGGACACGCCCGGTGCCCTCAACTTCGGCCCGATGGGTGAGGCCGAGCGCCCGGTCCGCGCCGTCGCCGAGGCCATGCAGGCCGCCCTCGGCGTGGCCCAGGGCTATGTTCTCGCCGAAGGCCCGCAGCCGCGCGAGATGCACAGCCTCGCCCTCGACAGCTCCGCCGCGCGCACGACGCTCGGCTTCCGCGACAGGCTGGTAGGGGAGGCCGCAATACGCGCCTCAGCCGAATGGTACCTGGCCTTCACGCGCGGCACCGACATGCGGGCCTTCACGCTCGCCGCCATCAAGGACTATCAACGCTCATGACCGGAACCCCCAAGCCAACCTGCCGCTTCTGCGATGCGCCGCTTGGCCGCCTCTTCGTCGACCTCGGGCTGTCGCCGTTGGCCAACCGCAACCTGCGGCCCGAAGACGTCGCGCGCGAACGGAAGTATCCGCTGGTCGTGCGCCTCTGCGACGCCTGCCTCCTGGTGCAGGCCGACGATTCCGTGCCGCCCGGCGACATCTTCTCGGACTACGATTATTTCTCGTCCTTCTCGCCCGGCTTCGTGGCCCATGCCCGCCGCTATTGCGAGGCCATGAAGAGCCGCTTCAACCTCGGCCCGCAGTCCTTCGTGGTCGAAGTCGCCTCCAATGACGGGTATCTCCTCAAGCATTTCGTCGACATGGGCGTCCGCGCTTTGGGCGTCGAGCCCGCTGCAAACGTGGCCGAGGCCGCAAGAAAAGTCGGCGTGCCGACCGAGGTCGCCTTCTTCGGTGTCGAAACCGCCCGCGCCCTGGCCCGCAAGCACGGCAAGGCCGATCTCACGGCTGCCAACAACGTGCTTGCCCACGCGCCCGATACGCGCGACTTTGTGGCGGGATTCCGCGAGATCCTGAAGCCTGAAGGGGTTTCCACCTTCGAGTTTCCCCATGTCATGAACCTGATCGACGAGGTCCAGTTCGACACGATCTACCACGAGCATTTCTTCTATCTCTCGCTGGTCGTCTCCGAGAGGCTCATGGCCAGCGCGGGCCTGCGCGTCTTCGATGTCGAGGAAATCCCGACCCACGGCGGCTCGCTGCGCCTGTTCGTCTGCCAATCCGCCGCCACCCATGCGCCAACCGAACGTCTCGAGGCGCTGCGCCGCAAGGAGGCCGCCCACAGGCTCGATCGCGTGGAAGGCTACGAAGGCTTCGCCGCGCGCGTCGCCCGCTCGAAATCATCCTTCCTCGATTTCGTTCGCAAGGCAAAGGCCGAAGGCAAGACGATTGCCGCCTATGGCGCCGCCGCCAAGGGCAACACGTTCCTCAATTTCTGTGGCGTCGGCAACGAGGCGATCACCGCCGTCTATGACCTCAACCCGGCCAAGCAGGGCAAGCTGACGCCCGGCACGCATATTCCCATCCGCGCACCGTCAACGATCGGCGAGTTGCGCCCCGATTACCTCGTCATCCTGCCATGGAACATCGCCGACGAAGTCCGCCAGTCCATGGCCCATGTGAAGGAGTGGGGCTGTCGCTTCGTGACGGCCATCCCCGAGACGCGCATCCTCTGACATGCGCTTCACGCCCACCACGATCCAAGGCGCCGTCATTGTTGAAGCCGATCCGCGGGAAGACGAGCGCGGCTTCTTCGCGCGGCTGCACTGTCCTGTGGAATTCGCCGCCGCTGGCATCAGCTTCACGCCGCTGCAGGCAAGCCTCTCGCGCAACACGGCCGCACTCACGCTGCGCGGCATGCATTACGCGACCGAGCCCGAGGCCAAGCTTGTGCGCTGCGTGCGCGGCCGCATGCTCGATGTCCTCTTCGACATCCGCCGCGACAGTCCAACTTGGCGCCAGAGCTTCGCGGTCGAACTCGATCCTGAAGGCGCGCGCGGCCTCTTCATTCCGGCAGGCGTGGCCCATGGCTTCCTGACGCTCGAACCGGGCACCGACGTCCTCTACCAGATCGACCGGATCTATCGCCCCGGCTTCGACGCCGGCCTGCGCTGGAACGACCCCGGCTTCGCACATCCCTGGCCTCATGCCCCCGCCGTCATCGGCGAACGCGACCGCACCTGGCCCGATTTCGAGACGTGACGCGGACCGTGCAGAAGAGGCGCCCGCACAGGCGAGGGTTGTCTGCGTTCGTCATCCAGCGAGTTAACCATGTCCAACTGTGCTCACCAGATGACACCGGATCGCAAATAGCACGTTGAGCCCCCGCTATTCTGCACCTTACAGTATTGCCGCCCCCCGCATTCTCCATCGAAACTTTGCGAAATTGGGAAGCGCCCGAGAGGGCGTATCTGGGGGATACTGATGAATATCAAGCAGCCACTTCTGAATTCGACCGCGCTCGCCATTTTTGTTGCCGGCGCAACGCTTTCGACCGTCGCATGGGCGCAGGACGCAGCGCCTGCAGGCCAGGATCAGGCCGATGGCGACAAGAAGGAAGAATCCGTCGAAAAGGTGACGGTCACCGGATCGCGCCTCAAGAAGGACGAATTCACCAGCACCTCGCCGGTCCAGATCATCGACCCGGATGTCGCAGAGCGCAAAGGTGACATCGACACGGCGGCGACCATCCAGTCCGCGCCCGTCGCGGCAGGTTCGTCACAGACCACCTCTGCCATCTCCAGCGCTTTCGTGACCAACGGCGGTCCGGGTGCATCGCAGATCTCGCTGCGCGGCCTCGGCGCCGAGCGCACGCTCGTCCTCCTGAACGGCCGCAGGGCAGGGCCCGCGGGCGTCCGCGGCGCCGTCGGCGCCTTCGACCTGAACGTCATTCCCCAGTCGATGATCGCGAGCGTGCAGGTCCTCAAGGACGGCGCATCGTCGGTCTATGGTTCCGACGCGGTGGCCGGCGTGGTCAACATCATCACGCAGCGCGGCATGGACGGGGTCGAGGTCAACTCGTTCGTCTCGCAGCCCTTCGAGAATGGCGGCGAGGAAGTCCGTCTCTCGGGCACTGGCGGCATGACCTTCGACGAGGGCTACATCCAGTTCGGCGTCGACTACTACAAGCGCAGCGAACTCAAGCGCGGCGATCGCAAGTATCTCGACTGCCCGCAGGAGTACATCTTCAACGCGGCCGGCCAGCGCAGCGACATCAATGACGGCCGCACCGGCCAGCCCGCTTGCCGCGATACGCTGTGGGGCCACGTCTGGGTGTACGACTACACCTATCTCTACTCGTCCAACCCCTCCAACCTGGTGGCACCGAACGGCAACCCGATCCGTCGCTTCCAGTACAGCTATCCCACCGACAACCTGGGTGCATATATCCCGACGCTTCTCGGCCTCACGGGGCCGACCGGCGGAGATCCGGGCCTCGTCACAGTGCCGACGGGCTGGTTCCCGGTTGGCTACAACGCCGCCTCCTACGGCGTCGAGAACGCGATGCATCCCTTCATCAGTGCTTCGACGCTGATCCCGGAAACGACGCGCTACACGGTCTATGGCGACGGCGCCTATCGCATCAACGAATCTGCCGAGGTCTATGGCGAGGTTCTCCTGAACCGCCGCGAAACCTACCAGAACGGCTACCGCCAGTTCTGGCAGTTCGGCTACTCCGGCGACTTTGACGGCGCAGGCTTCGGCGATCCCTTCGCCACCGGATTCAACGGAACGATGTTGATCAGCCCGACGCCGATCACCGACCACAACGACACTTCGCAGAAGGTTGACTACGCCCGTGGCGTGCTTGGCCTGCGCGGAGACCTCGGCTCGTTCGGCGAGGACATGTTCCGCAACCTCAGCTACGACCTGCACATGCAGTACAGCCGGTCGGACGCCAAGTATCGCTCCGACCAGATCCTGGCGGACTCGATTGCAACCCAGGACTTCCGCACGGGCTCTTGCGTCGGCACGTTCACGGCCGTCGCCAACCGGCCCTGTATCGACGTGAACTGGCTCGATCCGGAATTCCTGCGCGGCAACATCAGCCAGGCTGCCCGCAATTTCCTCTTCGACGTCGAGACCGGCACGACCCTCTACACCCAGCAGACCGTTGAAGGCACGGTGACGGGTGACCTCATCGACCTCTGGGCCGGCACGGTGTCATTCGCCATGGGCGCGTCCATGCGCGACGACGAGATCAATGACACGCCCGGCGCCATCACGCTTGCCAACAACGCGTGGGGCAACACGGGTGCAGGCATCACCAAGGGCGACAGCCGCACGACGGAAGTCTTCGGCGAGCTCGACATCCCGCTGTTGAAGGACACGCCGCTGGCTGAGTCCTTCACCGTCAACCTGGCGGGCCGCCACACCAACGTCAGCACGATCGACGGTAATGGCGACCAGACATACAAGGTCGGCGCCAACTGGAAGGTCAACGACTGGCTCCGCTTCCGCGGTTCATACGGCACGTCCTTCCGCGCGCCGCACCTCTACGAGCTGTACCTTGCCGACCAGACAAGCTTCATCGCGCAGCGGTCGATCGACCCTTGCATTCGTTGGGCTGACGCTCTCGCGGCAGGCAACATCTCGGCGCAGACGGCTGCAAACTGTGCGGCTGACGGCGTGCCCCCGGCCTTCAATGGCGGCGCCATTACGGCGACCGTCGTCACCGGTGGTGGCTTGGGCGTCGTCGATCCCGAGACGTCGGTCTCCAGGTCAGTCAGCGTGATCTTCACGCCGAACCGCTTCCTCCCCGAGGAGTGGCGCTTCAGCCTCGCGGTCGACTACTTCGAGATCGAGGTCAACGGCGAAATCGCGCAGCTCGGTGCCGGCAATATCGTTGGCGGCTGCTACTCATCCGACATCGGCTTCCCCGGCGACTCGCTGTGCAGCCTCTTCACCCGCAACAATGACGTTGGCGTTGCCGTCGATCCGTTCGCGATCAACACGGTTCGTGACAGCTTCATCAACATCAACAGCCAGGTGAACCGTGGTATCGACCTCACGGCGCGCCTCGGCTACGAGCTGCCCGACAACCTCGGCTCTCTCACCTTGCTGGCCCAGATGAACTGGCAGCTCGAAGATACGGTGGCCCTGTTCGCAGGCGAATCGGTGTCGGTGAACGGCGAGTCCGGCGAACCCAAGTGGGTCGGCGACTTCAACCTGAGCTGGGAAGGCGTCGACGGCTGGAGCGCCCTCTACGGCCTCGACGTGATCGGAAGCACCTCCGACGTCGATGACTTCCTTGCAGCCAACGGCTCGGCCTGCGTGTTCTCCGCAACGCGCGAGCGCACCTACTGCCCGGACCTCACGGCTGAGGCCATGTACTACCACAGCCTCTCGGTCACGAAGGAACTCGAGAAGTGGACCTTCACCGCGGGTATCGCCAACCTGACCGACGCCGCGCCGCCGCGCGTGTCGACGGCCAACCTTGGCGAAATCTCGACCGTTGGCCAGTCGCCGTTCACGTCCAACTATGACTTCGTCGGACGCCGCGGCTTCCTGAGCGTGACGCGCCGCTTCTGAGACCAGAAACGGCATCAACGATGCAATGATGATGGGGAGCCGCAAGGCTCCCCATTTTTCATTCAGCAAGCCGCCGCTACAATCGGGCGCGACACCGGGAATCATCGAGGAGCCAGCCAAGGCCATGCCTGTCATCAGATTGCAGCCCGACACCCTCGATGCTGAAACCGCGCGTTTCTCTCAGGTCCCGCTCGCGACACCCTTGTTCCTGAACTCCGTGCCGAAATCGGGCTCCCACCTCGTGCGCAACATCTTCCGCATGTTCGTGACGCCAGCCCAGCAATACCAGGCGCAGTTCATCCAGTTCGGAAACCTCCAGCAGCACCTCAAGGCGTTCGACACCAGCGCACCCAAGCTGAGCTGGGGTCACCTGCTTTATACCGATGCCTCGATCATCGAATTGAAGGGCGTCCGCAAGATCATCCTTGTGCGCGACCCCTATGGCTGGGTGATCGCCCGCGCGCGCTTCTTCCTCTCCGAGGAATTCGAAGGCAACGTGAAGCAGTTGCGGGGCGGGGCCATCACGGTGCCGGAGTTCCTCAATCTCATGATCTTCGGTATCCACCAGAAAGCGCCGTCCCTGCGCGAGATCTATGACTTCAACGCCGTGGCATGGCTGGGAACGGGCGCAACACTGGTCCGCTACGAGGATGTGATTGCCAATCTCCGCGCAATCGACACACCCGGTGCGAGGACCTACTTCGCGGCACTCCTGCAGCACCTCGGCCTCGAAGACCTGCCGCCGGATTGGCAGGAGCGGGTGCGCATCGGTGCGGACCCCAAGCACAGCGGCACGGCGCGGGAAAACCTGACGGGAGCGGGGATCGAGCTTCCGGCGACATTGCCGGCGGAACAGAGGGCGCTGGTTGACTACGCGGTGCCGGGCCTGCGCCAGCTGCTCGGTTACAAATAGAAGGGCAGGGTTGCGAGGACGCTGTCAGCCCCCGCAACCCCGTCTGTCTTAGATGACTTTGCGCAGTTCGGTCAGGAATGTGTCGATTTCATCGACCAGCCGAGAGGACTCGCGCTCGAGCACGCCGACCGACTGCGTCAGGCTCGACGCCGTGTAGTCGACACTGCGCGCGATCTCGTTTGTCGCCGCAGTCTGCTCTTCCATGGCAGCAGCAATCGCCGTCGAAGAGGTCTCGATCTGCGTCACCGTCGAGCGCGTCTCGTTCAGGGACGCCGCCACCAGGTTGACCGCCGACTGGATCTCGTTGATCTGTGCCGAGATCTCGTCCGTCGCATTGGCCGTCTGGTTCGACAGGTTCTTCACCTCCGACGCAACGACCGCAAAGCCCTTGCCGACCTCGCCCGCGCGCGCGGCCTCGATCGTCGCATTGAGCGCCAGCAGGTTGGTCTGCGCGGCAACGGCACGGATCAGGTTCACCACATCCGAAACCTTCGTCGCCGCCGAAATGAGCTTGCCCACTTCCTTGTCGGTCTCCGTCGCCTTGGCAACGGCCGTGCGGGCTTCCTCGAGGCTCTTGTGGACCTGATGGTTGATCTCGCGGATCGAAGCCGTCAGCTCCTCGGACGCAGCCGCCACCGTCTGGAGGCTGTTGGTCGAGGCCTGCGACGACTGCGTGGCAGGCCCGGCGCCGCCGAGCTGCCCCTGCAGGTCGGCCGCCGCCGACTTCAGGCTCATCGAAACCTGGCCACCCGCTTCCTTGAACGTATCGGTGACCTTCGAGAACGAGGCTACCTTGTCCTGGAAGGTCTGCGTCGCCCGGTTGATCGAGCGCGCACCATGCAGGAACGAGCCATGCATGCCCGTCTCGATCACGCGGCGGTAGTAGATGCCGGCGCTGACCGAATTGAGAGAGGCACCCGCCTCGCGGACAAACGCATCAGCATTGTCGGCAAAGTCATTCACCGCCCACAGGAACTCGCCAACGCTACCGGTCTCGCTGATCGGCATGATGCGACGCTCGAGCTGACCATGCTGCATGGCCTTCAACACGCGCGTGGTTTCCACCAGCCGGTGATCGAGCAGGTAGGCACCGAACGCGACGCCGACACAGGGCAGCAGCGTGAGGGCAAGGACGGCGCCCGCTACGATTTCGCCAAACACCAAGGTGACGTAAAGACTGCCACCAGCCGCGATCAATCCCGCGAGGATCGCAAGGCGAAGCAGGTTAGAGGGAGAAGATAAAGCGGTCATAGTCGAGCCCCCTGTTCTTGAGTTTCTCGTGCAGCGCGTCATAGGCGCCTTGCAGCCCGTCCTTGCGACCACCACTGCGCTGTTCGATGGCGCAGAGCTCGTCATAGAGTGGCCTGATGGTCTCATTCACGATCCGCCGGTCGGGAACACGGCGGTTCGAGTGATAGCCATTTACCTGTCCGCTCTCCGAAAAGGACGGCGTGACGTGGGCGAACACCCAGTAATGATCACCGTTCATGGCGCGGTTCACGACATAGGCGAAGATTTCCTTCCCCGCCTCGATCCGTTCCCACAGAAGCTTGAAGACGGTACGCGGCATGCCCGGGTGCCGGATAAGGCTGTGCGGCTGCTCGAGCGTGCCGTTGAGCTCGAGCTGCGAGATGTTGAGGAACACCCGGTTCGCATAGGTGATGCGACCCTTGAGGTCCGTCTTGGTCACAATGACGTCACCGGGGTCGAAGGTCCGTTCGTGCCCCGTAAGGGAAGGCGGAGTGCGCATGGTTCAGGTCCTGTCGATGTTCTGCCCTGGGCCGGCATCCGACGAGACTGTGTCTCCCCCGGACATGACTCAGGCCATATCAAACACATGTATGACTTTGCCGTGCGTAACGTTAACCAAATCCTAATGCCCACAAAAGCGGCGCAAGAAATCTTCGAGGCGTCGCTCTTTGGCGGGCCGCAAGGTTAACCAGACATTAAAACCTCGTGGTTTAGCGAGGGGCATCCACCGGAGGGATCCAAAATGTTCGGCAGTATGCGCGTTTCGCTGGTTCTCGCGATTATGGGCACTCTGATCCTTGGGGCGCTGGCAACGGCAACATTCGCCGGTCGACAGGCGCTCGAGGTATTGCGCATTGGCAGCCCCCTCTACGGACAGATCGTCACCGGCAAGGATCTCGTTGCCGATATCCTGCCGCCGCCCGCCTACATCATCGAGCCCTATCTCGAGGCGACGCTCGCGCTCGCCAACCCGCCCAGCGCCGAGGCAAGGCTCAAGCGCGTGACAGTCCTAAAGCGCGACTACATGCAGCGTCACGAATTCTGGTTGTCAGCCGAATTCGACCGCCCACTGCAAGCGCAGCTGACCACCGCGGCCCACGAGCCGGCGATGCGGTTCTTTCAGACGTTCGAAACGGCCTTCATCCCGGCGCTGAAGCGCAATGACACCGCCACCGCGGCGAAACTCTACGCGAGCCTGACCCAGGACTATGCACGCCACCGGCAGGTGATCGACCAGATCGTCGCCGGCGCGACCAGGCACAATGCTGGTCTCGAGTCAGAAGCTGCTCAGGCCAGCGGCTATTACACGTGGTTCACGCTGGCAGCGTCCCTGTTTGCAGCGCTGGCATCGGTCGCAGGTCTCGTTGTGATCCGCAATCGCGTTGTCGCCCCGATCGAGGATCTCACCCGCACGATGGGCGAGATCGTCAGCGGGCAAACGGATGCACGCACGCAGCGCGACTATGCGCATCGCAGCGATGAGATCGGACGGATGGCAGGCGCGATCGCAACCTTTGGCGAGAGCGTTGCCACCAGCACGAACGTTCGCGAAACCGTCATGGCTGTCAGGGATCAGGCATCACAAGCCGTACGAAGCACGACCGACCACACCACGACGATGGCGGTCGATGCCGGCGCACTGGCCGAAACCGCCCAGCGCGTGCGCGCCGCGCAATCCGAGGCCAGCACCGCCACCCAGCGCGCGCTCTCGGCGACCAACATGATCGCGGCGGCGACAGAAGAATTGACAGGATCGATTTCCGAGATCGCCGAGCGCGTATCGACGGTGGCACGAACGAGCGCGCAGGCAGTCGAAGCCGGCAGCACGGTTCGCCAAAGCATGACAAACCTCACATCAGTCGTCGACCGGATATCCGAGGTCGTCTCCCTGATTGGCGACATTGCAAACCGCACCAACCTGCTGGCCTTGAACGCAACCATTGAAGCAGCTCGCGCCGGCGATGCCGGGAAGGGCTTCGCGGTAGTGGCCCACGAGGTCAAGCAATTGTCGCAGCAGACCACCGTCTCCACCGAAGAGATCCGTCGCCAGATCGACCAGGTCCTTCAGGCAACGAAGGGGTCAGTGGCTGCAACCGATGCGATCCTCGGCCTTGTTCGCGATCTCGACAGTGCCTCTGTCGCCATCGCGGCGGTGATGCAGCAGCAAAGCCAGGCGACGGGTGAAATAGCGCGCAACGCGAGTGAATCGCTCAACGCCGTGCGCGAGGCCAACCATGCAATGTCGGCAGCAGGCGAGGAAACCAGCAGCACCATCGCCAAGGTTGAGCAGGTCAAGTCCCTGTCGATGAATGTCTCCGAGGCTGTTCAGGGTCTCGGTGGCATCGTGACCCGGATTGTCAGGACTACCGGCCCCGACAGCTCAGGGATGCATCAGGCCGAGGCAACTTCCCGCACCGCGCGGCGCCCGGCGGCCTGAAACACGAAACACGCAGGCCTCAGCGGCAGTCTCGCTGCGCGCGCTGTCCATCCCACGTGATGATAAGCAGACCCGTGCAACCGCTCGAGGCACGCGGGCCGATCACGTCATGAGACCGCATGCGCTCAAGCGGTCGCCCATTGCGGATCACCCGTGGGGGCTGCGGCGCCGTCGTCACCTGAGCGGGAAGGGCAGCGGGCGCGTCGATCTTGAGGTGGACCACATGCTTCACGACGCGCACGCGATGATAGCGCGGTCGCAATGGGTAACTGTCGAACAGGTCGCTGCGCCACTGGCTGCTCGACCATTTCGTCGGATTGATGCCGCGCGCCTGCGCGCCCGAGGCGCCAACGCACGCAATCATGCACGCGAGCAGAACAAGAGCCCGTCCCATCGTCAGTCCCCAAACTGTCCCCGTGGATCACCGGAAGTCCCCCTTCCGGCTACTCCTCCTGCTTGAAGCCTAACACGCCCCCGTCGCCGCCGCAGGCCGAAACAGCCTTAAATCATATGGTTAATCTGGTGCTGCTGTCCCGATTTCGCACAAAGGCCCCGCATGAAAGCCAACGCCGAGGGGCCACGCGCAAAACGCTCGGTGTTACCCGGCGGTAGCGCTGCCCGCTCGAGGAAACCGTGCCGCCGTGGGACAAAAAACATGGCCCACCGCGTGCTGATGAGGGAGGGAACCTTCAACACGGGGACAGAGAGATGCGTTCATTCAAGCTGGGTATCGCCACCATGACATTGCTGGTTGGCACCGCCCTTTCCACGCCAGCACTGGCCGACGACATCGGCAGCAATTCCTGCCGTGACAATAGCTGTAACGCCACCACCAACGAGGGTGGCATGGGCGTTGGCAACAGCGAGTCGACGGCCACGGCCCGCGCGGTGAACCAGAACGCCAACACTGCCCGCGGCGGCAACGCCACGTCAAACAACGCCAACGTCAACGAGAACAACGCTCATGGTGGCCAGGCGCGCGCCTCGAACCGCAACGAGATCGACAACCAGAACAACAACACGCTGACGAACCGCAGCAGCAATGAGAACCTGAACACGCAGAACCTGGACAACGTCAATCTGAACGTGCAGGGCCAGAGCCTGAACAACAGGACGCATAACGAAGACACGAACACCAACACGAATACGAACAACAACCAGGACACGGTCACCAATACGAACCACAACAACAACTCCGACGTGAATACGAACGCCAACAAGCAGGGCCAGGACCAGGGTCAGGACCAGGAGCAGAGCGTCCAGAACGTCGGCAACGTCCACATCGAGAACGAGCGTCCGCCCGTCAGCACCGCCTATGCGGCACCGCTGGTTTCGGGCGAGGACACCTGCATGGGATCAAGTTCGATCGGTGCCCAGGCTGTGACGTTCGGCCTGTCCGTTGGTACCACCTGGCAGGACGACAACTGCCGTCGCCTCAAGAACTCGCGCCAGCTCGTGGCACTCGGCTACCATCGCGCTGCGACAGCCTTGATGTGTGTCGACGAGGACGTCCGCTCGGCCATGATCGCCGCCGGTACGCCGTGCCCGAACGGCGAAGTCGCCGCCGCGCCCGCACCGACCCGCACCTACGTCATGATGGCGCCGGTGCCTGACAAGCCGGCCAAGGGCAAGAAGCACCGCAAGCAGCGCAAGCCCTTGCCGCCGAAATAAGGCAGGGCCGCAGGCGCGGCCCACGCCATGGGGAGAGGCCGCCCGGTCAGCCGGGCGGCCTTTTTTTTAGAAGATGCGCGTGTCGGCGTCAGCCTTGCGGCTTCACCGGCACATAGAGCTCACGCCCCGCCGCATCGAAGCGCTGGCTCATGTCGGCCATGCCCTTCTTCTGCTCCGCCAGCCGCGCGGCATGATCCCGGACATCCTGCGTGATCTTCATCGAGCAGAATTTCGGCCCGCACATCGAGCAGAAATGCGCCGTCTTGTGGGCTTCTTTCGGCAGCGTCTCGTCGTGGTAGGCCCGCGCCGTCTCGGGATCAAGCGCCAGGTTGAACTGGTCTTCCCACCGGAATTCGAAGCGCGCGCGCGACAGCGCATCATCCCACAGCCGCGCCGCCGGGTGCCCCTTCGCAAGGTCGGCCGCATGCGCTGCGATCTTGTAGGCAATGACGCCCTGCTTGACGTCATCGCGATCGGGCAGACCAAGATGCTCCTTCGGCGTCACATAGCAGAGCATCGCCGTTCCGAACCAGCCGATCATCGCCGCGCCAATGGCACTCGTGATGTGGTCATAGCCAGGCGCCACATCGGTCGTCAGTGGCCCCAGCGTATAGAAGGGGGCCTCGCCGCACACCTTGAGCTGCTTGTCCATGTTGGCCTTGATCTTGTGCATCGGCACATGGCCGGGACCCTCGATCATGACCTGCACGCCATGCCGCCACGCAAGCTGCGTCAGCTCACCCAGCGTCTCGAGTTCGGCAAACTGGGCAGCATCGTTCGCATCCGCAATCGATCCCGGCCGCAATCCGTCACCCAGCGAGAAGCTCACGTCATAGGCCGCAAGGATCTCGCAGATCTCCTCGAAATGCGTATAGAGGAAGCTCTCCTTGTGATGCGCCAGGCACCACTTCGCCATGATCGAGCCCCCGCGCGAGACGATGCCCGTCGTGCGGTTCGCCGTCAGGTGGATGAAGGGCAGGCGCACGCCCGCGTGCACCGTGAAATAATCGACGCCCTGTTCGCACTGCTCGATCAGCGTGTCACGATAGACCTCCCACGTCAGGTCCTCGGCGACGCCATCCACCTTCTCGAGCGCCTGGTAGATCGGCACCGTTCCGATCGGCACCGGTGAGTTCCGCACGATCCAGTCACGGATATTGTGGATGTTGCGACCCGTCGACAGGTCCATCACCGTGTCGGCACCCCAGCGGATCGACCACACCAGCTTCTCGACTTCTTCCTCGACCGAGGACGTCACGGCCGAGTTGCCGATATTCGCGTTGATCTTGACCAGGAAGTTGCGCCCGATTGCCATCGGCTCGAGCTCGCCGTGGTTGATGTTTGCCGGGATGATCGCCCGCCCGCGCGCCACCTCGTCGCGCACGAACTCAGGCGTCACTTCGTCAGGGATTTCAGCGCCAAAGCTCTCGCCGTCCCGCGCCAGCTTCGCGCGTCCCAGGTTTTCGCGAATGGCGACATACTCCATCTCGGCCGTGATGGTGCCGGCGCGCGCATGCTCAAGCTGCGTGATGCGGCGCCCGGGCTTGGCTCGTCGTGGCGACACCGTCGAAGCAAACGCAGGCACCAGGCGCTCGCCCGTCGCCCCGCCATTATCCTCTGGCTTCACCGCGCGCCCCTCATAGGTCTCAGTGTCCCCGCGCGCAGCAACCCAGGCGTCCCGGGCCCGCGGCAGCCCCTGATGGATGTCGATCGCGCAGGTAACGTCCGTATAGGGGCCCGACGGATCATAGATGCGCACTGGCGGTTCGTTCGCCGACGGATGCAAGGCGACTTCGCGGAAGGGCACCCTCAGGTCCGTAAAGCGCGTGCCCGCGACATGGATCTTGCGTGAGCCCGGGATCGATCCCGTCGTGATGCGGAACGGGGACTTGTTCTGGATGTTCATGTAGCAAGGGTCCTGCAAGCCAGAGGGGTCGCTGGTCGGGCGGGCAGGGCAAGGGGGAGGCCGGGCGCAATGAGGGTGCGCGCGGCAATCCGTATCCCTACGCCGGTACAAGCCGGATCAGGTTCAAAGGGTGGTCGCGCGTCACGCGCAGATCTCAGCCGGAATGGCCCCCCTTCGGACGGGGGCAATGTCTACATGCAGGACCGCGCCGTCAACGCCACAATCTTTGTGGTCTTCGAGGCGGGATCTGGCCGATCTCAGGCTGACGGGTTCTGGGAGAGGCGTGCGCGTGCCTCGGCCAGGGCCTTCATGGTCTGTCCCAACCGGCCATCGAGTTCGGCGACCTTCGCCCGCAGCACCGCCGCCTCGTCGCGCGCCTTGGCGGCCTCGTGCAACATCGCCTCGAGCGCGTGGATGCGATGGCGCAGCGCCCCCGTCTCGGCCGAACTCTGGACCGAAGCCGCCGCGCCGGCGAGCAGCCGCGCCTCAAGCTCGGCCAGCCGGGCCTTGAGGTCGCTCGGCGTCTCGCCAGGGCCCGCAGGCGGCACGTCCGCAAGCTTGGCCTCGAGCGCCGCAACCTGGGTCCGCAGGGCATCGGTATCGGCGGCCTGGCGCTGCATCCGCTCGAGCGCCGCCTCCAGATCCCGCAGCCGCGCCGTCGTGTCGGGCGTGTCCTGCACCACGGTCTCGACCGGCCGCTGCAGCGCCCGCTCGAGCGAGGCTTCAAGTTCGCCGATCCGGTGCCTGAGCCGCTCAAGTGCAGCCGTGTCCTCGACCGGCGCGTTCAGCATGAGCGGTTGTTCCGCGAGACGCTTGTTCAGCGTTTCGACCTCGGCGGCCAGCGCATCGGCCAGCATGGCCCGTTGCTCTGCAGCCGTGAGCTTCGCGCGCAGCTCGACATTGTCCGCACTCTGCAGCACGGCGATGGTATCACCCTCGGTATTCGTCGCCGCCGCATGCGCCAGGCGTGTCTCGAGGTCCGCAATGCGCGCCCGCAGCGGATCGGTCTCCTGGCGCACGCGCTCCAGTGACTTGCTGATGGCAACCTCGGCGGAAGCAAGCTTGTCTTGCAGATCCTGGATGCGCGAGCGCAGCGCGTCGGTCTCCCGCGCCGCGGTGAAGCCGGACGCAAGGCGCGCCTCGAGCTCGGCAATGCGTGCCTTCGAAACCCCAAGCGCGCCGGTCGATGCCTCCCGCTCCGACCGGCCGGCCTCGAGGCGGGCCTCGGCATCGGCAAGCTTGGCCGCCAATGCGGCGTTTTCCTGCAAGGCCTGGTCGCGCACACGCGCCGCTTCCGCAAGCCTGGCATCGGCACCGCCATTGGCGCCGCCGCCCTCGAGTTCCCGGATACGCGACAGCATCTGCCGGATCTGCTGCGCCGACGCATCGCGCTCGCTCGTCGCCTGGGCAAGCTGTCCCTCAAGTTCGGACAGCCGCACCTGCATCGACTTGATGGCATCCTGCGCCCGCGTATCGGCGCCGGGCGTTGCAGCCGAAGATTGCCGCTCGAGCTCCCTGACCCGCGCCATGTGGGTACGTGCCTGTTCGCCAAGGCGATCCTTTTCGCGGGTGGCCTCCAGCAAGGCGCCTTCCAGTTCAAGCAGCCGCTTGCGCATGGCATCGTCAGGCATGATCCGGTCACTGCCCAGGTCGAGCGGGGCAGACGCAGGCGCCTGCGCCAGCGCATCGGCCTTGGCCTTGTACTCGTCCCATTTCGCCCGCGCTTCGAGATAGCGCGTCCGGAAGCTTTCAGTTTCCGTCTTCAGGCGCGCAGCTTCATCTGCCAACGTCTTCTCGCGCCCTTGCGTGGCGGCGAGGTCGCGTTCCAGCAGGCTGATGCGCTCAGCCATCTCCTCGCGTGAGGCAATACGCGAGGCACGCGCCGAGGCAGGAAGCCCCTCCAGCTCGGCAAGGCGACCGCGGTAGTCCTCAAGCTCGCGCTCCATGGCAATCGAGCGGTGCCGCGCATCGAGCGCCTCCGTCTCAAGCTGCGCCTGCCGCTCGAGCTTCTGGTTCAGCACGAGGAAATACCCCATCAGCACGCCGATGAGGCAGGCGATGGTCAGGAACAGCCATGTCTGCGCGATGAGGTAGATCATGGGTGTGTCGGTCTCCGGCTCACGGGATCACCGAGAATTCGACACGGCGGTTGGCGGCCGGATCCACCGTCGCACCCTCGCGCGCCGGCTGCGCATCGCCGGCGCCCATGGCAGCCAGGCGCGCCCGCGCAATGCCGGCCTCCCACAACAGCTTCGAGACGGCGAAGGCCCGTTGCCGGCTGATGTCGCCGGCATTCGCCTCGGCAGGCGTTCCGTCGGCATGGCCGGTGACGTTCAATCTGAGGTCGGGACATTGCTGCGCGGTGCGAACCATGGTTGCGATCACCTTGAGCCCCGCATCATCGACCACCGTCGATCCCGGCTTGAACAGGATCACATTGCTGCGCATCGCCACGTCGATCAGCTTCTGGCAATCCTCAGCGCTCGCAGCCGGGGCTGGCGCATCTATGGTCGCATCGGCCTCTGCGGGTTCATCGGTCGTCGGCGGGGACGACGCGTCGGCGGTCGTGAGCTGCGCCCCGCCGGACAGGGGCTTGCGCACGCCAGCCATCGCCGTCTCGATCTCGGCCTTCTCGCCGTCATCGGCGACCTGCCCGAACAGCACCATCTCCCCATCGGTGAATTGAAGTTCGCCGGCCTCAAGCCGCGTCAGTTGACCAAGGCCGAGCAGGACGCTGCCCATCCAGTCTCCGGTCGGATACCCGCTGGCCACCCGTGTCTCGTCCTCGACGCCCTGCGGAAACAGCTTGCGGGCCTCCAGGGCAATCTCGCGCTTGAACCGCTGGCTCGGCACAGCGCCGCTGAACCGCACGCTCAA
This sequence comes from Alphaproteobacteria bacterium, assembly GCA_040381215.1. Taxonomy (GTDB): domain Bacteria; phylum Pseudomonadota; class Alphaproteobacteria; order Micropepsales; family Micropepsaceae; genus SZUA-430. The sequence goes on along the minus strand of JBEIHO010000021.1, from coordinate 12,896 downwards.
GCCCGCCCCTCGATGCGCGACCCATTTGTAGGGCTTGCGGGCTGGTGCGACGGAGATCGCGTTTCCATCAACCGAGGTGATGCCGCCCCACAAGGCGCCACCGCGCCCCGCCGCGCGTCGCGCAGTTTCGATGGCGTCCTCCCGGTCAAGTTCGCTCGGCGCCACGCCCGCAAGGATCGCGCGCTGTCCGTCCATGCGCACGCTCGCCCACGCAAGCCCCTTGGCCAGCAAGGCCGTGGAGACCTGCTTCTGAAGGTCGGCCGGCACGTGTTGGACGCTACTGAACAGGCCCTGGCCCTCGCTGGATAGCGTTGCAAAATACCCGGTCACGAGCATCGCCGTGATCCCGGCAAATACGATCCATCGCGACATGGTCATCCCAAACCCGCGGCACCGCGCTGCCCGTCGCAGCCCGTCCGCACTTCCCCACAATATAACTTGTATCACCGTATCGAAATGGCTTGAACCGCAAGCCGGAAGTGAGGTGAACGCGCACGGTTCCACCCCGCCCGGAGGCAGGCGTGGTTAACTCTCCGACGGGGAAGGAGATGCGCCAGCTACCCTCAGGGTGTGGTGGCTGGGGTCGCGGCTTTCGTGGCGGCAGGCTTTGTGGACGCGGCCGCAGGCTTTGTAGTCGCTGCAGCCTTGGGTGCCGCTGCGGGCTTTGGCGCCGCAGCCGGCTTGATCCCGTTGGCGGCATTGTACGCATCGACCAGGTTGTTGAAGTCGATCGCCACGACATCCCGCTCGTCGAGAGCGCGGTTGATGACCCCGATGATGAAGTCGCCGTCCTTCGCCGACATCTTGCCGTCAAGCGACTTGCCCAGCGTGATCAGGCATTTCTCGTAGCTGGCGACCTGCTTGAGGTACAGCTCAACGCCTTCACGGGTGTTCTTCATCTCGTCGATTGTTGCGGCCTTTGCATCGACGACAATGGTCGGGCCGTAGGGAAACCCGCCGCACTTCTTCACGATTTCGTCCTTGATGACGATCTTTCCCTCGCCGAACGGATTGCTCTTTGAGTTGCCCGAGGCCGCGACGGCCGTGAGCGGGAGGAGCAGGGCGGCAACGACGAGCAAACGCATGAAATCACCATGATGAAGCAGACAGGACCCCAAGCCCCGGGATCGTGGGTCAAATTAGCCCAAACCCCGACGCGAATCCATCGGGTCTGCGCCCCTTGGTTTCCGCGGAAAAGCGGACCGCGCCCGATCAGCCAGCCCGCAAAGCGGCCGCCCAGCTCCTGACAGGAACGCCTGCCTCATGCCGGCAGACGCACTCCACCAGGCTGCAGACATCGAACCCGTGATCCGCGGCCAGCTTGCGCAAATACGCCTCGCTGTGCCGGAACCGGCGTTTGGCGCCCAGTTCGTAGTCTGCGCCCTCGCCAAGCTCCGTGGTGAACACCCACAGCCCGTCCGGCAGAAGCCTTCGCCTCACGGTCGCAAACAGCGCCTCCAGGGCTCCCAGATAAACCAGCACATCAGCGGCCACCACAAGACCGAACGGTCCCTCGAGGCCTGCCGGCAATTCGATGATGTCGCTCTCGACAAGCCGGGTATAGACGCCGCTGGCGCGCGCCTTCTCCAGCATGCGCGGCGACAGGTCGACGCCTGTCAGGCCGCGCGCCAGATCCTGAAATGCCGCCCCGCTAAGGCCTGTTCCGCAGCCAAGGTCCAGAATGTCGTATCGCTGCCCCGCATCGCTCAGCATGCCCGCCAGCTGCCGCAGGATAACCGGGGCCGCATAGCCCAGCCGCCCCTGCATGCGCTCGTCATAGTCGGAAGCGAACTGGTTGAAGAGATGGCGGACATAACCAGCGTCGGCACGGGCCTGCGCCTGCATGGCGTCTGCGCGCGCGCGGATCGCCTGGGCGTCTGCATCCATCACGGCGCCCGCAGCCTGAGCGTAGCCCAGGGCCGCAAGCGCCTTGTCCGCTTCCCCGGCCTCAAGCCAAAGCCGAGCGATCGCCAGCTGCGGCCGTGCGTCATCGGGCGCAAGCCGCGCCGCGCGCTGCAATTCCCCGATCGCCGCAGGCAGCGCGCCTGTGCTGGCCAGGGCTTCGCCGAACGCCAGAAGGATCTCGGCCGTGTTCGTCGACAACTGGGACGCCTCGCGCAGCGCATCGACAGCATCCTGCGACCGCCCGAGAGCCATCAGCACCCGCCCATGCGCCGCGCGGGTCAGCGCGCTCCCGCGGCCGGCCGCGATCAGCCGCTCGCAGCGGGCAAGCGCAACGTCCGCTTGCCCCTCCGCAACCAGTGCAGCAGTCTCGGCGAGGGGATCGAGAAATCCCTCGTCTCCCGGCCCATGCCCGCTCATCAGCCGTTCAGCGTGCACTTGCCGTTGTTCAGCACGACCACGTCGCGCTCCTTCACCTTCGAGCGGAACGACACGACATTGCCGTCCTTCCACATCTCGGTGACGATCGTTTCGCCGGGAAACACCGGCGACGAAAAGCGAACATCGAAGCCTGCAATCATGGTGTGATCGTAATTGCAGATCGTCTGCAGGACGGCCCGGCACGCCGTCCCGTAGCTGCAAAGCCCGTGCAGGATCGGCCGCGGGAAGCCTGCCATCTTCGCGATATTGGGATCGGAATGCAGGGGATTGCGGTCGCCTGAAAGCCGATAGAGCAGGGCCTGGTCGGCGCGTGTATCCGTCTCGCAGGTGACGTCAGCCTTGCGCTCGGGAATGGCATGGGGTTCCGGGCCGCCGGTCGAGGGGCCACCAAACCCGCCGTCGCCGCGCGCGAATATCGTGCCACCGGTCGTGCACAGCAGTTCGTTGCTGCCCTTGAGCCGGATGACCTTTTCCGTGAAGATCAGCGCGCCCTTGCCCGGGCCCTTGTCGACCGCGCCGGTGACCCGCTCATCCGAGATGATCGTGCCCGAGGACGGCAGGGGTTTGTGCATGGTCAGGCGCTGCTCGCCATGCACGACCATCAGGTAGTTGATGCCTGCCTGACCGATCGTCCGCTGGCCCCAGGCGATGACGCTGGCCATTGTCGGGATCGTCTTGAGCCCGTTCTCGTAGACGTAAGGTAATTCGTCCGCGTTCATCGGGTCCCGCCCCATGCCGACGCCCAGCGCGTAGAGCATGGTCTCGCGGTCGGAATAGGTAAATTCGTCCCCAATGGACGCCAACGCCATAAGGCTTTCGTAGGTAACAGCCATTAAACTAGGTCTCCTTCGGATAAGTCATGGTTAGGGCGAGCGCTGCCGAAAGTAAATTGCGCGCGCGCCTGGCCGGGCCCCGCCGTCTGGTCAATACCTTGGAATCGTTGTAAAGTTTTGAAATGGCGGCTCAGGACACACCCTTCGCAAGGACGGATTCGACGGTCGCGACCTACGACCGGATCCTCGATATCGCCGAAGCGCTGTTCGCCACGCACGGCATCCAGGGGACATCGATCCGCCAGATCACAGACCTGGCCAAGGTCAACGTGGCCGCCGTCAACTATCATTTCGGCACCAAGGACAAGCTTGTCGACGCGGTCATCCATCGCCGCTTCCAGAGCCTGGAGGAAGAGCGCGCCTTGGCCCTCGATCGCATCGAGGAGCGTTGCCGCCGTGAGGCACGCGCCCCCCGTGCCGAGGAACTCGCCGCCGTCCTGGTCGAACCTCCCTTTCGTCATTTGCGGTCGGGCGAAGCCGGATGGCTTAACTTCATCCGCGTGCTCGCGCGTCTGACATGGGAGCCCGGCGCCGAGAAATTCGCCCCGCCCCCATCTTCGCTCGGTATCTTCGATCGCTTTGACGCCCTTCTGAAGCTGGCCGTGCCCGCCTTGGCCGGCGACGACGCGCGCCGCTGCTGGCGACTGGCATTCCTCAGGTCAGCCTCCCAGCAGACCATGCTGACGGTAGCCCTGCTGCGCGAAGGTCAGGTCCCCAATGCCATTGCCTTCGCCGGCGCCCTCAACAAACTGCCTGAGGAAGACGTCGAAAAGGAACTCATCCGCTTCGTGACGGCAGGACTGTCGAGCTGATCCTGCTCAGGACAGCACGTCACCTTCGATGGGAACCGGTTCGCCTTTCAGCCACGCCTCGAGCAAGACATTCACCTTCTCCGGCGCTTCCTGCTGTACCCAGTGCGAGACCCCCGGCAGATACCGCAACGTCAGGTCCTTCACATAGGCCTCCGTGCCATAGGTCGTGGCCTTGTCCAGCGCGCTGTCCTCCTCGCCCCAGATCATCAACGTGCGCGCATCCACCGTTCCGGGCGTCGGGTTCATCACATGGCGATCCGTGCGCATCGCCGCCCGGTAGTAATTGACCATGGCACTGATCGCGCCCGGTTCCCGTGCATTGCGTCGGTATTCGTCGACAACCGGGGCAGGGAAGCGGCTTTTGTCGACCGCCATCTCCGTGAAGGCCCGACCGATCGCTTCGGCCCCGCGGGCCGCCAGAATGCGTTCGGGCAGCCATGGCAGCTGGAAGAAGAGGACATACCAGCTCTTCCTGAGCTGCGACCACGTCCCGAGCGTTCGCACGAAGCACGCCGGATGCGGAACGTTCATGATCACAAGCCCCGATAGCGGCCGCACCTTTCGGATCGCGCAGTGCCAGGCGATGATCGCACCCCAATCATGGGCGACCAGAAGCGTTTCCTTGGCCCCGGCAGCATCGATGAGCCCTGCCACGTCCCCGACCAGATGGTCGATATGATAGTCACCGACGGCCTTCGGCCGTGAGGTCTTGCCATAGCCGCGCAGGTTCGGCGCCCAGACCCTGTAGCCCAACCGGGCCAGCAGGGGCATCTGGAAGCGCCACGAGAACTTCGATTCCGGAAACCCGTGCAGCAGCAGGGCCAGCTTTTCCCCGCTCCCGCAGGTATCCACCTCGAAGGTGATCCCGTTTGCGGGCACGAACTCTGTTTTCACCGGCGCATCGTTCATGCCTTCCTCACTCGCGGTTGAGGATCCGGTCCACCAGGATATTCGCCCACCACTTCGACTTCTTCTGGAACTCGGCCTTCAGCGCGTCGGGATCATAATGCTTCTCGGCCCACTCGATGAGCGAGAGCCCGGATACCCGCGCGTGCGCAAGATACTTTTCGAAGAAATAATCGAGCACCCCGGTCTTGCCCTGCTTCACATGGCCATAGCGCAGGCTCAGCATGCGCATGGCCTTTTCGATGGGTTCACCCTTGCGAAAGTGCAGGTACAGCACGCTGGCAATGCCAGCCCTGTCAGCGCCCGACTTGCAGTGCAGCAGGGCGGGGTAGGTAATCGACTGGAACATCGCCTCGGCCTCCCGAAGTGTCTCGGCCGTAGGCGTTGACCGCGAGGTCATCGTGAAATCGACATGCGCGATACCCGCTTTCGCGCAGGCATCCCGCTCCAGCTGCAGGAAAGCCTCGGGTTCGCCCCATTTTCCGGGACCCCTGAGATTGATGACGGTCTTGATGCCGCGCCGCGCCCACCCACGGATCTGGAAAGGCCAGGGTTGGTTGGTCCGAACCACCTCTTCCGAGATCCAGGACGCGTTCGTCCACCACACACGCAGGAACGCATGGTCGCGCCACGTCATGTCGAAGTGCGCAGCAAGCCGCCCCCAAGGGCTGGAAAGGTCGAATTTGCGGGGTTTTGCCATGGAGACCCGGTCAATACCTTCTGTGTGGCCAAAACGCAAAGCGTCCGACGAACATCTTGCAAAGAAGGGGGCCCGGCCTTAGGTTCCGCGCCTGCGAAAAACGGCCTTTGCCGCCATCGCCATTCCTTGACGCCCCCATGGTCGCGACGGGCAGTTGTAGCTCAGTTGGTTAGAGCGCCGGATTGTGGATCCGGAGGTCGGTGGTTCGAGCCCACCCAACTGTACCAATCAAGGGACACAATCTCAGAGAGCCCTCACGTGCCGCCTGCCAGCGAGGCCAGTCGCAACCCCTGTCGGGCGAGCGCCGCGTGATTGCAACGCCTGCGCGTTGTGTCACTGGAAAACCCGCGCAATCCCGACAAACCTGCCCACCATGACAGGTGTCGCCACGGTGACACGATGCGGGTTCAAACGTGAATCGAGTTGGGAATAAATTACCGAACCGTCTCGGTAAGGAATATGAAGCGGGCGTTTTGGTGGGCATGTCGTCCACCCCGAATTTCACGAGGAAGCTCGCACCATGGCAATGGAACTCACCGGCGGCACCAACAAGGTCAACGCCGCAACGCAACTCGCCACAGCCCTGACATCGACTGCCGCACAGCTGAACATTGCGGCCCTCGCTGTATCCGTGGCCAACGGTAGCGCCGGCAACGACACGATCGTCGGTGGCGCAGGACGCGACATCATCAACGCGGGCGCTGGCGATGACATCGTCGACGGCGGCGCAGGCAATGACGTCCTCAACGGCGGCGAAGGCGCAGACTGGCTGTTCGGTGGCGCAGGCAACGACGTGCTCAACGGCGGCGAGGGCAACGACATCCTCGACGGCGGCCTCGGTGATGACACGCTGTTCGGTGGCAACGGCACGGACCTGCTCAATGGTGGCCAGGGTGACGACAAGCTCTACGGCGGCGAGGGCACGGACGTCCTTCTCGGCGGCGCCGGCAACGACACGCTCGACGGCGGCAACGGCGACGACCTGATGCTCACGGGCGCATCGCTCAAGGGTGACATCATGACCAATGGTGTCCTGAACGCGGCGATCGTGAGCGACGTCAACGCCCTCTTTGCCCTGCTCGCGGACGGCGTGACCGACGAAGACATCACGGCTGCGCTGGCATTGCTGACCGAAAGCGGTGACGTGAACGAGCGCAACTGGGCCTATGGCGGCAACGGTAATGACCGCATGATGGGCAGCGCTGGCACCGACTACATGTACGGCCAGACGGGCGACGACACGCTCCTCGGCGGTGGCGGCAACGACTATCTCGATGGTGGCATCGGCAATGACAACCTGCGCGGTGACGCGGGCAACGACACCCTCGTCGGCGGCGCCGGCAATGACCGCCTCGATGGCGGCGAAGGCAATGACTCGCTCCACGGCCAGGCAGGCGAAGACATCCTCGTTGGTGCGGCCGGCAATGACTATCTCAACGGTGGCGCCGACAACGACACCCTCGACGGTGGCGACGGCAACGACTCGCTTTACGGCGACAGCGGCGACGACCAGATCCAGGGCGGCGCAGGCAATGACCGCCTCGACGGTGGCACCGGCCATGATGGCCTCTATGGCGGCCTCGGAGACGACCAGATCTTCGCCGGTGCGGGCAACGACTACATCGACGCCGGTGACGGCAACGACTACATCGACGGTGCCGACGGCAATGACACGATCTTTGCGGGCGCCGGCAACGACAGCGTGTTCGCGGGCAACGGCAAAGACATCATCGAGGGTGGCGACGGCAATGACTCGCTCAACGCCGGCGCCGGCAACGACACCGTCTTTGGTGGCACCGGCAACGACAACATCACCGGCGGCGCGGGATACGACCTCGTCGATGGCGGTGACGGCAACGACGTCGTCGCGCACATCTCGATGACGGCAGCAGAGTTTGCCGCCGAAACCCCGCTCGAGGGCGAAGAGTTGAAGAATGCAGGCGGCTCGAGCCGTGATACCGCCCGTGGCGGCGCCGGCACCGACACGCTGCGCATCTACCTGTCGAGCGCCGACTTCAACGACGCAAGCATCCGCGCGCAGATCCAGTACTACGCAAGCAATCTTGCCTCGTTCAACGACACCAACGGCGCACTCTACGATCTCTCCTCGCTGGCGCTGCGCGCCGGCGGCTTCGAGCGCGTCGAGTTCTTCGTCGACTATGCGCAGACCACCATCGGTGGCAGCGGTGGCGGCGCGGGCTTCGGTCTCTTCACGACCCAGGCCGACTGGGTAGACTTCGACATCGTCAATGCAGGCAGCTACATCGCGGGCAGCCAGTACGACGCGCTCGCCGGTAACGACAGCGTGTTCCTTGCCTCGAGCGCGGCGGAAGCTGCGGAGGCCGGCTACGTCGTTGGCACCGAGTTCAAGGCCGGCGACGGCGACGACCGCGTCTATGGCCGCGGCCTCGACGACGTGATCAGCGGTGGCAACGGCATCGACCGCCTCTATGGCCAGGGCGGCAACGACACGCTGAAGGGTGATGCGGGCAACGACATCCTCGATGGTGGCGAAGGCAACGACACCATGTTCGGCGGCGACGGCAACGACATCATGTATGTCTCCGGAAGCGGCGACGTCTTCAACGGCGGCGCCGGCTACGACAAGGTCGTGGCGACCGAGTCGTCTGATGATCTCGAGTTCGGTGCTGCCTCGATCGTGGATGTCGAGCAGATTGACCTGCTGGGCGGCGACGACAAGCTCGCCATCGCGGCTGGCGTCACCCAGGCCCTCGTGATCACCGCAGGAGCTGGCAATGACAAGGTCGACTCCGGCAGCGGCAACGACCGCATCTGGAGTGGCACCGGTAACGATGAAGTCACTGGCGGCGCCGGCAACGACGCCATCTGGGGCGAAGCAGGCGACGATCGTCTCTACGGCAATGACGGCGACGACATGCTGAATGGTGACGCTGGCGCTGACCGCCTCTACGGCGGCAACGGCGCCGACATCCTGTCGGGTAGCGATGGCGCCGACAGGCTCGAGGGCGGGGAGGGCAACGACCAGCTCGTTGGCGGCAACCAGGGTGACGAGCTCTATGGCGACGCAGGCGATGACGTCCTGTCGGGCCAGGATGGCGCCGACAAGCTCTACGGCGGCGCTGGCGCTGACGTGCTCGAGGGTGGTCTCGGCAGTGACGAGCTGTCGGGCGACGACGGCAACGACACGCTGCAGGGCGCCGCTGGCGACGACCGCGTGGAAGGCAACGCGGGCGATGACACGGGCTTCGGCGGCGACGGCAACGATCGTCTCGAAGGCGGTGACGGCAATGACGTTCTCTTCGGCGAGGCCGGCAACGACACCTTGAACGGTGGCGAGGGCATCGACATCCTCTCGGGCGGAACGGGCCTCGACACGCTCAATGGCGGCGCGGGCGACGACGTCCTCCTGTTCGAGGCCGAGCGCACCTTTGCCCAGATCCTGGGTCAGGACGTCTTTGCCTTCAACCGCGATGGCGACTTCACGTCCGGCACCGGCATAAAGCTGAACCAGGCCGGCAGCAAGTTCTTCGGCAGCCTCGACACCTATCAGGGTGGCGCAGGCACTGACACGCTGCTGGGCACCGGCGGCCATGACGTCGTGTTCCGCTACGCGCTCAACGACAGCGGTACGCGCACGGGTGAGCTCGTCTCGGGCATCGAGGTCTTCCAGATGGGCGCCGGCGACGACGTCGTCGACCTGACCAGCAAGCTGCTGGGCAGCAGTGCCACGGACGAAACCGTTACCGTGTTTGGTGAAGCCGGCCGCGACGCACTGTGGACCGGCAACGCCAACGACACCCTGGTTGGCGGCAGCGACGGCGACTGGCTCTCGGGCGGTGGCGGCAACGACACCCTGCACGGCGGCAACCTGCCGGCTGACGGCGCTGAAACCAACGCAGCGGGTTCGGGCTGGGCCATCAATGGCCTCACGGGCATCTTCAACGACGTGCTCGATGGCGGCGCTGGCAATGACACGATCATCGGTGGCATTGGCAACGACCTGATCGCGGGCGGCGTTGGCAATGACACGCTGACCGGCGGAGCAGGGGCTGACAGCTTCCTCTTCCGCTTCAATTCCACGCCGGCAGGCTGGGGCAGCGACACGATCCTGGACTTCGACTACGCCGCGGGCGATCGCCTGATCGCGCTGGATTGGGACAAGACCCTGGTGACCGCAGCCGACGACGGCGCTGGTAACCTGATCCTGAACTATCTGGGCGCTGGCGAGATCACGCTGCACGGCATCGAGTTGGCTGATCTTTCCGCCGCCAGCATCACCGTCCAGGACCTCTTCGGCGGTCCCTAAGACCATCCACGATGACGATCAGGGGGCCCGGCCGCAAGGTCGGGCCCTTTTCTGTCAAGCTTGCCATGGGCCACTAAACCCGACATCGTGCCCGCATGACCGAGCCACAGAACCAGCCCGCACTGCAGGTGCGCATCGTGCCCGTCACGCCGCTGCAGCAGAACTGCTCCCTGATCTGGGATACCGCGACGAAGCATGCCGCCCTGGTCGATCCGGGTGGCGACATCGATCGCCTGCTGGGTGCCCTCGCGCATTTCGGCCTGACGCTGAAGCACATCTGGTTGACCCACGGCCATCTCGACCACGCAGGCGCTGCCGCCGAGTTGCGGGCGCGGACGGGCGTTGCCGTCGAAGGACCGCACCGCGATGACCAGTTCTGGCTCGACCAGATCGAGGACAGTGCCCGCCGCTACGGCCTGGCCGGTGCGAGAAATGTCACGCCCGACCGCTATCTCGATGATGGTGACGTGCTCGAACTCGAGGGCACCCGCTTCGAGGTGCTCCATACGCCCGGCCACACGCCAGGCCATGTCGTGATTTTCAACCGCGATCTCCGCGTGGCCTTCGTGGGCGATGTGCTGTTCGCAGGGTCCATCGGCCGCACCGACTTTCCGCGCGGCAACCACCAGCAACTGATCGACTCGATCACCGGCAAGCTCTGGCCGCTCGGCGACGACATCACCTTCGTGCCGGGCCACGGCCCGACTTCGACCTTCGGAAACGAGCGCCGCTCAAACCCCTTCGTCGCCGACAGCCTCACAGGCTATGGGGGGGCTGCGAAAATGGCCCCCGATCTCGCCGACCAGAAGACCTCGAAGCGCTATACCTGAAATCCCGAGTTTCGGTGACAGTGCACTTATCTCGAGAGATAGGTGCACTGTCACCGAAATAACCCCTCAGCTCTCCATCCCGAACGTCAGCCCCGCATGCGCGCGCAGCCGTTCGACCAGGAAGTGCCCCATCGCCGACGCCGGCGTCCACAGCCCGCCACCGGGCGATCCCGGTACAAGGCCGTTTAGGCAGATCGCCGCCTCCGCAATCATCTTCGCCGTCGAGCCATAGCCCGGATCCCGATCGCCCGTGACACGCGCCTTGTAGGTTTCCCCATCCACGCCCTTGCCGATGAAGAGCAGATCATAGGATCCCTTCTCGCGCTGTTCCGGCGTTGGCCCTTCGCCGGGCTTCGGCAGCACGAAACGCTTCAGCAGCGCCCGTGTCGGCGCCAGCGCCACCGCAAGGCCGAACGCGCCCATCGCGCCCGTTACGGCGACAGCGGCAGGCCCGCCCAGCACGGGTCCGCCGGTCATCATTGCTTCCTCATAGGTGAAGTCACGCCCATAGGCATTGTGCAGCAACGCATTGGAGCGATGCACCACGCGCGTATTGATGGCCGCCATGATGAAGGGCGCTGTCCAGCCACCCGCATCGCGGTCATAGCTGACAGGAAGGCCGCCCGGCTGGCGAGGCCCCTTGCGCTGGCCTTGCGGATTGAGCGCGAAGGGATTGCCCATGGCATCGCGGATCCGCGGGTCGCTGCCCATGTTCTCCATCATCGTCATCATGCTGTCGATCGTGCCACCGCTGATCCCGCCACGTGCCGACACGACCCGCATGCGGATCGACGTGCAGGGCCGCCCGGTGATTTTGCGCACCTCTTCGTTCAGGAAGAACACGCCAAGGTCGGACGGGATCGAGTCGAAGCCGCAGCACGGCACGATGCGCGCACCCGATTGTTCTGCTTCGTGCTGCCACGTATCGATCATCGCCTGGATCCACGGCGCCTCACCCGTGAGGTCGACATAATCGGTTCCCGAGCGCGCACAGGCCTCGACCAGGCCCGATCCGTATTTCGCATAAGGCCCGACCGTCGTCAGGATCACGCGCGCCTGATCAACCAGCGCCTCAAGGTCATTCATGTTCGAGGTATCGGCGACGAACGTCGCGACATGCGCTCCCGCGTCCCCCAGCGACGCCTTCACCGCATCCAGCTTCGCCTGGCTGCGCCCCGCCATGGCCCAGCGCACCTCGTTTCCACGATAATTCGTGGCAAGGTAGGACGTGATCAACTGTCCCACATACCCCGTCGCCCCCAGCACGATCACGTCATAGGGCTTCTGGTCGCGGGGAGTGGGGGGCATGGCGGGGGATCCTTGAAAAGAGCAATATGGGCAGGTCTAGGCCGACCGGGGCCGGCCGCGCAAGCCTGTCATGGGCGGGCCGCGAGAGGATTGAACCGGCGCACAGGGGGCTTCGTATCACTCAAATGGATCATGGCACCACCAGCGTTATCATCGGGGCCGCCGGCGGCATCGGGCGCAGCATGGCAGAGGCCTTGCGCAAAACCGGCCCGGTCATCGCGTTCTCGCGCCAGTCAGGCCCCGCGCTCGACCTCACCGACGAGGCCTCGATCGAGCGCGCGGCCGCCCACGTGGCGGGACAGGGCCGACCCCTCGGCCTCCTCGTGATCGCGACCGGTTTCCTTCATGACGAGATCAACCGTCCCGAGCGCAGCTTGCGCGATCTCTCGGCCAGCCACTTCGCCAAGTCCTTCGCCATCAACACGATTGGACCCGCCCTCGTGCTCAAGCACTTCACGCAGCTGCTGCCGCGGGAGGGTCGCTCGGTCGTGGCTGTGCTCTCGGCCAAGGTTGGGAGCATCGGTGACAACCATCTTGGCGGCTGGCATGCCTATCGGGCCTCCAAGGCGGCGCTGAACCAGATCCTGCGCACGGCCTCCGTCGAACTCAAGCGCACGCGCCCCGGCGCGATCTGCGTCGCGCTGCACCCGGGCACCGTCGACACCAAGCTCTCCGCACCGTTCTCGAAATCAGGCCTGAACGTCCGCCCACCAGAAGAAGCCGCCACCGACCTCCTGCGCGTCATCGAAGGCCTGACGCCAGCCCAGACCGGGGGCTTCTTCGACTACACCGGCGCACCGCTTCCCTGGTAACAGTTAATTACGGTGACAGTGCACTTATCTCCCAGAAGAAAGCGCACAAGCGGCTATATGAGTG
>JBEIHO010000020.1:0-48907 GCA_040381215.1 Alphaproteobacteria bacterium | reverse complement strand
TTATAGGGCATCCAGAGCTTTACGCGCGGCGTATCGCTCTCGGAGAGAACGAAGGTTCCGCGTGCGTGCATCTTGCGCTTGGAACTGCGGCGGATCAGGCGGTGGCGCTTCATCACGCCGCCATGCTTGACCTTACCGGTGGCCGTCATCTTGAAGCGCTTCTTGGCGCCTGACTTTGTCTTCAACTTGGGCATTCCGGTCTCCTTATGCTGGAACTCGTTCGCGCCGGGGTCCGGTCGGGCCCTGCGCTTCAGAACCGCCTGGGCATGCCCCGCCCGGCCGTTCATTCAAGGGGCGGGAAATAGCCAGAAATGCTGCCCGGATACAAGGGGTTGCGTCGGGGGCGCGGCGGTTTAGCCCGCCTTGCCTGTGCCTATGACCGGATTCTGCCCGGTTTGCCCTCTCTTCAGGCGCAGCCAGGCGGCCCAAAGCAGCAAGCCGAGACCGGAAATGGCGGAAAAGCCGCCCGCCAGCGGTGCCCAGACAAAATCGCGGGCAGCCTCATCGGCCACCAAACGATAGGGGCGCACCGGCGACCCATCGACGTAGACCACATAGGCCACGTAGGAGGGGCGCTTGGACCAGAGCGGGACCTTCTTGCGCGTAGGGTCGTACAGGACTGCAAACCTCGCACCCGGCAGGGAACGGCGGATCGCCGGCTCGGCACCCGCATACGAGGACAGGACGAAATGATCGTCGCTGCCCGACAACTGAAAGCGCAGGCCTTCCTCGTTCCTGTGCTGGCGGAAGCTGGCAAGCGTGCCTTCGGCCCGCTTCAGCGCGGTCTCCTGAGGTACCAGCGAAAACAGGCCATGCAACTCTGGCTTCACGAGGAAGGCTGCAACCAGAAACAGGAGCACCGACCACATCGCAATGATGCGCGGACTGGTGACCACTTTCTCGAGTTGGGGCGGCATGGCTGCTTGCATTGAAGAAAACCGGCGATGTCTGGCCGTCTTCGACTGTTTCATAAAGCGTGCCCGCGCTCACGCACTGGATCCAATTAAGGATACCGCGGGCGCGAGACCCGCTCGAAGCGCCAGACCATGCCGATCGCCGCCACCGCGAGGCTTGCCGTCAGGCCGACCCAGACGCCTGATCCCTGCCAACCTGCGTTGTAGGCAAGGATCCAGGCCGTGGGAAATCCGACCAGCCAATAGCTCAGGCCCGCGATCCACATGGGGATGCTTGCATCCTTGAGGCCGCGCAGGCTCATCAGTCCGGTAACCTGCAAGGCGTCGAACAGGTGAAAGAACGCCGCGAACATCAGGTAGGTGACCGCCAGGCGCGCCACCTCGCCTCCTTGCGTCTCGCCGGGCAAATAGAGCCCAACCAGCGTGTGCGGGAAGAGGGCCATGCAGGCCGCAAAGAAGGTTCCCACGACGACCGAGCCCATGATGGCGGTGTAGCCTGCCCGTCGCGCGGCGACCGCGTCTCCTGCGCCCGTGGCAAGGCCCACGCGCACGGTCGCCCCCAGCCCCATGCCGAGCGGGATCATGAAGGCGAGGCCCGCAAGGTTCAACGCCACCTGGTGGGCGGCAAGAGTTGGCGCGCCGAAGGTTCCCATCATGAGGGTGGCAGCGTTGAACAGCATGGACTCGAATATCAGTGCCATGCCCATGGGAAGGCCCAGGCGGAAAAGTTCCCGCAGCCGGGCCCAGTCGGACAGAAGCAGTCCGCTGAGGACGTGGAACTTCCTGAAGAAGGGCTGGAACCGCATCAGTGCAAGCATGGCGAGAAAGGTGAACGCGTGCGCGCTCGCTGTCGCGATGGCTGAACCAACGATGCCCAGTGCCGGCGCGCCGAAGTGACCGAAGATGAGGATGTAATTCAACATGATGTTCAGCAGGAGCGCCCCTGCCGATATGACCATCACCTCGCCCTGGCGTCCCGCCGCGGCGGCAAAATTGCGCAGGACGCCGTATCCCAATGCGAATGGGAGGCCGAGTGCGACCACGTGGATCCACGGCATGGCCATCTCGACGATGTCTGCAGGCTGTCCGAGCGCAAGAAGAATGGGGCGCGAGAACAGCAGCAGCCCCATCAGGGGCAATGACACAAGCGCCACAGCCCACAATCCCATGCGCACCGCAACCCGGGCACCGTCGACGTCATCCGGGTCGGCTCCAAGGATGTGCGACACGACGGGCGAAACGGCCATGACAGGCCCGTAGCCCGACAGCCAGGCGACGTAGAACATGACGGCGCCGATGCTGGTTGCCGCCAGCGCCTTCTCGCCAAGGGCTCCCACCATGATGATGTCGGAAGTGACCATGCCGAACTGCATCAGCTGCATGGCAACGAGCGGTGCGGAGACCCACGCGAGCGCGCGCGTCTCCTTGATCCAGGGGATCAGGGAGGGGTTGCTCAGGATCATTGGCTTCGCAGGCATTTCACGTCTCATGCAATCGTTGGTCACGGGAGGATAGGCTGGCAGGCTAGCCTTTCACGCAGACAATCTGGCGCAGCGTATGGACGACCTCGACGAGGTCGGCCTGGGCTGCCATCACGGCGTCGATGTCCTTGTAGGCCATGGGCGTCTCGTCGATGACGCCCTTGTCCTTGCGGCATTCCACGTGGGCGGTGGCGGCGATGTGGTCCTCAAGCGTGAAGCGTTCCTTTGCGGCCGTTCGAGACATCACGCGGCCTGCGCCATGCGAGCACGATTGGAAGGACTGCGGGTTCCCGAGGCCGCGTACGATGAACGAGCGCGCACCCATGGAGCCCGGGATGATGCCCAACTCACCCTTGCGCGCGCTCACGGCGCCCTTGCGGGTCAGCCATACGCGCTCGCCGAAGTGCTCTTCGCGCTCGACATAGTTGTGGTGGCAATTCACCGCCACATCCAGCGTCCGCAACTCCGGCCACGCCTGGCGCAGAACGTCGAGGACGTGGGCCATCATGACCTCGCGGTTCGAGCGCGCATAATCCTGCGCCCAGCCGACCGCCTCGATGTAGTCCCGGAAGGACTGCGTGCCCTCTCCCAGCCAGGCGAGGTCGCGATCGGGCAAGCGAAGGCCAGCGGCTTCGACCTCCTCCTTCGCCTTGGCGATGAAGTAGGTGCCGATGCGATTGCCGATGTTGCGCGAGCCCGAATGAAGCATGACCCACACGCGGTCGGCCTCATCGAGGCAGAGCTCGATGAAGTGATTGCCGCCGCCGAGCGTGCCGATCTGAAGGGCCGCCGACTTCTTCTCGGCAATTTTCGGATGTCGGGCCTCGATCGCCTCATAGCCCTGCCGGTGACGCTTCGTCCACGCCTTCTCGGCCGCGCGCGGCGGCTCGCGATGCGAGGCTTGTCCAACGGGGATGACGGCTTCGATTGCGGCGCGCAACGGCGCGAGGCCGTCGGGAAGCTGCGAGGCCGTCACGTCCGTCATCACGGCCGCCATGCCGCAGCCGATGTCCACGCCCACGGCCGCCGGGATGATGGCGCCCCTGGTCGGGATCACCGAGCCCACGGTTGCGCCGCGCCCGAGATGAACGTCCGGCATCACGGCGAGGTGGCCGTGGACGAAGGGCAAGGCTGCCATGTTCATGAGCTGCTGGCGCGCGTCTGCCTCGACGGGGACGCCACGCGTCCACGCGCGAATGGGAACGCCTGCGGTTTCAATCTGCTCGTACATCGTTCTTCCCGGGAGCGGTTTGGCGCGCCGGGCCTCTCACTCAGCCTGTTTCGTTGCGCCACGTGCGTGGCGCCGATGGTTGCCCCGGGAGAGGGTCAATAAAAAACCCCTCCGGAGCGCCAACTCGGGAGGGGTCAAAAAACAGAACCTGTCGCAGGTTCGGTCAGAAGACGCCTCCGGAAATGGCGCAGGTCGCGCGGCGCGGTACCGATGTGCCGCGGGCCGAGACCGGGATGCAGGTTGCCATCTGGATCATCATCTGCCGTTTTCGTTCAAAGATGCTGCACCGGAAACCGCAGTCCCCGGCAAGGGAGCGGGCTTTTATGCGGCCCCTGCCCTAACGTCAAGTGCGGCATATCATGCGCGGGGGTCAGCTGCGTGGCGCCGCGCGCAGGCGATTGCCCTCGAGCAGGTCGCGCAGACCCTGCGGGATTGCAATGGGTCCGGCGTCACCGATCGTGACTTGCGCCGTGTCGCAAGTCCCAACGCACGCCTCGCCGATGAACAGGCCGCATCCTATGCCGAAGGAGGTCGTGCCGAACCGGGAAATACCGAGACCAACGTCGTATTCGCCGGGGTAATGGGCTTCGGCGAGATAGCTGATCGTGACCTGTGCGATGACGAAGCGGAATGGACGCTCGCTGCCCATGGCGGCGCGCAAAAACGAAACGCGCGCGTCCTCGTAGAAAGAAGCCAGCGCCACGTTGTTGAGATGGCCTTCCGTGTCCATGTCGCTGAAGCGGGCGATGACCCGACGAAAGAACGGGTAAGAGGCGCGTTGCAGGCGGAAGGGCTCGGGTTTCATGGCCGACCTGATGGCGCGGGGGCGGTTTGTCTGTCAACCTGTCAGGCGCTAATGTCGCGCATCGTCATTGTCGAAAGGGGGCACAGGCCCATGGATTTCAGAATTCCCGAGAACATCAAGGTCCTGCTGGCGCGCATGGATGATTTCATCGCGCGCGAGATCAAGCCGCTCGAGAACGAGAACGACAATATCCGCTTTTTCGATCATCGGCGCGAGCATGCGCGGACCGACTGGGACCGCGATGGCCTGCCGCGGCATGAATGGGAAGACCTGCTGCGCGAGATGCGCCGGCGTGCCGACAAGGCGGGGTTCCTGAGGCTTCCCCTGCCCAAGGAGTATGGCGGACAGGATATCGGCAACCTGGCCATGGCGATCATCCGCGAGCACCTGGCGGCCAAGGGGCTGGGGCTGCACAACGACCTGCAGAACGAAAGCTCGATCGTGGGGAACTTCCCGCAGGTGCTGATGTTCCGTGATTTCGGTACGCCGAAGCAGCGCGATGAATTCATCAATGGCATGCTTGCGGGTACGCACCGCGCGGCGTTCGGGCTCACCGAACCCAAGCACGGATCCGATGCGACGTGGATGGAGACGCGCGCGGTGCGTGACGGCAAGGGCTGGCGCATCAATGGCGAAAAGTTCTGGAACACAGGCGTGCATGTCGCCAACTACGACATGGTCTTCGCGCGCACGAGCGGAGACGATGGCGATGCCCGGGGCATCACATGTTTCCTGGTGCCGATGCAGTCGCCTGGCGTGAAGGTCGAGTTCTATTACTGGACCTTCAACATGCCGACGGACCACGCGCATGTCACGTTCAAGGACGTGTGGGTGCCGGATGACGCGGTGTTCGGGCCGATCGACAATGGGCTGGTGCTTGCGCGGCACTTCGTGCACGAGAACCGCATCCGTCAGGCAGCCTCATCGCTGGGCGCAGGCGTCTATTGCCTCAATGAAAGCATCGACTATGCCAAGGCGCGCAAGCCCTTCGGCAAGCCGTTGGCCTCGAACCAGGCGATCCAGTTCCCGACGGTGGAACTGATGACGCAGGCCGAGATGCTGCGGCTGCTCATCTACAAGACCGCCTGGGAGATGGACCAGATGACGGGCCCCGAGATCCAGGTGCAGCTGTCGGACAAGGTGTCGATGTGCAACTACTGGGCCAACCGGTTCTGCTGCGAGGCTGCCGACTGGGCGATGCAGGTGCATGGCGGCATGGGTTATTCACGCCACAAGCCGTTCGAGCACATCTATCGCCACCACCGGCGCTATCGGATCACCGAAGGCTCGGAGCAGATCCAGATGCGCAATGTGGCGGGTCACATGTTCGGCTTCCTGGGCAAGAACCGCCGGGAAGACTGACTTCAGGCGTGCCCCATCACGCGCTTGGGGCGATAAGGTTCCTCGAGGGCCCGGATATCTGCCGGGTCCAGACGCAATGACAAGGCCTCCACCGCGTCGCTGATGTGGTGGGGCTTGGTTGCTCCGATGATGGGTGCGGTAATGGCGGGCTTGGAGAGAACCCAGGCCAGTGCAACCTGGGCGTTTGGTTTTCCGAGCCTTGCGGCAATGGATGTCAGGCGCTCGGCAATCTCGAAATCCTGGGGCCGGTAGTAAAGCGCATGCGCGAACTCGTCGGTGCCGGCGCGCGTCGTTTCCGCGTTGGCGGGTGCGGCATCGGCGGCGCGCGGGTTGTCGCCCGCCTTTCGATTGCCCGCCAGGAAGCCGCGGGCCAGAGGGCTCCACGGAATGACCGCAACGCCCTCGGACTGGCAGAGGGGCAGCATTTCGCGCTCTTCTTCGCGGTACAGCAGATTGTAGTGGGGCTGCATGGAGACAAAGCTTGCGAGCTTGCCCTGCCTCTGAAGGCCCAGCATCTTCATGAACTGCCAGGCGTGCATGGACGATGCCCCGATATAGAGTGCCTTGCCTGCCTTCACGACATCGCTGAGGGCGTCGATGGTCTCTTCGACCGGGGTTTCGTAATCGAAGCGATGAATCTGGTAGAGGTCGACATAGTCGGTGCCCAGGCGCTTCAGGCTGGCGTCAATCGACTGCATCACGTGCTTGCGTGACAGCCCGCGATCGTTCGGGCCTTTTCCCATGGGATTGTAGACCTTGGTCGCGATGACGAGCTGGTCGCGCGGGGCGAGCGCCCTCAGCGCGTTCCCGGTCACGACCTCGCTTTCCCCCTGGGAGTACATGTCGGCTGTATCGAAGAAGTTGATCCCCGCCTCGATCGCCTGCCTGAAGAAGGGCTGCGCCGCTGCAGCATCCAGCACCCATGGCCGCCACTTCGAGCTGCCATAGGTCATGCAGCCGAGGCACAGGCGCGAGACCTTGAGGCCGGTATTGCCCAGTCGAACGTAGTCCATGAAAATTCTCTCCTGCTGCCATCTTCTGAAGTGCCAATTCGGATGTATGATAGCCGACCCCACTCTCCTCGCCAAAGAGCGCGCTCCATGCCCCACCTCAACGCACACCTGATTGGACAAGCCGGATCGGCGCGCCGGATTGCGACGCCGGCACTGGTGATCGAACGCGATGCCCTCGAACGCAACATCCGTTCGATGCAGGACTGGTGCGACAAGCACGGCCTGAAGCTGCGCCCGCATGCGAAGACGCACAAAAGCGCGGAAATCGCCCGCCGGCAGGTTGCTGCGGGGGCCGTAGGCGTTTGCTGCGCCAAGCTCGGAGAAGCCGAAGCGCTGGCGGATGCGGGCATCGACGGGATCCTGGTTACCTCGCCCGTCGTCACAGCCATGGCCTTCGAGCGGGTGGCGCGCCTGAACGCGCGGCTTGGCGACTTCATGGTTGTCGCCGACAGCCGACTGGTGATCGACGGCCTCGCCGGTGCGGCGCGGAGCTCGGGCAAGACGCTGAAAGTGCTGCTGGACCTGGACATCGGCCTGCACCGGACGGGCGTCACGCCGGGAGCGCCGGCCATGGAACTGGCGCAGCACATCGTCGCGTCCGAGGGGCTGTCATTCCAGGGGCTGCAGGCCTATGCCGGCCACCTGCAGCACGTGGAAAGCCATACCGACCGACGCGCGCGCAACCTGTCGGCCCTGATGCAGGTGTCGGTGATGCGCGACCTTTTGAAGGACGCAGGCATCGAGTGCCCCATCATCTCGGGTGGCGGAACGGGCACGTTCACGATCGATGCGGAGGCTGCGGTCTTCACCGAACTGCAGGCAGGATCCTATGTGTTCATGGACAAGGAATATGCGGCCGTCAAAGGCGCGGATGATGCCTCGCTTCCGTTCGAGACATCGCTGTTCGTCAATACGACCGTGATCAGCACGACGATGCCGGGGCTCGTCACCACGGATGCCGGACTGAAGTCGTTTGCCACCGAGGCGGGGCCGCCGGTGATTGCGTCGGGAGCGTTCGAAGGCGCCAGCTATTTCTTCTTCGGCGATGAGCAGGGCGGCGTCATGCTGGGCGGGGCCGACCGCGCGCTTGCAGCCGGCTCGGTGATCCGCTGCACCACACCGCATTGCGACCCGACCGTGAACCTCTACGACAGCTACCACGTGATCGATGGCGATCGACTGGCCGCCATTTGGCCCATCGAGGCGCGCGGAAGGTCGGCTTGATCAGTCCCGGCGCAGATAGGCCGGCAGGTCCATCAGCGCGTTGTATTCCTGGAATGTGAGGCGCGAGGTTCGGGGCACGTCCCGGCCCTGCAGAAGCTGTCGATAGACGGTCTCATAGGCGTGAGCGGCCACGAGCAACGCCGACACGGGATAGATCACCAGCCGATAGCCCAGCCTTGCAAGTTCTGCCGGGGGCAGCATCGGGGTCTTTCCGTCCTCGACCATGTTGGCCATCAACGGCACGCCGGGAAAGCGCTCTGCCACGAGGCGCAACTCTTCGAGGCTTTGAGGGGCCTCGACGAAGAGGACATCCGCACCGGCAGACAGAAAGGCATCTGCGCGCCACAAAGCCTCGTCCATGCCCTTCACGCTGCGCGCATCCGTGCGCGCGATGATGAGGAAGGCCTTGCTGCTGCGGGCGCCGACTGCGGCGCGGATCTTTGCCACGGCTTCGTCGCGCGAGACGATTTCCTTGCCGTCCATGTGTCCGCAGCGCTTGGGCAGGACCTGGTCCTCGAGCTGGATGGCAGCGGCGCCGGCCTGTTCGTAACCCCGCACCAGCCTTTCCACGTTTGCCGTGCCGCCGTGTCCGTTGTCGCCATCGGCGATCAGGGGCACCGGTGACGCGGCAGCGGCGAGTGCGCGAACGCGCTCGGTCATCTCGGTCGCGCTGACAATGCCGATGTCGGGGACGCCCAACAGCGACCCGGCAATTCCAAAGCCGGTCATATAGACGGCCTCGGCCCCGGCCTTCACGGCCTGGCGCGCGCTGACACCGTCATGGATGCCCGGGGCCACGAGGATCCCGGACTTGAGGCGATCGAGCAGCAACGCGGGGTTACTCGTCCTCATCGATGGCATCGGGAACCTTTTCGTGGGCGGGAATGGCATAGGCGCCCTTCAGCCAGCGAGACAGATCGACGTCCGCGCAGCGCGCGGAGCAGAACGGGCGGAACTTCTGCTCGGTCAGCTGCCTGCAGATGGGGCAATGGGACTTGCCAGGCTTCATGTATCGGCTCCGACATCGAATTGCGGTCGGCGAAAGGCAGATCGAGCCTCGAACCTGAGGCCTGCCGGCGCGTATTTCCTGAGATGCTGCATGAACTCTCCGCCCTGCCCTTCGATCCAGCGGACCACGTCGGGGGCGGCATAGGCGACGAGCCTTGCGCCGGGCCTTGCCCGGCCTTCACGCTGGATCCGACGAAGCAGCTCGGCGGCGACAGTGACCACGGTCTTCAGGCGCCCATGCCCCTGGCACGGGTCGCAATGCTCGGTAAACAGCTTGGCGAGCGGCTCGCGCACGCGCTTGCGCGTCATTTCAACAAGGCCGAAAGCAGACATCGGCAGGATCTGCGTTGGCGTGCGGTCCCGCGACACGCTGTCGGCCAGCACGGTCAGGACCTGGGCGATGTGCTCGGGTTCATCGAGGTGGATGAAGTCAATGACGATCAGGCCGCCAATGCCCCGCAGACGCAACTGGCGACCGATCTCGGCTGCAGCCTCGAGGTTGGTGCGCAGCGACGTCTCCTCGAGGCCCGTCGCTTCGGTGTAGCTGCCGGAGTTCACGTCGACCGAGGTCAAGGCCTCCGTACCTTCAAGCGTTATCCATCCCCCCGATGGCAGGCGGACCCGCGGCAGCAGGAGGGCTTCGATCTCGGCCTCGATATTGTGCTCATCAAAGATCGCACCCGGCCCATTGTGCACATGGATCTTCGACAGGGCGTGGGGCATGGTTCGCGCCGCGTAGGCGCGTGCGCGCGCCGCGGCGTCAACATCGTCGACGACAATGCGGATCGTCTCCTCGTCAACGCCGTCACGCAAGGTGCGTTCCACCGGGTCGAGGTCGTGGTAGACAGTTGCAGGCACCTTGGCCATGCGCTTGCGCGCCAGGATGGACTGCCACTCCTCACCAAGGCGTGCGATGTCCGATGCGATGTCCTCGCGGCTGGCCATGAGCGCTGCAGTTCGCACGATGAACCCGGCGCCGGCAGGAACCCGTGGATCGGCGGCGATGATCTCGTTGATGATGGCGGTCAGGCGACGGCGTTCGACGTCGTCGTCGATGCGCCGCGAGAGCGCGACGCCCGACTGGTTGGGAACCATGACGACGAGGCGACCCGCCAGGGTGACATTGGCGGACAGGCGTGCGCCCTTCTCGCTGATGGGATCCTTGATCACCTGCACCAGGACTGCGTCGCCCTCGCGGACGCATTTCGTGATGCAAGGCTGGTCCATGAAGCTCGGGAGGTCGGCGAGGCAACGCGCCTCGCGTGCCGCCAGGAAGCCTGCACGCTCGAGGCCCAGGTCCACGAAGGCCGCCTGCATGCCCGGCAATACACGCTGCACGCGGCCCAGCATGATGTTGCCCAGCAAGCGATGGCCGGAGCGCCCTGAGCGCTGGCCATCGTCGTCGGCAAATGTGCGCTCGAAAAAGACTTCGCTCAGGCGCGACTGCTCGACAAAGGCGACGCGTGTCTCGGCCGGGCTTACATTGATCAGGATTTCGGATGCCATTGGCGTTCAGCAAGTTGTTGCGTGCAGTCTAGCAGTTTCAGACGGCGCCGCACGCCTTTAGCATCTGGAAGGTTTCCGTTAGCGGCAAGCCAACCACGTTGGCGTAGGAACCACTGATAAAGCGCACAAATACTGCCGCCCGCCCCTGGATTGCATAGCCACCCGCCTTGCCGAGGCCTTCGCCCGTTCGCAGATAGCCCGCGATTTCGTCATCCTCGAGGCGCCGGAATGCGACTTGGGTTTCGCACACGCGCGTGCGCAAGCGACCATCGGGGGCAATCAGGGCCACGGCCGTCATGACCCGATGGCGGCGGCCGGAAAGCAGGCGCAGGCAGGATGCGACGGTTTCTTCGTTTTCGGCCTTGGGCAGGATGCGACGGCCACAGGCTACGACCGTGTCGGCGGCAAGGATGCAGGCCTCGCTGCCGCTGCCGATACGATCCTGAACGGCAAGAGCTTTCTGCGTGGCAACGCGCAAGGCATGGGGACGCGGCAGCTCGTGGCGCAGCACGGTCTCGTCGATGTCGGCAGGCTCGATGCGATCAGGCGTGATGCCAACCTGCTCGAGAAGGGCCAGCCGCCGCGGGCTGGCGCTGGCGAGGATGAGGCGGGCGCGCGCCACTACTTGCTACGGTAGACGATCCGGCCCTTCGTCAGATCGTAGGGGGTCATTTCAACGGTGACCTTGTCACCAGCCAGCACGCGGATGCGGTTCTTGCGCATCTTCCCAGCCGTGTGGGCGACCACGATGTGGTCGTTGTCGAGCTTGACCCGGAATGTCGCGTTCGGCAGCAACTCGATCACGGTGCCTTCGAAACTGAGGAGTTCTTCTTTCGCCATCCAGTGGTAACTCGATCTCTTTCCAGTTGTGGCACCTAGTGCCAAGCTTGGCCGGGCCGGACCCGGACGGGCGGGAGAATGGCAGCGAAATCCATAAAATCAAGGTGGCAAAAGGCCTAGAAGCCGCGCAAGGGCTGGCCTGCGAAGTGCTCCTTGATGAATCTGAGGATATTGTCCCTCGCGTCCCGGTAGGCTGCAAGCCTCTGTTCCCTCGAGCCTTCGCAGGCGCTGGGATCCGGGATTTTCCAGTATTCCACGTCAACAGCCATGGCGCGCGTCAGTTCCAGCGCCTTGTGGCGGGCTTGCGGGCTCAGGGTGACGATCAGATCAAATGAGGTATCTCCCAGCGTTTCGAAGGATTTCGGCTGGAAATGCGACAAGTCGATGCCGATCTCTTCCATCACGGCGACGGCAAGCGGGTCGAGGGTACCGGCGCGAACGCCGCAGGACTCGACGTAAACCTGCGTCCCATAGAGATGCTTCATCAGGGAGGCGGCCATGGGCGAGCGGATCGCGTTCAATGAGCAGGCAAACAGTACCGCGCCCGGCAACTCCTCGCCGTTTGGTCCGGAAACGGCCATGTCAGACCTTCATCCGCAAGGCGCAGATCAGGGTGAACAGGCGACGGGCCGTATCGTGATCGACGGTGATCTTGCCGTTGAGCCGATCACGGAGCAGCTGCGATCCCTCGTCGTGCAGGCCACGCCGGCCCATGTCGATGGCCTCGATCTGCATGGGCGATGCCGAGCGGATGGCCTGATAGTAGGTCTCGCAGACCACGAAATAATCGCGGATCACACGCTTCAATGGCGTGAGGGACAGGACGTGGGTGACCTGCGCTTCCTGGATCTCGTGCGCGATCTGGAACACGAGGCGGTTTTCCTGAAGCCCAAGGCGCAACCGCCACGGCCCACCTTCAAGGCCCGCGGGCAGGAAGTGGTTCTGCTCCAGCAGATCGAAGATCGCGATCTGGCGCTCATGCTCGACGTCAGGCCCGCGATGGGCGATGCTGTCGGGATCGAGCTCAACGCCAACCAGGCGTGCGAGAAGCGTTGCGTCGGCCTGATCGCTCACGGCTTCAACCTCATGCGGACCGAAAGGGCATGCGCGCCCAGCCCTTCCGCGTCGGCAATCAGGCTGGCGGCAGGACCAATGTCACGAAGGGCTGCTGGTGGTGTCTGGAGCATGGTCGTACGCTTCATGAAATCGAGCACCGACAGGCCCGACGAGAAGCGCGCCGCACCAGATGTGGGAAGCACGTGGTTGGGACCGCCGACATAGTCGCCGATGGCTTCGGGTGTCGTTGCCCCAAGGAAGATCGCGCCTGCATGCCGGATGCGCGCCGCGAGGCGCTGGGGATCCGATGTGCAGAGCTGCAGGTGCTCCGGCGCAAGGCGATTTGCGATGTCGGGGGCTTCATCGAGGCTGCGCACCTGGATGATCGCGCCGTGACGCGCCCAGCTTTTCCCTGCAATACCGGCGCGCGCGATCTGCTGCAGGAGGCGATCGACAGCCTGCATGACGGCGCGACCAAAGGCCGGGCTATCGGTGATGAGAATGCTCTGGGCTTCCTCGTCATGTTCGGCCTGGGCCAGGAGATCGGCTGCGATCCAGTCGGGGTTGTTGGCTTCATCGGCAATGATGAGGACCTCCGAGGGCCCGGCGATGGAGTCAATGCCGACGTGACCGAAAACCTGGCGCTTGGCCTCTGCAACCCATGCATTGCCGGGACCAACGATCTTGTCCACGGGACTGATGGAGGCCGTTCCATAGGCAAGCGCGGCGACAGCCTGGGCGCCGCCGATGCGGTACACCTCGTGCACGCCCGCAAGCCTCGCGGCCGCAAGGACCAGCGGGTTCATGACCCCGCCTGGTGTCGGGGACACCATGACAAGACGGCGGACACCGGCAATGCGCGCCGGTATGGCGTTCATGAGCACGCTTGAAGGATAGGCCGCCTGCCCGCCGGGCACATAGAGGCCGACGGCGTCGATGGGTGTCCAGCGTACGCCCAGCGTCGCACCGATGGCATCGACGGTTGCATCGTCGGCCGGCAGGTGCCTGAGATGGAAGGCCTCGATCCGTGCCGCGGCCAGTTCCAGTGCCCGCACGGTCTCGCCGGGTACGGAGGCGGCGGCCGTTTCCATATGTTCAGGGCTCACACGCAGCGTTCCCGCCTCGACGTCGAAGCGATCGAACCGGCGGGTGAGGCGCACGAGAGCCTCGTCACCATGCGCCTGCACGTCCGCCATGATATCGCGCACGGGTGCATCCACGCGCTGCATGGATCCGCTGCGTCGCACCAGCAGGGCTTTCAGGCCCTGCTCGAATTCAGGGGTGCCGGCTTCGAGCCACGCGGGCATCAGGCGCTTGCTCCGTCATCACCGGTGTCGTGGCCCGGGCGATGAACGGTGGACCATGGCGCGCTGATGTCGCTCAGCCATGCGTCCAGGCACTCCACGTCGAGGCGCAACGCTCCGCCGCCGGCGAAGGTGAGAGACATCACGCCTGCGGTTTCATCCCGCGGCTCGAACTTGAGTGTCAGCAGCGCGGCGACGGCGTCCTTGCCGGTCAGCTTCAGGCCTGTCGACTGGACGCGCATGACGCCTTCGAAATGAACTGCGCTGCGAACCCTGCGGTAGGGGGCGTCCTTGTCGGGCTTGGGGCCTGCGCCCAGCTCGTCCTGCACATCTTCCCACATGAAGCGGTTGAAGAGAATGGCGAAGCGACGGCGCTTGGGGTCGAAGCCCATGTCGCCGACCTTCGCAACGGCGTCCTGCAGGTGCGCCGCAATGACGCTCAGGTCGAGCTGGTCAATGGCCCTGAGGCGAAGTGGCATCATGCTGGACGATCAGCCCTTTGAGCGCCGGATGTCGGCGCCTACAGCGGAAAGCTTTTCTTCTATCCGTTCGAAGCCGCGGTCAAGATGGTAGACGCGATTGACCGTCGTCTCGCCCTCGGCGGCAAGGCCGGCGATGATGAGACTGACAGATGCCCGCAGATCGGTTGCCATGACAGGGGCGCCGCGCAGGCGCTCCACGCCCCTGACAACGGCAGTCTGGTGATCGATCGTGATGTCTGCGCCCATGCGCGTCAGCTCGGGCGCGTGCATGAAGCGGTTCTCGAAAATCGTCTCGGTGATCCGGGAAACGCCGTTGGCGGTGCACATCAACGCCATCAATTGCGCCTGGAGGTCGGTCGGGAAGCCGGGATAGGGCTCTGTCGTCACGTCAACGCCCGTGTAGTGCGCCCCGTTCCTCGACACACGCAGGCCGCGGGCGGTCGGCACGATGGAGACGCCGGCGCTGCCCAGGAGCGGGATGACCGACGCAATCAGGTCTGCGCGGGTTTCCGTCAACTCGACATCGCCGCCGGCAGCGGCGACCGCCATCACATAGGTGCCGGTTTCGATGCGGTCAGGCAGGACCGTGTGGTTTGCGCCCTTCAGGCGATCGACGCCCTCGATGGTCAGCGTTCGCGTTCCCGTACCCTCGATGCGCGCGCCCATCGCCTGCAGGCAGTGCACGAGATCGGTGATTTCGGGCTCGGTGGCTGCGTTCTCGAGGATGGTCGTGCCCTTGGCCAGGGCTGCGGCCATGATCAGGTTCTCGGTCGCACCGACCGACACGAAGGGAAAATTGATGCGCGCACCATGCAAGCCGCCGGGGGCGCGGGCGATCACATAGCCATCGCTGAGCTCGATCTCGGTGCCCATGGCTTCCAGCCCCTTCAAGTGAAGGTCGACGGGACGCGTGCCGATTGCGCAGCCTCCGGGCAGAGAGACCTTGGCTGCGTGGCAGCGCGCAACCAGCGGACCAATGACGAGGAAGCTGGCGCGCATCTTGCGGACCAGGTCATAGGGCGCCTCGGTCGAACTGATGGTGCGCGCATGGAGCTTGAGCGTGTGGCCGATGCCGCCGGCGTTGCTCTCGGGCGTCATGTCGACGCCGAGGCCTGCCAGGATCTCTCCGAGCTGGGCTATGTCGGTCAGGTGAGGCACACTTGCGAGCGTCAACGGCTCGTCCGTGAGCAGGCTTGCCACCATCAGCGGCAGGGCAGCGTTCTTCGCGCCCGAAATGCGGATCTCACCGTTCAAACGGTTGCCGCCACGTACCTGGATCCTGTCCACGCCACTACCTTATCTGGATGTCCGCGATCGCTGCCAACGCGCCACGGCTTCGGGCACGCCTTGCGGCCGCCCCTGTTTGCGGAAGGTTTATAGGAGAGCCCGTGGCCAAACAATGGCAGGCGGGTGGCGGGGCGGGGCTATTTCTCGGACCCGTCGCCGGCAGGTGCGGGCGCGGCGGGCGGCTCCGCTGGCGTTAACTGATCGGTCGCCGGGGGGGCCGGTGCCACGGCCTGGGCGCGCGCCTGCGCCTTGCGTCGTTTCAGGTTTTCCCTCAACGCCGCGGCCCGCCGTTGCTGGCGCAGGTCTGCTTCTGACATTGGGCCGTTACTCATGGTACACACGCCGACATCGCATTATATCCCGACCTGAACATCCTGACGAGACGGAACCCAGACCTTGTCGATCTTCAACCTGAAGCCGCGCAAGACCCAGATGCCATCAGCGGCGGACGCCCTGCCCGGCCGTGCGCAGGAAATGAGCGTTCCGGCGCAGCATTTCGTCCTCAAGACGCCGCTGAAGCCTCCGTTCCCCGCGGGGCTGCAAGAGGCCGTGTTCGGCCTCGGCTGCTTCTGGGGCGCGGAGCGGAAATTCTGGCAGGTGGACGGTGTCTACTCGACGTCCGTCGGCTATGCCGCGGGGCACACGCCCAACCCGACCTATGAGGAAGTGTGTTCCGGGCTGACCGGGCACAATGAGGTCGTGCGGGTCATCTTCGATCCCGGCGTTGTCAGCTTCGAGGCCCTGCTCAAGGTGTTCTGGGAGAACCACGACCCGACGCAGGGCATGCGCCAGGGCAACGACGTCGGGACCCAATACCGCAGCGGGATCTACGTGACCTCGGAAGCCCAGCGCGAGGCTGCCAATTTGTCGCGCCAGGCCTATCACGCCTCGCTGCAGCGTGCCGGTTTCGGGCCGATCACGACCGAGATCCTCGAAGCGCCGCCATTTTACTATGCGGAGGCCTATCACCAGCAATATCTGGCCAAAAACCCGGGCGGCTATTGCGGGCTGGGCGGGACCGGCGTTGCCTGCCCGATCGGCACGGGGGTCGGGACGGCGTAATTCTGCCCTTCCCTGCACGGCGCGGCTGCGGTATAGCGGCGCCCGAGATTTCGAGCGGTGAAAGCCGCCCGGTCGGCTGCTGTAGCGTAGTGGTAGCGCAACGCCTTGGTAAGGCGTAGGTCGTGGGTTCAATTCCCACCAGCAGCACCAGTTCGAGGGGCCGCGTTTCCTGACGGGAAGCGCGGCTTTCTCGTGAATGGCAGATGAACGGTGCCCCAAGCTTGCGTTCAGCGCACGGATGTCAAAGTGCCATTCCCTTCGTGCTGACATCCGTGACAGGACAGGCAGGCCATGTTGATGCGTACCACGATCTCCCTTCTGGCGGCGGCCACTTGCGGCGCCAGCCTCTCCATTTCAGCCCTGGCAGCGGGACCCGCGCCGCTGCCGCCGTCGAACATCACGCTCTACGAGAAGCCGAATTTCCAGGGCCGCTCGATGACGTTTTCTTCGCGGGTGGCCAGCCTGAATGCCGTGGGGTTCAATGATGTCGCGCAAAGCGTCAAGATCGACGGACCGCGCGATTGGGTGCTCTGCGAGAGCCGCAATTTCCTGGGGCGCTGCATTCGGGTGCACCTCAAGGAGAAAGACCTGAAGCGCCAGAAATTCAGCGGGCTGGCGTCCTCGATCTATCCCGTTCCCGATCCGCGCCCTGCCCAGCCGAAATAAGCGGGCTCAGTCTGCAGCCAGGCGCGCCTTCACGAACGCGTGGAAGGGCAGTTCCTTCTTGCGGAAGTTGAAGCGCGCCAGCTTCCAGTCGCCTGACGCGTTGGCCTCGGTGCCGTAGTACTGCTCGGGCGAGTAATCGGCGATCTCGGCATTGGTTGCGACGACAAAGCGCCCGCCAGCCAGCGAGCCGTCTTCTGCCCGCGTGTAATCGACGAGCCTGATCGGGCGCCAATTCCAGAAGCCGCCGCCAATCGCGGGCGCGGTGCGCGGGAATTGCGGTCCGAAGGTGCCGCGGGTCACCGAGCGGTCGGGGTTTGAATCGACCCAGTGGATCGTGCCGTCAGCGTCGACCTTGTAGACGTAAACCACGTGGCCGAAGGCGTCGTAGATGATCGATCCCGGGCGCAGGGCGCCGCGCTCGAGCCGGGGCGAATAGAAGTCGCTGGCACTGTAGCCGCTGTCGAAGGTGTGCTCGATGCGGAACATCGCGGTCGACACGGTGCCGCGGATATCGAGCAGCAGCTTGGCCGGATCGGTGTTCTGCTGCCAGGCCAGCTGGAGACGGGCGACGATCTGGTTGCCGGCGTCCGAAAAGCGGAAGTCCGGCGTCGGGCCTGAACGCGACATGACGTAGAGCGGGTATGAGAACGGCAGCCCGTTCTTCCAGGCGAAATAGGCCCGGAGCTGGTAGATGAAGTCGGCGCAGTCGCCGTCCATCTTCAGGTTCGGGGGATCGGTGTCGCGCCACGGGTTGGCCGTGCTGCGGAAACAGGCTGCCGGGTCGGCGCAGTCGTGCTCGCCGAAGCGGGCCACGAATTCGCCAAAGCGGCGTTCGTCATCGCCGTCCCAGTGGTCCTTGGTGATCTTCCACTGTGCGGTCGGCGCGGCGTTGGCGGTCCAGGACAGGACACACGCAAAGACGATGGCCAAAAGGCGCATTTCCAACCCCTTCCCCCGATCGAATATCCCCAAGTCAGGATTGCATGGTTGGCGGTAAAATGCAGCAGGAAACTGCCAGTTCCGGGGCTCCGGCGGCGGGGGCAGCCCGCGGGGACCAGGGTGGTCGACACAGCGGGGCCCTGAAATGCTAGGATGGCGGCCGGTTCACCAAGCAGACACAGGAATGAGCACCCACAGGCCCCTGAATATCGCGCATCGCGGCGGTGCCGGACTGCGCCCGGAAAATACGATTTCAGCGTTCGCCCACGCGCTCGACATCGGCGTCGATGGCTTCGAACTGGACATTCACATCACCCGGGACGGGACGGTTGTCGTCTTTCATGATGACGCCCTGAAGCCCGAGATCGTACGCGATGCCGACGGGCGGTGGCTCAGCGAGGCGGGGCCTCTTCTCAAGGACCTGTCCTACCCGGCGCTGCAGACATACGACGTGGGGCGCCACAACCCGGCAACCCGCTATGGTTCGCAACACCCCGAACAGGTGCCGCAGGACGGCGAGCGAATTCCACGCCTTGCGGATGTTATATATCTGATACGTCGCGCCGGCGGAAACGAGCGGATCTGGATCGA
The DNA here is from genome assembly GCA_040381215.1 of Alphaproteobacteria bacterium. Taxonomy (GTDB): domain Bacteria; phylum Pseudomonadota; class Alphaproteobacteria; order Micropepsales; family Micropepsaceae; genus SZUA-430. The sequence goes on along the minus strand of JBEIHO010000020.1, from coordinate 30,136 downwards.
ACTCAAGACGAACTTCATGGACCGGAGCCAGACGTCCTCACCCGAGGCCATGGCCGAGGGGGTGATCCGTGTGTTGCGGCGCGAGAAGTTCCTGGAGCAGGCCGTCCTGGTCGGGTTCGACTGGAATGCACTGATTGCGGCCAAGAAGCTCGAGCCCGCCGTGGAATGCTGGTTCACCACCCTGCCGCAGACGTGGTTTACCATGCCGGAGCCACCCGCGGCCCATTGGCCTCCGCCGAAAGTGGAGCTTGCGCGCCTGCGGGCACTGGAGGCGAGCCAGGCCCCCTGGACCGGCGGATTTGAACGGCCTGTGCACGGATCTGCCATCAAGGCGGCGAAGGCCGCCGGTGCGGATGGCTGGTTCCCCTTCCATGGCGACATCACGGCCGAGACCGTGGCGCAGGCCCGGCAGGCCGGCCTCAAGGTTGGCGCCTGGACCGTGGATGCACCCGATGACCTGACGCGCCTGATCGGCCTCGGGCTGGACGGGATCTGCACCGACCGGCCCGACAGACTGGCCCGCCTGCTGAAGCAGGTGTGACGGGCGCACATTCCGGCGAGAGCGCAAATTGCGTTCGGCCGCGAGAGCGGCCAGAATAAGGTCCCTCTTGCCTCAACGGTTTTTGTGTCATGACCCTGGTTCGCCTGACTTCCGCACTTGCCATCGCCTCGCTTCTGTCGGGGTGCGCGAGCTGGGGCGTGCTGCCGTCCACCACGGAAGTAACGGAGACGCCCTTCCAGACCTACAAGAGCGCGGAGGACGCCTTCAACAAGGTCAGGCCGTTCGTCACCACGACCCGCGAACTGAAGTCGCGCGGCTTTGACCCCTACACGACGCCCAATATCAAGGTGCTCAACTATCTGGACCTGCTGCCGCGCTTCCTGCCGCAGCAATCGATCAAGGTCGAGGACCTGGACCCGGCCGTGCAGGCTTGCCTGACTGCGCGCGAGGCCTGCCAAGGGTGGCTTGCCGAGCCTTCGATCTCGTCGAAGGACAGGACCGGCAGCGTGGCGCTGGACGTGCTGGGCTTCGAGCGTGAAACGACGTCGACCGGCTGGAAGGCCTCGATGCTGCTGCTCGTGCAGAACGGCGTCGTTGTCTACAAGCTGTGGTCGGGCACGCCCTCGATCCTCGAGGTGAAGACCGAGAAGAAGCCGCTGGGGCCCTTGCAGGACCTGTCCGGACCTGCGGCGTCAGCCGTGTCGGGCGCGATCAAGCCGTGATGAAAAGATGCACGGCAGCGCCGGTGCGCTGCCGTGACTGAAATCCGCGCTGGGGCTAGCCGCCAGCCTTCGGCGCGATGACCATGACCATCTGGCGGCCTTCGAGCTTGGGTTCCTGCTCGACCTTGCCGACCGTGTCGATGTCACGCTTCACTTTCTGCAGAAGTTCCATGCCGAGTTCCATGTGCGCCATCTCGCGCCCCTTGAACCGCAGCGTGACCTTCACCTTGTCGCCGTCCTCGAAGAAACGTTTGATCGCGCGCATCTTCACGTCATAGTCGTGATCGTCGATCATCGGGCGCAGCTTGATCTCCTTGATCTCGATCACCTTCTGGTGCTTGCGCGCCTCGGCCGCCTTCTTCTGCTCCTGGTACTTGAATTTGCCGAAATCCATGAGCTTCACGACGGGGGGCTTGGCCATGGGTGCGACCTCGACCAGGTCGAGGCCTTCGGCCTCTGCCAGCCTGAGGGCGTCGTACTTGCTCATGACGCCACGCTTGCCGCCTTCGTCGTCGATCACCAGCAATTCGTGGGCGGTGATCATTTCATTGATACGCGGGCCGTCCTTCGAAGGGGCCTGCGCCGGTTGGAACGTACGTTTATTGATGGGTATTCTCCTTTGCGATGATGGCCCCTGACCGGTTCAATGGAAAAGGTCGCCGCGTCAATCCCTGAAGTGCAGCACCTTGCCATGTCCTACCCGGGCAAAGGTCTTGCAGACCCGGGCCGGTGATCCGGCGCGAGACTGCTAATCCCCCAAGAATAGGGGACGGCCCGGTTTACGCAAGGTTGAATGGCTTGAATTTGAGCCGTTCCCTGAGATTCCCGCACGTGATGGCGCCGTGGCACCGCCCAATGCAGCCGCTTTTGGGCCGCCGGCGCAATGTGCCGCGGCATTCAGGGCACCTTGCGGCGATGGGGCAATCGGCAGCCCCGCCGCCTCAGGCGAGGTCCGGTGGCAGGGATTCCCGGGTCAGCAGCGCCACCACATCGTCGAGTTTCATCGTCTCCGACTTTTCCGAGCCGAGCCTGCGGATAGAGAGGGTGCCGTCTTCGGCCTCCTTGCGGCCAGCGACCAGGATGAAGGGAACCTTGGCCAGCGAGTGTTCGCGAACCTTGTAGTTGATCTTCTCGTTGCGCAGGTCGGTCTCGACGCGAAGGCCGGCCAGCTTGAGGCGGGCGGTGACTTCGCGGGCGTAGCCATCGACGTCGTTGACGATGGTGGCGACCACCGCCTGCACGGGCGACAGCCAGAGCGGAAACTTGCCGGCGTAATGCTCGATCAGCACGCCGACAAAGCGCTCCATCGAACCCAGCACCGCCCGGTGCAGCATCGCGGGGCGCTTGCGGGTGCCATCCTCGGCGACGTATTCGGCCTCGAAGCGTTCAGGGAGGTTGAAGTCGACCTGGACGGTGCCGCACTGCCAGCCGCGACCGATGGCATCGAACAGCGTGAACTCGAGCTTGGGGCCATAGAAGGCGCCCTCGCCCGGGTTCATGGTGTAGGGAATGTCCATGCGGCGGCAGGCCTCGGCGAGATCATGCTCGGCGGCATCCCAGACGTCATCAGAGCCGATGCGGTTCTCGGGGCGGGTCGAGAGCTTGACCTGGATGTTCTCGAAGCCGAGTTCGCGATAGGTCTCGAAGATCAGGCGGCTGGCGCCCACGACTTCCTCGACCATCTGCTCGGGCATCATGAAGATATGCGCGTCGTCCTGCGTGAAGCCGCGCACGCGCATGATGCCGTGCATGGCGCCCGAGGGTTCGTAGCGGTGACAGGCCCCGAATTCGGCCATGCGGATCGGCAGCTCGCGATAGGACTTGAGGCCCTGGTTATAGATCTGCACGTGGCCCGGGCAGTTCATGGGCTTGATGGCGAGCGTGCGCTTTTCATCGGGCACCTCGGCGAGGAACATGTTCTCGCGGTACTTGGCCCAGTGACCCGAACGTTCCCAGAGCGTGCGGTCGAGCAAGAGCGGGGTCTTGACCTCGACGTAGTCGTTGCGCTCGATCTTGCGGCGAATATAGGCCTCGAGCGTGCGCCACAGCGTGTGGCCTTTGGGATGCCAGAAGACCTGGCCTGCGGCTTCTTCCTGGACGTGGAAGAGGTTCATCTCGCGACCGATCTTGCGATGATCACGCTTTTCGGCCTCCTCGATGCGGCGCAGGTAGTCGTTCAATTCCTTCTCGTCGCGCCAGGCGGTGCCGTAGATGCGCTGGAGCTGCGCGTTGCTGGCATCGCCGCGCCAGTAGGCACCCGAGATGCGCGTCAGCTTGAAGGCGTTGCCGATCTTGGATGTCGACATGAGGTGCGGGCCGCGACACAGGTCGTGCCAGTCGCCGTGATAGTAGACCCTGATCTCCTCGTCGCCCGGCAGGTCCCGGATGATCTCGGCCTTGTAGGTCTCGCCCAGGGCCAGGAAGTGCTTCACCGCCTCGTCCCGCGTCCAGACGGTGCGGCGGGTGGGCAGATCCTTCAGGACGAGCTCGCGCATCCTGGCCTCGATGCGCGGCAGGTCGTCGGGCGTGAAGGGTTCGGCGCGGGCGAAGTCGTAGAAGAAGCCATCCTCGATGTTCGGGCCGATCGTGACCTGTGTCCCCGGAAAGAGCTCCTGCACGGCCTGCGCGAGGAGGTGGGCTGTGTCGTGGCGGATCAGGTCGAGGGCGTCCTCGCTCTTGCGGGTGACGATCTCGAGGCGCGCATCACCCGTTATCGGCCAGTCCAGGTCCTTCAGTTCGCCGTTCACCTTTACCGCAAGGGCGGCCTTGGCAAGCCCTGCGCCGATCGCAGCGGCGATCTCGGCGCCGGTCGTGCCGCGCGTCACGGTGCGCACCGCCCCATCAGGCAGGGTGATGCGGATGTCGTTCGCAGCGCTGGCAGACACGTGGGTTACTCCTCATGAACGGGGCGCCAAACGGCGCACAAGAGCGGCAAGATTGGTGAGCGGCCCGGGGGAAGTCAAGGAAGCGCGTAAGCGGTGGACTGCGGCGTAAACGTTTACCGCTCGATGGCGCCGGGCTTGCCTTGTCGCCGGCCAAGGGGTGTGCGAAGAGACGGGTGATATTGACCGGTTCACCCCGTCCAGAGGCATTCGCGTGAAGCTGCCCATTTCCTGCTTCATCATCACGAAGAATGAAGCCGACCGCATCGTGCCCACGATCCGGTCGGTCAGCGACTGGGTGAGCGAGGTGATCGTGGTGGACTCGGGCAGCACCGACGGCACGCAGGAGATGGCTGCCAGCGCCGGGGCCAGCGTCACGTTTCGCGCCTGGACGGGCTTCGGGCCGCAGAAGCGTTTCGGCGAAAGCCTGTGCAAGCATGACTGGGTCTTGAACATCGACGCGGACGAGGTTGTTTCGCCCGAGCTCGCGCTCGAGATCCAGGAGATGTTCGCGAAGGGCTTGCCTCCCCTTGCGGCCTATGCGCTGCGCATCAACGATGTCTATCCGGGCTGGACGAAGCCGCGATGGGGGGCGAACGATCACCTGAACGCGCGCCTCTATGACCGGCGCAAGGTGCAGTTCAAGGATTCGCCCATTCACGATTCCGTCGACACGCGGGGCCACAAGGTCGGGAAACTCAAGGCCGAAGTCCATCATCGTTCGGCACGGACGTTCGACGACGCGCTGGCCAAGTCCATCGATCGCGGCAAGGTTTTTGCCGACCATGCGGCCAAGCGCTCCATCCTGTCCCTGCGCATCCGGCTGGTGTTCGAGTTTCCGCTGGCTTTCATCAAGTTCTATTTCTTCCGCCGGCATGTGACCGGGGGGCTGGCCGGGTTCCAGATGGCGATGTTCGGCGCGATCTCGCGGTTTGTGCGCATCGTGCGCATGCTTGAGCTTGCCGAAAAGGCCCGGGCCTCGGGCCCCGATACGCCGTCCGCGAAATAAGTGCCGCGCGAACGGGAGAGAGGGTGACCTTCACCGCATGACCGACACGCCCGTCTCGCCCGATCGCTCCTACAGTGTCGTCATCACCAGCTGCCGGCGCTTCGACCTGCTGAGCCAGTCGCTGCAGTCATTGCGCGCCTGCCTTGATATCGAACCGCGGGCCTGGATCATCGTCGAGGATTCCGACGACGAGGGTGTGCGGGCGTGTGTCAGCGCTGCAGGCATTGATGCGACCATCATCGTCAATGGCAGGCAGATGGGCCAGATGCCGTCGATCGACCGGGCCTATGGCGTGGTCCGAACGCCTTATGTCTTTCACAGCGAGGATGACTGGCTGTTCCATCGCCGCGGCTTCGTCGGCGAGTCGCTGGCAATCCTCGAGGCGCACCCCTCCATCAGCACGGTTGGCCTGCGCAGCCGCGCGGACCAGAACCCGCTGGTGCGCAACATGCCCTCGCGGACGCAGGATGGCGTTGGGTACTATGTGCTCGATCCGCGCCTGCACCCGGAATATTTCAGCTATGGCTTCAATCCGGGACTGCGCCGCATGGCCGATTATCATGCGCTGGGGCCGTTCGCGCCCCTGGGCCACGAGGCCGATGTGTCCTATGCGTTCAAGCGCCGTGGCTTTGCGATCGCCAACCTCGAGGCCGATGCGGTGCGTCACATCGGCGACGACCGTCACGTCAACGACCCCTCATTCCCGCCCAAGGCAAAGACGCTGCCCCAGAAGCTGATGCGCTCCATCCGCAAGAGATGGAAACGCATCAGGCGCGCCTTGCAAGCCGACTAGCGGCTGGCTTCGCGGCTATTCTTCCTCGTAGTCGCGCCACTCTTCCTTGGTCAGGCAGAGCCGCTTGGTGCCCATGCGTGACCCCGACACTTTCTCGACGCGCTTGCAGATGAGGCTTGCATCCTTGTTCTCGCTGGCCGGAGCTGCGGCAGCATCGGATGGCTTGGCGGCCTCTTCAGCGGGCTTGGTGGCGGGCGTTGCCGGTTCGACTGAAGGCGTGGCGGGGGCTGGTGTGGCTCCCGGCGTGGCGACCGGCGTGGCGGGAGGGGGTGGCGTATCCGTCGACGCGGCAATCGCTGCCAGCGGCATGAGGCACAGGAGGGCTGCAGGTGACCACATGCGAGCGCAGGTTGGGTGCCAGCGCGGTGCGCTGCCGGGAATGCCGGGCAGCGAGCGTCAGGCGAGGCGGCGATAGACGGCCAGCGTCGCGGCACACATCGCATCCACCGTGTATTGCCTGAGGACGTGAGCACGCTGGGTTTCAGCCATGGCGGCACGCTGGTCTGACGTGAGCGCGAGGGCGCGCGTCATGGCATGCGCCAGATCGTCGATATTCCCGGGTGCAAAGAGGAAGCCGGTCTCGCCCTCGAGAACGGTTTCGGTCTGCGCGCCGAGGCGGGACGCCACGAGGGGCTTGCCCATGGCTTGCGCTTCGACGGCGACGCGACCAAAGGCTTCAGGCTCGATCGAGGGCGCCACGATGAGGTCAGCAGCCATGAATGCCGCCGGCATATCGCTGCAGTGGCCAGGGATGCGCGCCCGTGACGCGAGGCCAGAAGCGTCGATGGCCGCGCGCAACTCGGCAACGTAACCATCCCTCTCCTGGGCATCGCCTGCGAGAACGGCCGTGAAGTTGCGATCCGGCATCCGGGCCAGCGCTGCAATGAAATCAAGCTGTCCCTTCCACCGCGTGAGGCGACCGGGAAGCAGGATGACCGGCCTGCCCGCCTCGAGGTCCCACTGCTTACGGATCGCCTCGATGCGATGTGCCGAGACATGGGCCGGGGTGAACGCCGCGATGTCGATGCCGCGCGGGATAACGTCGATGCGATCGAGGCTCAAGCCGTGCGCGGCGCTGACGTGGGCGGCCGTGAAAGCGGAGTTCGCGATGATCGCATCGCCGCGCGTCATGACGGCGTTGTACCAGCGCTTGAGCGCGTTGCGGGCGTTGTAGATGCCATGATAGGTCGCCACATAGTGGATGCTCGTCCGTCGCGCGGCGATCAGGGCGCTCCACGCGGGTGCACGCGAGCGGGCATGCAGGATGCCGACAGCTTCCTCGCGCACCAGGGCTTCAAGGCGCGCAGCATTGGCAAAGATGCGCAGCGGGTTCTTGCTTGCGAAGTCGCCCAGCAGAAGCTTCGCCCCCTTTGCCTCGGCTTCAGCCGCAAGCCTGCCGCCTTGTGTTGCAATCCACGAGCGGCCCCCCGACGCCACGACGGCGGCTGCCACGTCCACGGCGGTGCGTTCGGCGCCGCCGGCGTCGAGCGCGGGGATCACCTGGACCACGCTCAGCGGGTTCGCGGGTCTTGATGGGCCGGACATCAGGGCGCTCCTTCCTTGTCGAGCGTGGGAAGCAGCGCGGATAATCCCTCGCGATAGGTGGGCCAGGCAAGGGAGACCGAGAGCTCGCGCTTGATGCGATCATTCCGCACGCGCTTGGATTCCTGATAGAATCCGGCCGCCATCGGGGACAGTGTCGGCCTCGCCATCTCGTAGTCCTCCAGCGGTGGCGGCGCCATCCCAAGCAGGTTCGCGGCATAGGCCACCACTTCATGCGGCGGCGCGGGTTCGTCGTCGCAGACATTGTAGATGCGCCCGGGAATGCGCCGTGCCATCGCGGCCTCGAGCACCGTTGCGATGTCATCGACATGGATGCGCGAGAAGACCTGACCCTGCTTCACGATGCGCCTTGCCGACCCTTCGCGCAGCGATACGAGCTGGTTTCGCCCGGGGCCGTAAATGCCGGCGAGCCGGAATATGTTGACAGGCACCTGCGTGGCGCGGCCCCAGTCCAGCCATGCACGCTCGGCATCGACCCTGCGGCGCGTGCGCTCCGACTGGGGCCTGACTTCCGTGTCCTCGTCGACCCAGCCGCCCTGGTGGTCGCCGTAGACACCGGTGGTGGAGAGATAACCCGCCCAGGCGATATGCGGGCTTGCCGCACGCAAACGCGCGGACAGCGCATCGAGGATCGGATCGCCGCGATCCGTCGGCGGGGCGCTGGACACGAGATAGAGGCTTTGCGCGTCGAAGATGCCAGACGCCTCGAGGGTGTCGAGCGTGCAGGCCTGGAACCCCCTGCTCGCGAGGTCGCGGACCCGCTCGTCCGATCGCACGGTACCCATGACCCGCCAGCCCGCGGCTTGCAGCCGCGCCGCCAAGGCTTCGGCCGTAAACCCCATCCCAAAGCACAACAATGCCGGCATTCTGGCCCCTCTCCAACCTTACCGGGGTTTAACACTTGAAATTGCCACAGACAGCGGTGAATCTGAGGTCATGATGATCCCTCTCCTCGCCGCTGGCGCGCTTGTCGTGTCTAGCACGTTTTCATACCCGCAATGCCTGAAGAGAAGCGAGCGCTATCCCGAAGATGCGCTCGAGATGGCAATGAACGCGCTGGTCGATGGCAGCGACCCGATGGCGGAACATTGCGCCGCTGTCGCGCTCGTCGGCCTCAAGCAATATGCGGAGGCTGCGCGCCGGCTGGATGCACTCGCCCGCAAGGGGGCTGCCGGCGATGCGGAGATGCGTGCTGAAATCCTGAACCAGGCCGGCAATGCGTGGCTGCTGGCGGGACAAGGCGAACTGGCGGCGGCTTCGTTCACGGCGGCGATCGCGCTGATGCCGGGGGAGTCGCTTTTCCTCATCGACCGGGCGCGCGCCTGGGCCTCGCAGAAGAAGTGGGCGCAAGCCGAGACGGATCTGTCGGCAGCCCTGGTCGCCGAGCCCGGCAATATCGAGGCCCTGGTCCTGCGCAGCAGTGCGCGACGCGCGCAGAAGAACCTGCAAGGTGCCAAGGGCGATGTCACGCAGGCGCTGCTGCTTGAGCCCGAAAACACCGAAGCGCTGGCCGAACGTGGACTTATCAGGGCTGCCTCTGGCGACAAGGCGGGTGCGCGGCAGGATTTCCTGAAGGTGCTCGAGAAGGCGCCGAATGGACCGGCCGCCGCGAGTGCCCGCCGGGAAATCGAGCGGCTCGAAGTCAAGAAGGGCCGCTGACGGCGCGCCACTCGGACTGCACATAGGGATCGGTTTCTGCCGGTGCATGAATGGCGGCAAGCCTCGCCCATTCATGCGGTGCGCAGAGACGCGACAGCGCCCATACGGCACATCCCCTGACAAGCGGCGAGGTGTCGGCGAGCAGCGCCGCCACGGGCCCAGCGAGACTGCCATTGCCTGCGTTGCCGGCGGCGACCAGCACGTTGCGCAGAAAGCGGTCGCGCCCGATGCGCTTGATGGGTGAGCCGCGAAACTTCTCGCGGAAGGCGGCATCATCGAGTTGCAGCAGATCGGCGAGCGCGCTGTCCTGAGCTGCCGCGCGCGGCTTGTAGGCAGGCTCCGTCGCCGCGGCGGCAAACTTGTTCCATGGGCACACCGCCAGACAATCATCGCAGCCGTAGATCCGGTTGCCCATCAGCGGCCGCAGCGCGGGGTCTATGGGACCCTTGTGCTCGATGGTCAGGTAGGAAATGCAACGGCGCGCGTCCAGCCTGTAGGGTGCCACGAAGGCCGCCGTCGGACAGGCGTCGAGGCAGCGCGTGCAGGTGCCGCAATGATCCTGCATGCCTTGCTCGGGTGTCATTTCCAGCGTGGTGAGGATGACACCCAGAAACAGCCAGGAGCCATGCTCGCGGCTGACGAGGTTCGTGTGCTTGCCCTGCCATCCCAGGCCCGCCGACTGGGCCAAGGGCTTTTCCATCAGGGGCGCGGTGTCCACGAAGACCTTCACGTCGGCCCCGAAGCGCGCCGCAATCAGGCGTGCGACGTGCTTCAGCCTGGGCTTGATGACGTCATGATAATCCTTGCCCTTGGCGTAGACAGAGACCACGCCCCTTTCCTTGTCTGCCAGCGCCGCGAGGGGGTCTTGGTCGGGGGCGTAGGAATGGCCGAGGACGATCGCCGTCCGCGCTTCGGGCCAGAGGGTGCGAGGATCGCCGCGCTCGCCGGCGCGCGCTGCGAGCCACCCCATGTCGCCGTGATATCCGGCGGCAAGAAAGCCCGCCAGCGCCTCGCGTGCTGCATCGGACTGGCGGGCGGGCGCAAATCCGACTGCATCGAACCCCTGAGCCAGGGCCTCGGTCCTTATGACGTCGGCGGGGTCGGCGCTCATGCTGCGTCCTGTCAGAAATCGAGGTCCGCATAATGCGGCACGGGCGGGAAGCCTGGAAGGGTTTCATGCAGCAGCGGGCGGAAGGAGGGCCTGCTCTTGATCCTTGCGTACCACTCGCGCGTGGCGGGGCAGGCCTGCCAGGCGACGTCCCCGAAATAGTCGAGGCAGGACAGATGTGCGGCCAGTGCCAGGTCGGCAAGCGTCAAGCCGCCAACAAGCGATCCCTCGCGCTCGACCTGTGTTTCGACCTGGCTGAGGCAGGTGCGCAGCAGCGAGAGGCTTGCCTTCAGGGCCTCGGGACCAGCGGCGAGCGCCGCGTCGTGACGCGCCAGAACGCGCTCGCGCAGGATCACGGATGTCACCGAGCGCCAGACCGGTCCGTCGAGCCAGTTGGACCAGCGGCGCACCTGCGCGCGCAAGAGAGGGGCCTGCGGCATGAGGTGCGGCCCGGGCGACATGTCCTCGATGAGCTCGGCGCAGGCCGCGTGGTCCGACAGCAATGTGCCATCTTCCAGCTCCAGCCTTGTCAGTTCCTCAAGGGCGAGGCCCGTTTCCCACGGGCGCAGCGGCAGGACTGCGTGGTCGAGGTTCTTCTCGGCAAGGGCCAGTCGCAACTTCCTGCCAAACGGGGACAGTATGAAATCATGAATACGAAGCATGGGCGCGCGGAGGATACGCGGGTGCGGTGCGCAAGCTCAAGGCCTGGCGCAGCGGTCGCTTCCGTTCAGGTCGACGCTCTGGGCTCGCGCAGAGATTGTATAGCCGCGCCCATTCACGTAAGGGCCCGGCGGATTGGCGCGATACCGCTTGGGATTGGGCAGGATCGCCGCGAGGCGGGCGGCCTCGAGCCGTGTCAGTTTTGCGGCCGGCTTGCGGAACCATTTCTGCGCGGCAGCATCAGCACCGAAGACGCCGGGTCCCCACTCGATCACGTTCAGATAGACTTCCATGATGCGTCGCTTGGGCCAGAATGCCTCGATCAGGACCGTGAACCAGGCCTCGAGCCCCTTGCGCAGCCATGACCGGCCGGACCAGAGAAACACGTTCTTTGCCGTTTGCTGGCTGATCGTGGAGGCCCCTCGCAGGCGCCCTCCCCGTTCGGCATCCTTCAAGGCATCCTGCATGCCCTTGAAGTCGAAGCCCCAGTGGCGGCAGAAGTCGGCATCCTCGGAGGCAATCACGGACCTGATGAGGTGGGGGGAAATCTCGTCGAGCGATACCCAGTGCCGCGAGATGGACTGGCCGCCGAGAACACCCTCGCCCAGCATCAGCATGGTCGTTGGAACCGGCAGGATGCGATAGACCAAGGTCAGCAGGATCGAGAACGCGATGGCGCCAGTGGCGGCGCGCGGGACATAGAACCAGAGGTTCTGCCAGATGCTGCCGCGGTTCCAGGTCCAGCGCCTTGAGAGCGCGGATTGCGATGGCGTGTCGCGCGACGGGGCTGCGTCGTCTGGTGCGACGGGCGGTGCGATATCATCGATGACGGCATGGCCGGGCGCGCTGGCGGTGGCCTGTCGTGCCAGCAGGGTGTAGCCGGCGCCCTCCACGGCTTCGGCCAAGGCATCGTCGGTCACGTAGTCGGCGGTTCGCACGATGACCAGCTGGTGTTCGAAATCGGCCATTGCGCGGTGAACGCCGGGCACCGACATGAGCGCCTGCTCGGTGCGCGCCGCACCGTCGGCGTCGTCGAGACCGGCGACCCTGAAGCGGCGCGTTTCAACTGGTGTGCGTGATTCCCCCATGGCTGCTTCTTAAGGGGGCCCGGCAGCACAGTGCAAGGCGCGGCCGGCAACTGTTGGGGGGCTGCCGGCCATTTTTCACGGATCAGGCGATTGCGGTCGCCTTGCGGTCGCTCAGCGGCTGTTTCAGCCTGTTCACCATCTCCTTCGGACAGACCTGCCAGAAGCGGAGGCGTTCGGTCTCCCACTGCTGCAGGATGCGGCGGGCATGGCGCGACCCGGTTTCAGCGGCGTGCTCCTCGATGAGGGACACCAGCAGGTCATTCCACCAGGCGGCTTCGACGCGTTGCCAGATCACGCTGTCGGGGTTCACCCGCTTGCCGAATTCGTCAGCAGGATCATAGACGAAAGCCATGCCGCCGGTCATGCCAGCGGCGAAGTTGTCGCCGATGGCGCCCAGAATGACGGCAACGCCGCCGGTCATGTACTCGACGCCGTTCGAGCCACAGCCTTCCACCACCGCGTGGGCGCCCGAGTTGCGTACCGCGAAGCGTTCTCCCGCCTGGCCCGACGCAAAGAGCTTGCCTGCCGTCGCGCCATACAGAACCGTGTTGCCGATGATGGTGTTGTCCTGGCTCTCCAGCTGGCTCGACACCATGGGCCTGATGACAATCGTGCCGCCGGAGAGGCCCTTGCCGACATAGTCATTGGCCTCGCCATAGAGCTTGAGCTTCACGCCCTGCACCGCGAAGGCGCCCAGTGACTGGCCCGCCGATCCTGTCAGCTTCACGGTCAACTGGCCGTGGTTCAGGCCCTTCATGCCGTATTTCCGGACAATGTGGGATGACACGCGCGTGCCGATGGCGCGCATCGTGTTGCGCACGGTGTAAGTGAGCTGCATCTTCTCGCCGTCCTCGAGGAGGCGGGCGGCGTCCTTCACGATCTTCTGGTCGAGCGTGTCGGGGACTTCGTTTCGCCCCTCGATCGTGCAGTAGCGCGGATTGGGACCGGGGTCTGCCTGCACGAGAAGCGGGTTGAGGTCGAGGTCGTCAAGGTCGTGCGCGCCCCGGTTCACCTGCATGAGCAAGTCGGTGCGCCCGATCACTTCCTTCAGCGAGCGGAAGCCGAGCGTGGCGAGAATGTCCCTTACTTCCTCGGCGAGGAAGCTCATGAGGTTCACCACCTTGTCGGGCGTGCCCGTGAATTTCCGGCGCAGTTCCTCGTTCTGCGTGCAGACGCCCACGGGACAGGTGTTGGAATGGCATTGGCGCACCATGATGCAGCCCATGGCGACGAGGGCTGCGGTGCCGATCCCGAATTCCTCGGCGCCCATCATGGCCGCCATGACGATGTCGCGTCCGGTCCGCAGGCCACCGTCGGTGCGGAGCACCACGCGGTGGCGCAGATTGTTCAGGGTCAGAACCTGGTTCGCCTCGGTCAGGCCCATTTCCCAGGGCACGCCCGCGTACTTGATCGAGGTGAGCGGTGATGCGCCCGTGCCCCCGACATTGCCCGAAATCAGGATCACGTCGGCCTTGGCCTTGGCGACGCCGGCTGCAATCGTGCCGATGCCGGTCGATGCCACAAGCTTCACGCACACGCGCGCGTCCGGGTTGATCTGCTTCAGGTCGTAGATGAGCTGCGCGAGATCCTCGATCGAATAGATGTCGTGGTGCGGCGGCGGCGAGATCAGCATGACGCCGGGGGTCGCGTGGCGGAACTTCGCTATGAGCTCCGTGACCTTGAAGCCTGGCAACTGCCCGCCTTCGCCGGGCTTTGCCCCTTGCGCCACCTTGATCTCGATTTCGCGACACTGGTTGAGATATTCGGCCGTGACGCCGAAGCGGCCTGACGCAATCTGCTTGATCGCCGAGTTGGCGTTGTCGCCATTCGGGCTCGGCTTGAAGCGCGACGGATCCTCGCCGCCCTCGCCGGAGTCGGACTTGGCGCCGATCCGGTTCATGGCGATGTTCAGCGTACCGTGCGCCTCGGGTGAGAGCGCGCCGAGGGACATGCCTGGCGTCACGAAGCGCTTGCTGATCTCGGTGATGGATTCCACATCCTCGGCCGGCACCGGCGCCGCGCCGCGTGGACGGAAATCCATCAGGTGGCGCAGGCTGGTCGGCGGTGACTTGCGGACTGCGTCGGTGTACCTGCGGAACGTCGAGCGGCTTTCAAGCGTGACCGACGACTGCAGCAGGTGGATGGTCTCGGCAGAGTGCGCGTGCGCCTCGCCGCCGGCGCGGTAGCGATAGAGACCGCCAATGGGCAGTGCCGCCACATCGCTGGCAAAGGCCCGGGCGTGCTGGCGGCAGATCCGCTTCTGGATACCGGCGAGGCCGATACCCGAGATGCGAGAGGGCATGCCGGGGAAATAGTCGGCAACCATCGAGCGCGACAGGCCCACAGCCTCGAAATTGTAGCCGCCGCGATAGGACGAGATGACGGAGATGCCCATTTTCGAAATGATCTTGAGCAGGCCTGCGCTGACACTGTCGAGGTAGCTCTTCACGCATTCGCCCAGCCGCCGGCTGCCAAACAGGCCGCGGGCATGGCGGTCGGCAATGCATTCCTGCGCGAGGTAGGCGTTGACCGTGGTCGCACCCACGCCGATCAGGACGGCGAAGTAGTGGGTGTCCATGCACTCGGCCGAGCGCACATTGAGCGAGGTGAAGGTGCGCAGCTGCGTGCGAACCAGGTGCGAGTGCACAGCGCCCGTGGCCAGGATCATCGGCATGGCCGCGACTGTCGGGCCGACGCGCTCGTCGGTCAGGATGAGATGCGCGTAGCCGCTTCTCACCGCCTCCTCGGCCTGCGCGCAGATCTTGTCGAGCGCGGACTTGAGGGCGCCGTCATCTGCCTTGCCGTCGCGCACCTCGAAGGTGCAGTCGATCTCGTAGAAGCGATCCTTGAGGTGCTCCTTCATCCGATCGTACATGCCGGTCGAGATCACGGGGCTTTCCAGCGTGAACACCTCGAGCTGCGTCTTGTTCTGGGCGAGCACGTTGCCCAGGTTCTTGAAGCGCGTGCGCAGGCTCATCACGCGGTCTTCGCGCAGACTGTCGATGGGCGGGTTTGTCACCTGGCTGAAATTCTGCCGGAAATAATGCGACAGCGGCCGGTATTGCTGGGAGAGTACGGCTAGAGGGGCGTCGTCACCCATCGAGCCCACGGGCTCCTTGCTGTCCTCGACCATGGGATGGAGCACCATCTCGAGGTCTTCCATCGAGAGCGCTGCTGCCAGCTGGCGCCTGCGCAGGTCCGACTTTTCCTCGAACATGCGTGGTTCAGGCCCTGGCCCGATGATCGGGTCAAGCTCGACGATATTCTTGGTCCAGTCCTCGAACTTGTCGGAGGCCGCGAGTTCATCCTTGATCTCGCGATCGTCGTAGAAGCGACCCTTCTCGAGGTCGACACAGATCATCTGGCCGGGGCCGACCCTGCCCTTGCGCGCGATCGAGGGCTCGGGCAGCACAACCATGCCGGTCTCGGAGCCCACGAACAGAAGTCCGTCCTTGGTGATCGAGAAGCGCAGCGGCCGCAGGCCGTTGCGGTCCAGCCCCGCCACGACCCAGCGCCCGTCCGTGATGGCAAGTGCCGCGGGACCATCCCAAGGCTCCATCACGGCGTTGGCGTACTGGTACATCGCGCGATGGGGCTCGGGCATCGATACCTGGCTCTTCGACCAGGCCTCGGGAATGAGGAGCGTCTTTGCCATGGGCGCGGAACGGCCCGCGCGACAGAGAACCTCGAACACGGCGTCGAGTGCCGCGGAGTCGGAGGAGCCGGGCTGAATGATCGGCTTTATGTCTTCCTGATAATCGCCGAAGGATTCATTGGCCATGCGAACTTCATGGCTTTTCATCCAGTTGGTGTTGCCCTTGATGGTGTTGATCTCGCCGTTGTGGGCGATCATCCGGAAGGGGTGCGCGAGGTACCACGTGGGAAAGGTGTTGGTGGAATAGCGCTGGTGGAAGATCGCCATGGGCGAAACAAAGCGTTCGTCCATCAGGTCAGGGTAGAACACCGACAATTGCTCGGCGAGGAACATCCCCTTGTAGATCAGCGACCGGGTCGAGAGCGAGCATACGTAGAAATTCGGGATCGACGCGCGACGGACCTGTGTCTCGATGCGGCGGCGTATGATGAAGAGGTCGCGTTCGACTTCCTCGACACTTTTCGTGTCGCCGGTGTCGAACATGATCTGCTCGATCTCGGGGCGCGTCGCGTTGGCCTTCTCGCCGATCACGGAGATATCGACCGGCACCTGGCGCCAGCCATAGATGTAATAGCCGAAGCGCAGGATCTCGGCCTCGACGATCGTGCGGCAGGTCTCCTGGGCGGCGTAATCGGTCCGCGGCAGGAAGATCATGCCGATGCCAATTCGGCCTGACTGCAGCGGGTGACCGGTGAGGCGGACCTCGTCGGCAAAGAAGGACTGGGGAACCTGGATGTGAATGCCGGCGCCATCGCCGGTCTTTCCGTCGGCGTCGACCGCTCCCCGGTGCCAGACGCATTTCAGCGCGTTGATGGCATGAAGGACGATCTCGCGGCGCGGCTGGCCGTCGATTGCGGCCACGAGGCCAACGCCACAGGCGTCGCGCTCCTGTCCGGGGTCGTAGCAGTGGTTCTCCTCGAGGTGCCTGGCATTGGCGTTGTAGCGCGCGATTTCCTGCGTGATGTCCTGCGTCATGGCGCTACTCCGCTGCGGTCCGCGCGCCCTGCGCGACGGTTTCAAGCCAGTTGTCGATTGCGTCGGCTGCGTCGCGGCCATCCTTGATGGCCCAGACGACAAGCGATGCGCCACGCACGATGTCACCGGCGGCAAAGACGCCGGGCAAGGATGTCATCATGGTGCGCGGGTCGATCTTCAGGGTGCCGTACTTGCTGATGGCAAGATCCTGCTCGCCGAAGGCGTGGTTTATTTCCTCCGGGTCGAAACCAAGCGCGAGGATCACCATGTCGGCGGCAATGGTGAAGTCGCTGCCGGGGATTTCCTCGGGGGCCTGACGGCCGGAACCGTCCTGCGCACTCAGGCGCATGCGTATCGCCTTGACGCCGGAGACATTGTTGTCGCCGACAAATGCCTTTGGTGCCGCAAGCCAGGTGAAGACGACGCCTTCCTCCTCGGCATGGCCCACCTCGCGCAGCGACCCGGGCATGTTCTCGCGGTCGCGCCGATAGAGGCATGTCACGGATTTTGCGCCCTGCCTTACAGCCGTACGCACGCAATCCATGGCCGTGTCGCCGCCGCCAATGACGACCACGTTGCGTCCGCTTGCGTTCAACGTGCCGTCGTCCCAGGCCTTGACCTTGTCACCCAGACAGACGCGGTTGGATGCGGTCAGGTAGGACAGCGCCGGCACGATCCCCTTGAGGCCCACACCTGGCGCTGCCAGGTCCCTTGCCTTGTAGACGCCGGTTGCGATCAGGACGGCGTCATGCCGGCTGCGCAGGCTTGCGAATGACTGCTTGCCACCAATGTCCTGGTTCAAGCGGAACTCGATGCCGGCAGCCGCGAGACGGTCAGTCCTGCGAGCGACCACGTCCTTTTCGAGCTTGAAATTGGGAATGCCGTAGATGAGCAAGCCCCCTGCCCGGTCATAACGGTCGTAGACCGTGACAGCGTGGCCTCGAAGGCGGAGTTGCTCGGCTGCAGCAAGGCCGCCGGGACCCGCTCCGATGATGCCGACCGACCGGCCGCTCGGCTTTCCGGGGACCAGTGGCTTGACCCAGCCGCTCTCCCAGGCGGTGTCGGTGATGTATTTCTCGACCGCGCCGATCGTCACGGTGCCATGCCCTGACTGCTCAATGACGCAGCTGCCTTCGCACAGACGGTCCTGCGGGCAGATGCGGCCGCAGATCTCGGGCATGTTGTTGGTGGCCTGCGAGACCTCGTAGGCTTCCTCGAGCCGGCCTTCGGCGGTCAGTTTCAGCCAGTCGGGGATGTTGTTCTGCAGCGGACAGCTGACCTGGCAAAACGGTACCCCGCATTGCGAGCAACGGCTGGACTGCTCCTGGGCGCCGGCGGCAGGAAACTCGGCATAGATCTCGTCGAAGTCCGCCCTGCGGGTCTTGGCTGCCCGCTTTTCGGGCATGGCACGCCGCAGCGATACAAAGCGAAGCATCTTGTTGTCAGCCATTGGTCGCGCCCGAAATTTTCATCCGCAAGGGATCCGTATAGGGACAAAAAATTTCTTCGCAAGCGCGAAATCTCTATTATAGACAGTATTGCTTACCTTTTTTTGGTTCTTTTTCTTGATCTGGGTAAGCCTCCTCTGAATTTCGCATCTATTGTGGCCGAATCGGACCCTTTAGCCAATAAACGCCATGAAAGCTGCGCGTTTGTAGGTTCCTCACCCGTGATGTACGGTTCGCGGCCTTTTCCCTCCCCACTTGCATCCTGCAGGGCCCATGGAACTTCTCTGGAAAATCGTATCGGCCGTCATCCTTGCGCTGGTGGAGGGCATCACCGAATTCCTGCCAATCTCGTCCACGGGACACATGATCCTGGTCAAGGAATTGCTCGATCTCGATGTGCCGCCTGGCGGCGTGTTCGAGATCTTCATCCAGTTCGGCGCGATCCTGTCGATCTGCCTCATCTATTTCGATTATCTGTGGAAGGTGACGAAGGCCATTCCGTTCAACGAGAACGCGCGCCGGTTCGCTCTCGGACTTTTCGTGGCGTTCCTGCCCGCCGCCTTTCTTGGCGTGCTGCTGTCGGATTTCATCACCACGTACCTGTTCTCGAAATACGTGGTCGCCGTAACGCTGGTCCTGGGCGGGTTCGCGATCCTCTACATCGAGCGCCTGGTGAAGATACCCCAGTATTACTCGGTCGAGGACTTCCCGCTGTCGCTTTACCTCAAGATCGGGCTTTGCCAGTGCCTGGCGCTGGTTCCGGGCGTCTCACGCTCGGGCGCGACAATCATGGGCTCGCTGGTGATGAAGGTCGAGCGCAGCGCGGCGGCGGAGTTCTCGTTCTTCCTTGCGATCCCGACGATGTTCGGCGCTTCCGCCTACTCTCTCTACAAGCACTGGAACGAACTGCATTCGTCCGATTTCCTGGTGCTGGGGATCGGGTTCGTCGTCGCTTTCATCAGCGCCTATTATGTGGCGCGCATGTTCCTCGCCTTCGTGGCGAACCATGGTTTTGGGGTGTTTGCCTGGTACCGGATCTTCATCGGCACCCTGATGCTGAGCTACCTGGTCACCAAGGAATTCATCCTCGCCTGACGGCGCCCTGCCCTCAGGCCTGGCCGATATCGGCGTACTGTCCGGCAGGACGATACGCATAGAGATATGACGGCACGATCGCCTCGGCCGGTGTTGGCACCAGCCCGAGATCAGCAAATGTGCCGACAGAGGCAGCGTCCGGACCCGCCTTCACGACATTGTCTTTTCGCAGCAACTTGGCCTGATCGTAGGTCATTGGCGCGAACGGCAGCCAGCCGAAGAGCAGCCCCACGATGTCCAGCATGAAGAAGGGAACGGGCACATAGATGAACGAGCGGCCCGTCTCGCGGGCGATCAGGTCGAGGATCTCCTGCAACGACATCGCCGCCGGGCCACCGAGCTCAAACGTCCGCCCCTTGCATGCGGGCGCCTGCAGGGCAACCGCGACCGCATCGGCGACATCGCCCACATAGACGGGCTGGAAACGGGTGCTGCCGCCGCCGAAGGACGGGAAGAAAACCCGCGCCATCCGCATGAGGCCGGCGAACAGATTGAAGAAACCATCCCCGGCACCGAAGATCACCGAGGGCCGCAGCACGACCGCCGCCGGGAAGGCGGCGCGAACGGCAGCTTCCCCCTCGGCGCGGCTGCGGGAATAGGCCGAATTCGAATCAGGGTCGGCGCCAATCGCCGACATCTGCACCAACTGCTCCACACCCTCGGCGGCACAGGCCTGGGCCAGGGTGTCGGGGGCTGCGGCGTGGACGTCTTCGAACGACTGACCGCCGCCGGGTCGCAAGATTCCGACCAAGTTGACCACGCAGGCCGCGCCAGCAATTGCGCTTCGCACCTGCGCGGGGTCGCGGACGTCGCCCTTTACCAAGGCAATCTGTCCCACCTCGCCCAGCGGCTTGAGCTCCAGGTGCTGGTTGGGCCTGCGGGTGACTACCCGGATGCGATAGCCATCACGGGCGAGGCGCCGGACGACCTGTTTTCCGACGAAACCGGAGCCGCCGAACACGGTGACAAGCTTGGCTGATGTGGGTTGCGGCACGGGTAAAATCCTCGAGCGACGGCTGGGTTGGGGGTTGATAGCCAAAAGCGCGGCATCATTGAAGGGTCGTTTTGTTGCGTTTCCGTTGACAGGGACGGGTCTTGGCGGATACCACTCCCGCCCTTGACTGCTCTTGCTTGCCCAGATGGCGGAATTGGTAGACGCGCTAGTTTCAGGTACTAGTACTGCAAGGTGTGGAGGTTCGAGTCCTCTTCTGGGCACCATTCCCGACTGTTAGATCCCGCGGAAAGCGCCGCATGAAAATCCATTTTCACGAGGGCGACCTGCCCGGCGGCGTCGATTTCGGCAAGAGCGTGGCGATCGACACGGAAACGCTAGGCCTCAACCCTCTTCGCGACTCGCTCTGCCTTGCGCAGCTGTCGGGCGGCGACGGGCATTGCCATGTCGTGCGTCTTGACCGGAAAAGCTACCGGGCCCCCAATCTGGCGCGGCTGCTGGAAGACACTGATGTGGTCAAAATCTTTCATTATGCCCGCTTCGACGTAGCGGTTTTCCAGCGGTACCTGAATGTCTCCGTCGCCCCGCTGTGGTGCACCAAGATCGCGTCCAAGCTGGTGCGAACCTACACCGACAAGCATGGGCTGAAAGACCTGGTGAAGGAGCTGCTGGACGTCGACATGTCCAAGCAGCAGCAGAGCTCCGACTGGGGTGCGGCCAAACTGAGTGACGCGCAGCTGGCCTATGCGGCTTCCGACGTCCTGCACCTGCACAAACTGAAGGCGGCGCTCGAGGCGATGCTTGTGCGCGAAGGCCGGCTCGAGCTGGCCCAGAAATGCTTCAGCTTCGTCGGCACGCGCGCCGCTCTCGACCTGGGCGGCTGGCCGGAAGACGACATTTTCGCTCATTGAAACCGGATGGGCTTGCGGACCGCGCGTGCGATTGACGCGCACGGCACCCTCGCTCCTGCTTTATCCCGGATTTGTGCGCCCGGAATACCCCAAGCTTCCTGCGGTCAATTGCTTGATTCCCGGGACCCAAGGGATCATAATCCATGCTACCGTTTTTTGCGCTGTGGCGCCTGTCGCAAACCCCGTTGCCGTGACGGTTTCCTTTCGGGGCAGATTGCGACCAATGACGAGTAGGTCCAATGACAGCCGCGCCAGTTGAAACAGTAGCCTCACACAAAACAAGTGCCGACCTGGAAGCGGCGCGCCGGGTGCTTGTCACCGAAGGCGAAGCGCTTGGCGAGCTGGCGCGCTCGCTGGACCTGAGGTTCTCGAAGGCCGTCGACCTGCTCATGGGGGTCGAGGGGCGCGTCATCGTTTCGGGCATGGGCAAGAGCGGCCTTGTGGGCACGAAGATTGCAGCCACCTTTGCATCGACGGGAACACCGTCGCAGTTCGTGCATCCGGGCGAGGCCAGCCATGGCGACCTTGGCTTCGTCACGCGCAAGGACGCCGCGCTGCTGCTGTCGAACTCGGGCAAGACGCAGGAACTGACCGACATCATCGAATATACGCGTCGCGCCGGCATTCCGGTCATCGCGATCACCAGCGGTGCGCAGTCACCGCTGGCGCAACACGCCGATGTGCCGCTGATCCTGCCGCCCTCGCCCGAGGCCTGCCCGATGGGCCTTGCGCCGACCACATCGACCACGATGACGCTGGCCCTCG
This sequence comes from Alphaproteobacteria bacterium, assembly GCA_040381215.1. Classification (GTDB taxonomy): domain Bacteria; phylum Pseudomonadota; class Alphaproteobacteria; order Micropepsales; family Micropepsaceae; genus SZUA-430. The sequence continues at coordinate 8,349 of JBEIHO010000020.1, read as the reverse complement.
GAGATGCACTTGCCGTTGCGCTGATGAAGCGGCGCGGTTTCACGGCCGATGACTATCGTGCCCTGCATCCGGGTGGCTCGCTCGGCCGAAAGCTCGTGCGGGTCGCCGACATCATGCACACCGGCAGCGAGCTGCCGCTGGTCCGGCATGACGCCATCATGAGCGAGGTCCTGCTCGAGATGACCTCCAAGCACTTTGGCTGCGCCGGGGTCGTGGATGCCGATGGTGGCCTTGCGGGCGTCATCACCGATGGTGACCTGAGGCGGCACATGCAAGGCGACCTGCTGCGCTGCAAGGCTGGCGAGGTCATGACCACGCATCCGCGGCTGATCCGTGCCGGGGCCTTGGGCGCGGAGGCGCTGCGCATCATGAACCAGCACGACACGCCCGTGACCTGCCTGTTTGTCGTCGGAGATGACGAAGCCAATGCCCCGCGTCCGCGGCCGGTGGGTATCGTGCACATCCACGATTGCCTGCGCGCCGGCGTGGCCTAGGGCCCAAGCCGATCATGGCGCGCTACATCCAGGACCCCGCGACAGGCCGCCTTGTTCCGGCTCCGGAACAGGGACCCGAGCCGCGCTCGCGGCTCGAGCGGTGGGAGATGCGCGACAGGCAGCGGGCCGATACCACGGCCGGCTACTCGCGTTTCGTGCGGATCATGAAGGTGATGCTGCCGGTGGTGGCGCTGAGCCTGGTTGCCATGGTCATCATCTATTCCGCCAACGGGCGTGACGGTGAAACCATCCGCGTCACGGCGACAGAGCTGAAGGAAATCACGGCAGACCGGGCGCTGGTCGCTCCCAAGCTGATCGGAACGGACGGGCGTGGCCAACCCTTCACGGTGACCGCCAAGGGGGCGTCGGTGGAGCCGGGAAAGGCCAGCCGGATGACCATCGATGACGTGAAGGCCGACATCACGATGCAGGACAAGAGCTGGCTGCAGGTGGGCGCCCTCGAGGGGGTGCTTGATGTCGAGGGGAAGGTCCTGGACCTGAAGAAGACGATCAACATCTATTCGGACCGCGGCTACGAGTGCCATACGGAATCCGCGCGATACGATTTCGGGTCCGGCCTGTTGAAGGGCGACACGCCGATCAGGTGCCAGGGCCCGCTGGGCATCATCACCGCGGAGCGCTTCGAGGGCATGAAGGATCCCGGCATCCTGAAGTTCACGGGTGGCGTGTCCACCAATTATTTCCCGGCCGCGCGCAAGGGCGCCGCGGCCGAGGCGGCCACATCGAACCCCGAAGGGATCGCACAGGCCGTCGGCGATGATGAAAAGGACACTACCCTTCGCAGCCCGGCCGCAACGCCGAAAAAGAGGTAAAAACGCGTGAGGATCCAGACACTTCTGCTGCTCTCAACCCTGTCACTGGCGGGGACTGCCCCGGCGGCCGTCGCGCAGGGCGTGCCCAATCCGTTTTCGGGGATGGGACGCGACAGCGACCAGCCCATTGCGATCACGGCGGATTCGACGACCGCCGACATGCGGGCCGAGACTGCGACCTATTCAGGCAATGTGCGGGTCATGCAGGGAAACCTGATCCTTCGCTCGGACACGCTGTCGATCAAGGTGGCGCGTGGTTCGATCGAGCATATCGAGGCCAATGGTTCGGTGATCCTGTCATCCCCGCAGGGACAGGCCACGGGAAGCACGGCGGTCTATGACATTTCCGAGCGCGTGGTGAAGCTTTCGGGGAAGGTAACGCTCGTGAAAGGTCCTAACGCGATGCAGGGCTCTTCACTCGTGGTTAACCTTGCGACAGGAAAAGCGGACCTGCTGGGCGGCGGACCTGACGGTCGTGTCACCGGAATTTTCGTTCCGACGAAGCCGCTCAAGCTGCCGGTGCCCGGATCCCTGCCAAAAACCGGCGGCGAAAAGAAAGAAAACGGATCAAATCCCTGAATTTCAACGCAACTTTAAGGCCAACGGTCCTCTTATCGCTGCAATGAATTCGTAAAGCGCCTTCGAGCACCTGACACATGAACACAGCCGGCACGGATAGCTTCGAGTATGAACGGCCACACCTCGTGGCCGAACAGACCGGCCTGGTCGTGAACCAGATCGGAAAGAGCTTCCGTCGTCGCCCGGTTGTCCGGGGCGTTTCGCTCCAGGTCCGGCGCGGCGAGGCGGTCGGCCTGCTTGGACCCAATGGCGCCGGCAAGACGACCTGCTTCTACATGATCACGGGCCTCATTCCGGCTGACAGTGGCCAGATCCTTCTCGACGGGCACGACATCACGGTGCTTCCGATGTACCGGCGCGCGCGTCTGGGTATCGGGTACCTGCCCCAGGAGGCATCGATCTTCCGTGGACTGACGGTCGAGCAGAACCTGCTGGCCGTTGCCGAACTGGTCGCGCGGGACCGGGAGAAACGCCAGCAGCTGGTCGACGACCTCCTGGCCGAATTTTCCATCGAGCACCTGCGGCGCGCCCCTGCCCTGGCCCTGTCCGGTGGCGAGCGGCGGCGCGTGGAAATCGCGCGGGCGCTGGCGACGCAGCCTTCGTTCATGCTGCTGGACGAACCCTTCGCCGGCATCGACCCGATTGCGATCGGCGACATCCGCAAGCTGGTTCATCACCTAAAGGAGCGCGGTATCGGCGTCCTGATCACGGACCACAATGTTCGCGAGACACTCGACATCATCGACCGCGCGTACATCATCCACGATGGCGAGGTCATGACCGAGGGTACGCCTCACGAGATTGTTTCCAACACCGACGTGCGCCGGGTCTATCTCGGCGAGAAATTCTCCCTGTAGGATCAACGTCCCATGGCGCTGAACCAGAGACTCGAGATCCGGCAGGGCCAGGGGCTGGTCATGACGCCCCAGCTGCAGCAGGCGATCAAGCTGCTGCAGATGTCGAACCTCGACCTGCAGGTCTTCGTCGAGCAGGAACTGGAACGCAACCCGCTTCTGGAGCGCGAGGAGGGCGAGGCCCCGGCCGAGCGCGAGGCCGAGCCTGTGGCTGGCGACGGTGCGTCCCTGACATTGTCCGAAGATGCGCCGCCGGCGAATGCCGCCGAGGCGGTCGATACGGATTACGACAATGTCTATGGCGAGGATGCCGCGAGCGACCGGGCGCAGGAAGCGCCGCGGGACAGCGGCAGCTCTTCCATGATCGAGGGACGCGGCGGCCGCAGCGATGACGAGGATGCGCTGTCAATCGAGGCGACGCTGACGCGCGCGCCCAACCTGCATGAACATCTCGAGGCGCAGCTCCAGCTTGCCTGCATCGATCCGCGCGACAAGCTGATCGGCGCCTATCTCATCGACATGATCGATGAATGCGGCTACCTGCTCGCCGACCTCGCCACCATCTCGCAAACCCTGGTGGTTCCGGTCAGCGCGATCGAAGCCGTGCTCGCCAGGATCCATACGTTCGATCCGTCGGGCGTTGGCGCCCGCTCGCTTGCCGAGTGCCTGGCGCTGCAGCTGAAGGAACGCAACCGGCTTGATCCGGCCATGCAGGCGCTGCTCGACAACCTGCCGCTGCTGGCGAAGAGGGACATGGCAGGCCTCCTGCGGCTTACGGGGGTTTGCGCCGAAGACCTTGCGGACATGGTCGCCGAGATCCGGCAACTCAATCCCAAGCCTGGCCTCAAGTTTGGCAGCGAGCCGGTGCAGCCCGTCGTACCCGACATCCATGTCCGGGCCTCGGCGCAAGGCGGGTTCCATGTCGAACTCAATAGCGAGACGCTGCCGCGGGTGCTCGTCAATTCCCGCTACGCAGCCACGGTCGGCGGCAAGGACCGGGATGCCAAGGCGTATGTGACGGAGCAGCTCAACAACGCGAACTGGCTTGTGCGCAGCCTCGAGCAACGCGCCCGAACGATCCTGAAGGTATCGAGCGAGATCGTTCGGCAGCAGGACGGCTTCCTTGCGCATGGCGTGTCACATCTCAGGCCGATGAACCTCAAGGCGATTGCCGAGGCGACCGGCATGCATGAATCGACCGTCAGCCGCGTGACGGCCAATAAATACATGGCCACGCCGCGAGGCACGTTCGAGCTCAAATATTTCTTCTCGTCGGCGATCCAGTCTTCCGAGGGCGGAGAAGCGCATTCGGCGGAGTCCGTCCGCCATCGCATCCGCGAAATGATCGATGGCGAGAGTGCAACCGCCGTTCTGTCGGATGACAAGATCGTCGAGGTCCTGCGTGGTTCCGGCGTGGACATCGCGCGGCGGACGGTTGCAAAATACAGGGAGGCGATGCGAATTCCATCGTCAGTGGATCGCAAGAAGATCAAGCAGATGACGGCATCATCGCCCGGCGGGGCAGCCCCTTGAACACGCCCCCGCGCATGGCCAGATTCGGAAAGGGCCAGCGCAACGGCTTCGCGAAACGCATTTAGGTGGCAGTGCACAACAACCAGGGATCCGACGTGCCATGGAACTCAGCATCACCGGCAAGCAGATCGATATCGGCAATTCGCTTCGCGACTATGTGCAGACGCGCATGACGCAGTCCGTCGGAAGGTATTTCGACCGGCCCGTCGATGGCTCGGTCACGTTCTCGCGGGATGGGCATACCTACCGCACCGATTGCTCGGTCCATCTCGCCTCGGGCCTGTACCTGCACGCGCAGAACAAGTCGGCGGACATCTATGCCAGCTTCGATGGCGCGATCGAGCGCATGGACAAGCGCGCGCAGCGCCACAAGGGACGGCTGCGCGACCATCACAGCCCGACCAAGGCGGCCTATGACATCCTGCCGGCGCGCGAGCAGGTCATCTCCGCCGAACATGGCGAGGACCACCAGCATTCGGGGCCCTTCAATCCGATCGTCGTTTCGGAAGGGACCACGCAGGTGCGCAAGATGTCCGTCGGCGAGGCTGTCATGCAGCTCGACCTCATGGAGGCCCCTGCCCTTGTGTTCCACAACGCCGCCCATGGCGGGCTGAACGTGGTGTACAGGCGTGCGGACGGCAATATCGGCTGGATCGATCCGAACATGGACCTGACCCAGCGGTGACGCGTCAGCGCGTCCGTTTTCCGGCGGCAGGGATGTCATGAACGTCGCCGACATCCTCAGCCCGTCCGACGTGTTCTGCGGCCTGAAGGCGGGCAACAAGCGCAAGCTGCTCCAGGACCTGGCTGCGATCGTGGGATCGCGTGTAGGCCTGGACGGCGCGGTCATCTTCGAGGCGTTATGGGAGCGCGAAAAGCTTGCCAGCACGGCCGTTGGCCGCGGCGTTGCGATCCCGCATGGCCGGCTGCCGCGGCTTGAACGCATCGTAGGTGTATTTGCCCGGCTGCAAACGGCGATCGATTTCGATGCGCCTGATGACGTTCCGGTGGACCTTGTCTTCCTGCTGCTGACGCCCGCCGAGGCCGGTGCCGATCATCTCAAGGCGCTGGCGCGGGTCTCGCGGCTGCTGCGCCATGCGGGTACTTGCGAGCAGTTGCGCGCGGCGACAAGCGCCGACGCGCTCTATGCGCTGCTCACGGAGCCGCCCGCCGGGTCGCGGGCTGCCTGATCTCAGTGCACGCTGACCGGTTGCATGTCGTGTTCACGGGCCGCGGCAAAGGCCAGTTCCCGGTTGTCGAGGACCGCCAGCGGGCGGCCATCAACAGCGCAGACCACGAAGTATTTCTGCACCGGGTCGAGGCGCGTCTTGGGTGACACGAGGCCCGACGACACGAGGTCGGCGGCCGGGGTTTCGCGAACGTAAACGACATTCTCGGCAAGGAGGTGGCCGAACACTTCCGCCCCGTTACCCTGCAATCCAGACGCTGCCGGTTTCTCCTGCATAGGAAACACTCCCTTTACGCAGCGCCGACAATCCGTCCACCGCTGCTTCAATCTATATGGGAGGCAATTACGGAAATTGAATGGCAGGCGCGCCTTCAATCGACCGTGATCGGAATCTGAACGATTTCCGGGGTTCGGCGGGCCTGATTCAGGATTATCCTCAACAGGCCGTTTCCAAGCGAGGCCGAAACGACCTCGAGGCTCGAGGCGAGGGCGAAGCTGCGGGTGAATGAGCGGGCGGCAATTCCCTTGTGAAGATAGGTCTTTCCCTCACCGGCCGGCTTTCTTTCGCCCCTGACGGTGAGTTCCCGGTCGCATACCGTTACGGCCAGGTTCTCGGGGGCAAAGCCTGCCACGGCAATGGTGATGCGGATGGTGCCGTCGGGGAACTGCTCGATGTTGAGTGGCGGGAATGCCTCGGCCGAGCTGCGGCTGGCGAATTCAACGAGGCGCTCGATCTCGTCAAAACCGAGGAAAAACGGGCTTCCGGGCAATACAGGCCTCGACATCTATGCGCTCCGGACGCATTGCATTGTTCGTCACCTTTTTCCAGAACGGGGCGGGTGGCCGCTCGCGGCGGCCAAGCCCCTGTCATGCGCAAAGAGTTTGGTTCCAGCCTGATCCATGTCAAGCCAAGATATGCCCGAGACCTGGAAAGACAGGCCAGCCTTTGCGTTGCTGGATGACGCGACATGGCCGGAGCGTGGCGGGTTGCTGCTCGAGGACCCTGTCGAGGACGTGCTGGTTCGAGCGCCCTCGGAGGCCGGCCCCGCCCTTGCGCGGCTTGACGCGCTGGTTGCCGACGGCCGGTGGGTTGCCGGGTACATGGCATACGAACTTGGTTACTGCTTCGAGCCGCGGTTGCGTCGGTTGCTGCCCCCGTGCGAGCGGCCGCTCCTGCGCTTTGTCGCCTATGGACGCGCGACGCCGCTTTCCGGCGCAGCGCGCGCGCGGTTCCTCGCCCGCTGCGGTGCGCACGCGCAGGATGCCATCGATGCGCGGGAAACGATCTCACGGGACGACTATCAGCGGGCGTTCGACCATGTGCATGCGCTGATCGGCGCGGGCGATGTCTACCAGGTCAACCTGACGTTCAAGATCAGGACCGGGCCGGTGACGCATGTTCCGGCGCTCTACCGGGCCTTGCGCGAGCGGGCGCGGGCGGGCGGATGCGCGCTGCTTCATTTCGCAGATGAAGATGTGCTGTCCTTCTCGCCGGAGACATTCTTCGGCGTGCGCGGCCGCGACATTCATGTGCGGCCGATGAAGGGAACGACGGGGCGCCACCCGATCCTGATGAAGGACCGCGAACGGGCGCTTGCGCTGCAGGCCGACCCCAAGCAGCGCGCCGAAAACCTGATGATCGTCGATCTCATGCGCAACGACCTCTCTCGCATCTGCACGGCTGGCAGCGTGAAGGTCGAGGACCTGTGCACGGTCGAGACCTATCCGACCTACCACACGATGACGTCGACGGTGAAAGGCGTGCTGGCGCAGGAGGCGTCCTTCGCGACCATCATTCCGGCGCTGTTTCCCTGCGGTTCGGTGACGGGCGCCCCCAAGATCAGGGCCATGGAGATCATTGCCGAAACCGAAGCCGAGGCACGCGGGATCTATTGCGGAGCCGTGGGCGCTGCCGGACCTGGACACATGTCCTTCAATGTCGCGATCCGAACGCTGTCGCTGGATGACGCCGGCGGCACGCTTGGCATCGGTGGCGGCATTGTCTGGGACAGCGAAGGCGACAGCGAATTTGCCGAGGCGCGTCTCAAGGCACGGTTCTTCACCGAAACGGGAAGCCCGTTCCGGCTGATCGAGACGATGCGCTGGACGCCGGGCGCTGGCGTCTACCTGCAGGATCATCATCTGGCGCGGCTTGGAGAGTCTGCGCGCTATTTCGGTTACCGGTTCGACGCCGAGCGCGTCATGGCGCATGTCAACGCGGTTGGCTCGCGGCTTGATCGCGTGCATCGGCTGAGGCTTACGCTTGGGGCGCACGGCGACACCCAGGTCGAGGCCTTTCCGCTTGAAGCGACGCCGCAAGAGTGGCCTTTCGTGCTCGCCGACGGTCCCGTGCAGTCGTCGGATTGGCGGCTCTACCACAAGACGACGCGGCGGGAGCCTTACGAGGCGCTGGAGCGGTTGAAACCGTCTTGGCCCGCGATTGAGGAGGTCCTTCTCTTCAATGAGCGCGGCGAACTGACCGAGGGGTGCCGGTCGAACCTTTTCATCGAGCGCGACGGCACTTGGGCGACGCCACCCGTGACATCAGGCCTGCTGAACGGCTGCCTGCGGCGGGAGATGCTGGCCCGCGGGCGGCAGCCCGTGGTCGAGGCCGTGCTCTACCCCCATGACCTTGAGCGGGGGACGGTCTGGTTTGGCAATGCGCTCAGGGGGCTTGTCCGGGGACGCCTGGTTTCCCGCTGACATTGCGGCCGCGCGGGGCTTCAGCTAACGATGGGCCTGCTTGCTTACAGGTCCACGCCATGATCCGCAGCCTCTATGACCGCCTGGTGCTTCTTGCCGACCGTCCCAGCGCCCTGTGGGTCCTGGCAGCGGTCTCGTTCACCGAGAGCTCGTTCTTCCCGATC
>JBEIHO010000019.1:0-49847 GCA_040381215.1 Alphaproteobacteria bacterium | reverse complement strand
TTGGCCGCCCGCTTCTGGTCCGAGAACCTGGGAACGATCATCGTCACGGCCACGATCTTTGCCATGTTCGCAAGCCTGACCGGCCTGCTCGTGTCTTTCCACGTCGAGCTCGCCTCGGGCCCGTCAATCGTAATGACCGCAGCAGCGATCTATATCGGCTCGATCATTCTGGGCACCCGCTCTGGTCTTCTGGCAAGGCTGCTGCGACGTCCCCATTATCACGACCCGAAGGAGGCACGACGATGACACGCATCACTTGTTTGCTCTTGGGCTTGCTGTTCGCCTGGATTGCGCCCGCAAACGCCAAACCCCTCGAAGTTGTCGCGAGCTTCTCCATCCTGGGCGACATGACCGAACGCGTGGGCGGCGAGGATATAAAGCTGACGGTGCTGATCGGCCCCGACAGCGACGCGCATGGGTTTGAACCAACACCCGCCGACGCCCGCAGGCTGGCGGCCGCCGACATCATTCTGGCCAACGGCCTGGGGTTCGAACCCTGGCTGAAACGTCTCGCGCAATCATCCGGGGCAAAGGCGCCGATCATCGAGGTCTCGAAATCCGTCAAGCCTCTGCCGCTGAAGCATGCTGGCCATGGCAGCGGCGTCGACCCCCACGCCTGGCAGGACGCTCGCAACGCTGTCGTGTGTGTGTCCAACATCGCCGAGGCTTTGGCCAAGGCCTACCCTGCCAATGCGGCGGCCTACAGGTCGCGCGCCAAAGCCTATGAAGCCGAGCTCCGGCTGCTCGACGCCGAGATCCGCAAGAGCCTCATTGCGATCCCGCAGGCTCGGCGCCGCGTGATCACCTCCCACGACGCCTTCGGCTATTTTGGCAGCGCCTACGGCGTGACGTTCCTGGCTCCCCTCGGGACATCGACGGAAGCCCAGGCCTCTGCCAAGGGCGTCGCGCGCCTGATCCAGCAGATCCGTCGGGAAAAGATAAGGACGCTTTTCGTGGAGAACATCACCGATCCGCGCCTGATCGAGCAGATCGCCCGCGAGACGGGCGCCAGGATCGGCGGCCAGCTCTATTCCGATGCCCTCTCTGCGCCCGCGGGTCCGGCCGGCACCTACGTGGCGATGATGCGCCACAACACGCGCCTCTTGACTGAGGCGATGGCTGAGGGTTCATGACACCGGAAATATCCGGAGTCTGAAATGTCATCCCAAGTTCCCGTGACCGTGCTGACCGGCTATCTCGGCGCCGGCAAGACCACGCTGCTGAACCGCATCCTCACCGAGCAGCACGGCAAGCGCTACGCCGTCATCGTCAACGAGTTCGGCGAGATCGGCATCGACAACGACCTCGTCGTCGACACCGACGAGGAAGTCTTCGAGATGAACAACGGCTGCATCTGCTGCACCGTGCGGGGCGACCTGATCCGCATCCTCGGCGGCCTGATGAAGCGCAAGGAGAAATTCGACGCCATCCTCGTGGAAACGACGGGCCTCGCCGACCCCTCGCCAGTAGTCCAGACCTTCCTCGTCGATGAAGACGTCAAGTCCCGCACCCGCCTCGACTCGGTCACGACCGTCATCGACGCCAAGCACATCCTCCAGCGCCTGAAGGACTCGAAGGAAGCACACGAGCAAGTGGCCTTCGCCGACCAGCTCATCCTCAACAAGACCGACCTTGTGACGGCCGAGGAACTCGCCCGCGTCGAGAAGGCGATCCGCCGCCTGAACCCGATCGCGCCGATCCACCACACCCAGCGCTGCGCGATCGAGCTCGACAAGGTCCTCGACCGCGGCGCCTTCGACCTGTCGCGCGCCCTCGAGCTCGAGCCGCACCTCCTCGCGCAGGATGACCACGACCACGATCACGAGCACCAGATCGACATCCAGAGCGTCTCCCTGTCGACCAACCAGCCCCTCGACGCCAACCGCGTCACCAGCTGGCTGCAGGGTCTGCTGCAGCAGAAGGGCCAGGACATCCTGCGCATGAAAGGCATCCTCGACATCCGCGGCCGCGACGAGCGCCTCGTTTGCCAGGCCGTTCACATGGTCATGGAAGGGGATTTCCAGCGCCCGTGGAAGGAAGGCGAGAAGCGCTTCAGCCGCATCGTCTTCATCGGCCGCAATCTCGACGAAACTGAACTGCAGGGCGGCTTTGCCGCCTGCGTCGCGTGACCGCGATGGCTGAGCCCACCATTGCAGGAGGTCGCTCCTGGACCCTCGATGCGCCCATCGTGGCCTGCGCTTTCGATCGGGACGGCATCGGCGCCTTCGCCTGCGGCGACGGCACATTGAGGTTCTTCGCCGACGAGAAGGAGCCGGACACGACCCGTGTCCACGCCGGCGCGGTCCTCTCGCTCGTCCGTCACCCAAGCGGCGGATTTCTGTCAGGCGGCGACGATGGCCGTCTGGTCCTCACGGTTCCGGGCCTCGAGAGCCAGGTCCTCTTCGAGCACAAGGGCCGGTGGATCGAATCGATTGCCACCTCCGAGGCCACCGGCCTCGTCGCCTTCACGCTGGGCAAGGAAGCCATCGTGCTGGACGGCAAGCAGGTCGTCGGCCGCTTCACCCATCCAACCACGGCAACCGGCGTCGCCTTCGATCCGAAGGGCAGGCGCATCGCCGTATCGCACTATAACGGCGCCTCCCTGTGGTGGACGAAGTCCGCGGCGCAGTCGGCCACGGTGCTGAACTGGAAGGGCTCGCACCTCGGCATCAGCTGGAGCCCGGACGGCAAGTTCCTCGTGACGACCATGCAGGAAAGCGCGCTGCACGGCTGGCGCATCGAGGACGCGGCCGACATGCGCATGACCGGCTATCCAACCAAGGTCAAGTCCGTGGCCTGGGAACATCGCGGCAAGGTCCTCATGACGGCCGGCGCGCCGCAGGTCATCGGCTGGCCCTTCACGGGTCGCAGCGGCCCGATGGGCCGCGAGCCGCTCGAGATCGGCCCCGAAAGCGAAGCGATCGTTCAAGTCGTCGCCACCCACCCCGAATTCGACCTCGTGGCGGCGGGCATGAGCGACGGCAAGGTCTGGATGCAATGGATCGGTGAAGACGAAGCCGGCGTGGTCGCGCACGACCTGCCGCCGATCAGCTGCATGGCCTTCGCGCACGACGGCTCATGCCTCGCCGTCGGCACCGAGCAGGGCTACGCCGCCGTTCTCGATGCCGCCTGAGGACCTCAGTCCTTCTGGTCGTTGAAGAATTCCTTGATGCGCGCGAAGAAGTTCGTCGTCTCCGGCGAATTCTTCTCGCTGCCGGCCTTCTCGAATTCCCGGAGCAGCTCCTGCTGCTTCTTGCTGAGGTTGACCGGCGTCTCGACCGTCACTTCGACGAAGAGATCGCCGCTCGTGCCCTGACCACGCAACGCCGGCATGCCCTTGCCGCGCAGGCGGAACTGCTTGCCCGACTGCGTGCCCTCGGGGATCGAGATCCGCGCCCGGCCACCGCCAAGCGTCGGCACCTCGACATGGCCGCCCAGGGCCGCCGTCGTCAGGCTGACCGGCACGCGACAAAAGAGGTTTTCCTCTTCGCGCTTGAAAAGCGGGTGGGGCGAAATCGACAGGAAGATGTAGAGGTCGCCCTTTGGTCCGCCACGAAGCCCGGCCTCGCCCTCGCCCGAAAGGCGGATGCGATTGCCGTCCGCCACGCCCTGCGGGATGCTGACATTGATCGTGCGCTCCTTCACAACGCGGCCCGCACCCGAACAGGCGCGGCACGGGTTCTTGACCATGCGGCCAAGCCCCTGGCAGGTCGGGCAGGTGCGTTCGATCGTGAAGAAGCCCTGCTGCGCGCGCACCTTGCCGATGCCCGAACACGTCGTGCAGGTTTGCGGCTTCGTGCCGGGCTCGGCGCCCGTGCCGCCACAGGGCTCGCACGCCACGGATCCGGGGACACGAATTGGCGCGGTCTTGCCGGCAAACGCATCCTCGAGCGAGATTTCCATGTTGTAGCGCAGGTCCGACCCGCGCTGCGCCCGGTTGCCGCCGCCACCGCCGCGTCGCCCGCCCATGAATTCGCCGAACAGGTCGTCGAACACGTCGGTGAACGACGTCGAGAAGTCAAAGCCGCCCGGTCCGCCGCCGCGTCCGCCTGAAGGGCCCTCGAACGCACTGTGGCCATACTGGTCATAGGCCGCGCGCTTCTGTTCGTCCTTCAGGACGTCATAGGCCTCGTTCAGTTCCTTGAATTTCTGGTCTGCCTTCGGGTCATCCGGATTGCGGTCCGGATGAAGTTCCTTCGCCTTCTTGCGATAGGCAGACTTGAGCTCGTCGGCGTTCGCCCGCCGCTCCACGCCCAATACGTCGTAGTAATCGCGCTTCGACATCGATCTGCTCGGAACACCCGCCGTGGGAGGGAATGGAATGGCGCGCCCCGGCTGTCAACCGGGGCCCGCCCATCACCTTGGGGGTGCGGGGTTAACGCGCCCCTCCCTTTTTCTTTTCGTCGTTCACTTCCTCGTAGTCGGCATCGACCACGCCCTCGTCGGCAGCACCGCCACCCGATGCCGAGGCTCCCGCCTCACCGGCACCAGCCGCGCCGTCCGGGTTCATGCCCTTGTACATGGCCTCGCCCATCTTCATGGACGCCTGCAGCATCGCGTCGGTCTTCGCCTTGATGACGTCGGTGTCCTCGCCCGTCAGGGCTTCGCGCACCTCCGCGATCGATGCCTCGATGGCACTCTTGTCGGCGGCGCCGAGCTTGTCGCCATGCTCCTTGAGGTTTTTCTCGATGTCGTGCGCGGCAGCTTCCGCACGATTGCGCGTCTCGACAAGCTCACGCCGCTTCTTGTCTTCGCTGGCGTGCTCCTGCGCATCGCGCATCATCTGCTGGATCTCGGCTTCGGTAAGCCCGCCCGACGCCTGGATGCGGATATTCTGCTCCTTGTTGGTCGCCTTGTCCTTGGCGGCGACCGTCACGAGCCCGTTTGCGTCGATGTCGAACGTCACCTCGATCTGCGGCATGCCGCGCGGCGAGGGCGGGATCCCGACAAGGTCGAACTGGCCCAGGAACTTGTTGTCCTTCGCCATCTCGCGCTCGCCCTGGAACACCCGGATGGTCACAGCCGTCTGTCCGTCCTCCGCCGTCGAGAACACCTGGCTCTTCTTGGTCGGGATCGTCGTGTTCTTGTCGATGAGGCGCGTGAACACGCCACCCAGCGTCTCGATGCCAAGCGACAGCGGCGTCACGTCGAGCAGCAGCACGTCCTTGACTTCGCCCTTCAGCACGCCCGCCTGGATGGCAGCGCCCACGGCGACAACCTCATCCGGGTTCACGCCCTTGTGCGGTTCCTTGCCGAAGAAGTCCTTCACGACCTGCTGCACCTTCGGCATGCGGATCATGCCGCCGACAAGCACGACTTCGTCGATGTCGGCAGGCGTCACGCCTGCATCCCGCATGCATGCCTTGACCGGCGCGATGGTGCGCTGGATGAGGTCATCGACCAGTGACTCGAGCTTCGCGCGCGTCATCTTGGTGTTCAGATGCTTCGGCCCCGACGCATCCGCCGTGATGAAGGGAAGGTTCACTTCCGTCTGCATCTGCGAGGACAGCTCGATCTTCGCCTTCTCGGCGGCTTCCTTCAGGCGCTGCAGCGCAAGGCGATCCTTGCGCAGGTCGATGCCCTGTTCCTTCTTGAATTCATCGGCCAGGAAATCGACGATGCGCATGTCGAAGTCTTCGCCGCCGAGGAACGTGTCGCCGTTGGTTGCCTTCACCTCGAAGACGCCATCGCCGATCTCGAGGATCGAGATGTCGAACGTGCCGCCGCCAAGGTCATAGACCGCGATCGTGCCGCTCTGCTTCTTGTCGAGGCCATAGGCCAACGCCGCCGCCGTCGGTTCGTTGATGATGCGCAGCACCTCAAGACCGGCGATGCGGCCGGCATCCTTCGTCGCCTGGCGCTGGGCGTCGTTGAAATAGGCCGGCACGGTGATGACCGCCTGGCTGACCTTCTCGCCCAGGAATGCCTCGGCGGTTTCCTTCATCTTCTGCAGCGTGTACGCCGAGACCTGCGACGGCGAGAGTTTCTCGTTGTCGCGGCCGGCCACCCACGCGTCGCCATTGTCGGCCTTGATGATCTTGTAGGGGACCATGCCGATGTCCTTCTGGGTCATCGGGTCCTCGAACTTGCGACCGATCAGGCGCTTGATCGCGAAGAACGTGTGCTCCGGGTTCGTGACGCCCTGGCGCTTGGCCGACTGGCCAACGAGGCGCTCACCGTCCTTCGTGAAGGCAACGATCGAGGGCGTGGTGCGCGCACCCTCGGAATTCTCGATCACCTTGGGCTGCCCGCCATCCATGATCGCAACGCACGAATTGGTGGTTCCAAGGTCGATGCCAATGACTTTCGACATAGTTCAATTCCTCATTGTTCGGCAAACGGTTCGGGCCTTGGGCTTCGGGGTAAGCACCCGGACCGTTCCCAGGGAGTTCAGGGTTCAGCTTTGACTAGGTTGGCCCCGATTTCTCGCGGCTTTCAGGGCCACATATAGGGGTGAGGTTCGCACCCCGCAAGGCATGCCCCCACGGGCCGTGCGCTAAATTGTGGCCGAAACAGCCGCCCGGAACGGGACAGATGACCGCGGACACGCCTGCACCGCAACCGTGGCCACACATTCGCCATCAGCCCGCGCCATACAGGCGAGCGGGGTTGATGGCCACTGAGGAGGGGCGAAAGGCGATGATTTCAAGGAGCATCCTCGAGAAACTCGAGATTGCCGCTGCGGCATTCCTGGTGGCGGTACAGCCCGCCTCAGCCGAGGCCAAGCCCGTCTCGATCGAAGGCAACGCATGGGTTGCCATCCTGATCCTGCTGGCCTTTGTCGCCGTGATCTACTTCCTCGTGATCGGCCCGCTCAAGATCGAGGAGCGCGATGCCCGGTTGCGGCGCAATGACGGCGGCGCGGAACATGGCTGGTTTGGCTCGCCCGGTCACCGCCATGACGACGATGACGGCGATGACGGCAATGGCAACGGTTCAAACAACTGAGCAGGCCTGCAGGGCAGGCTCTCAGGCGGATGTATCGATGGTCCCGCCGGTGCCCGTCTCCGCGCGGCCCGGTTCCTCGGGCAGTTGCGCGGCAATCGCAACCTTCGCGGCGCGCAGCAACCGATCACCGATCATGTAGCCATTTTCAGCAACCGCAATGACACTGCCCGCAGCCTGCCCGGGTACGGGCAGTTCCGCGATGGCTTCATGCTGGTTGGGATTGAACTTCTGGCCCACCGCCTCGATCTTGCGGATCGCAAACCGTTCGAAGGCCGATAGAAGCTGCCGCTGCGTCGCCTCGATCCCCTCGATGACCGAGAGTACCTCGGGCGTCAGCCCGTCGCGTTTTTCCGGCTTCATGGCATCGAGCGCACGTTCGAAATTGTCCGCCACGCCGAGCAGCTCGCGCGCAAAGCGCGAGAACGCATACTGCGTGGCGTCCTGCTTCTCGCGTTCACCCCGCTTGCGCAGGTTCTCCGTCTCGGCGACCGCGCGCAGGTACCGATCCTTGAATTCGGCCGCCTCCGCCTGCAGAGCAGCGATCTGCGCCGCCTCCCGGATGATTTCCGACGCCGCCGCTTCCGCAGCCGTTGCCGTGTCCGGCGTCTCAGGCATGGCATCGCCCGGCGCAGCGTTTTCGTTCTGGGTATGGCTGGTCATGTGTGGCGTTCCGGTTTTCTGTTCAGGTCTGTTGGCTCAGGATGCGGCTGATGACGCGGGCGGTATAGTCGACCATGGGCACGATGCGCGCATAATTGATGCGCGTGGGCCCGATCACGCCAATCACGCCGACCACGTTCTGCGTCTGGTCGGTATAGGGCGCAGCGATGACCGACGAGCCCGAAAGGGAATAGAGGTTGCTCTCCGCGCCGATGAAAATGCGAACACCATCGCCGCGCTTGGCCTGCTCCAGCATCTGGATCAGGTCGCTCTTGCGCTCGATGTCATCGAAAAGGTGACGAACCCGCTCGAGTTCCCCGGTGGCCCGGACATCATCGAGCAGCTTGGACTGACCGCGCACGATCAGCGAGGGGCTGGTCTGTGGCCCAGGCCGTCCGGCCCACTCGGCAAGCCCAGTCGCCACGAGCCGCGCCGCCAATTCGTCAAGTTCCGCGCGCTGTGCCGTGAGTTCCGACAGGATCTCCGAGCGAACCTCCTCCAGCGTCCGCCCGCGCATGCGCGCGCTCAAATAATTGCCCGCCTCGATATAGGATGATGGCAGGACGCCGCTCGGCGTCTCGATGATGCGGTTCTCCACCGAGCCGTCATCGCCCACCATGATCACGAGTGCGCGCTGCGGTGCCAGCGGCACGAATTCCACGTGCTTCAGCGCCGGATCCCGCTTGGGCGTGACCACAAGGCCCGCACAGTGGCTCAGTCCCGACAACATGCTCGAGGCCTGCGTCAGCACATCGTCGATCGACCGCCCGCTGGCGGCAAGCTGCGTTTCGATCCCCTTGCGCTCGACGGGGTTGAGGTTTCCAACCTCCAGCAGGCCATCGACGAAGAAGCGCAATCCAAGCTGCGTCGGGATACGCCCGGCGCTGCTGTGCGGCGCGTCGAGAAGCCCCGCGCGCTCGAGGTCCGACATCACGTTGCGGATTGACGCCGGCGACAGCGCGATCGTGCCACGCTGCGAAAGGGTACGCGAACCGACCGGCTCGCCGGTTTCGAGATAGGCCTCCACCACATTGCGGAAAATGTCCCGCGACCGCGCGCTCAGCTCGGCGATGGGGTTGACCGCCAAGGGGCCAGTTTTCGGCGCTGGGATGTCGTTCATGGGAACTGATGACCGGTAAGGGGTCGAAAACTGCCGTTGCATAAGGGGGTTTCGCAAGGCTAGGTAACGTCTGAGCCCCCAAACTTCAAGACGAAGGATCCGCCATGCGTCCGTCTGGCCGCCGATTTGATCAACTGCGCGACGTTACGCTCGAACCTGGCGTCTCTGCCCACGCCGAGGGCTCCTGTCTCGTGAAATTTGGCCAAACCCACGTATTGTGCACCGCCAGCCTCGAGATGGGCGTTCCCCCATTTCTCAAGGGGTCGGGCAAGGGCTGGGTTACGGCCGAGTATGGCATGCTGCCGCGTGCAACCGGCGAGCGCATGCGCCGCGAGGCTGCGGCAGGCAAGCAATCCGGCCGCACCCTCGAGATCCAGAGGCTGATCGGACGCGCCCTGCGCGCGGTCACGGACATGACGGCCTTCGGCGAACGCCAGATCGTGCTCGACTGCGACGTCATCCAGGCCGATGGCGGCACGCGCACGGCGGCGATCACCGGTGCCTTCGTCGCCTTGCACAAGTGCTTCGAGCTGATGGTGCACGACAAGCTCATTCGCGCCGTTCCGCTCAAGGACCACGTCGCCGCCATCTCCTGCGGCATCCACAACGGCAACTGCGTTCTCGACCTCGATTACGAGGAAGACTCGAGCGCCGGAACGGACGCGAACTTCGTCATGACGGGCAAGGGCCATATCGTCGAGGTTCAGGGCACCGCCGAGGGCGAGCCCTTCACGGAAGAGGCCTTTTCCCGACTGATGGGCCTCGCAAGGGCAGGGATCCTCACGCTCGTCGACCTCCAGAAGAAGGCAATCGCAAGATAGCCATGGTTCGCAAGCTGTCAGGGTCAAGGCTTGTCGTGGCAAGCCACAACGCCGGCAAGGTGCGCGAGATCGCAGACCTGATCGCACCGTGGAGCCTCGAGGCCATCTCGGCCGGGCAATTGGGCCTGCCCGAACCCGACGAGACCGAGCCCACCTTCATCGGCAACGCGCTGCTCAAGGCGCGCGCGGCGGCGCACGGTGCGCAGCTTCCCGCGCTTGCCGATGACTCTGGTTTGTGCGTTGAGGCGCTCGACGGCGCGCCGGGCATCTACTCGGCGCGATGGGCGGGCCCGACGAAGGATTTTTCGCTGGCGATGGAAGATGTGAACCGGCGCATGCAGGCGTCAGGGCGCAGTTCGAGGGCGGCCTGGTACATCTGCGCGCTCGCGATCGCCTGGCCCGATGGCGTCGAGGCCAGCTTCGAGGGGCGCATCGACGGCACGCTTGTCTGGCCGCCGCGCGGTACCCGCGGCTTCGGCTATGATCCCATGTTCGTGCCTGAAGGCCACAGCCTGACCTTCGGCGAGATGGAGCCCGGCGCCAAGCACGCCATGTCCCACAGGGCGCGCGCCTTCCGCCAGTTCGTCGAGGCCTGCCTTGGCTGAACATGCGAAAAGGCCGCTCGGGCTCTATGTCCACTGGCCCTTCTGCCTGTCGAAATGCCCCTATTGCGACTTCAACAGCCACGTCCGCGCGCGCATCGATGCCGACGCCTATGCGGCAGCCCTGGTCCGCGAACTTCACACCCTCGCCGCGCGCCTCGATCACGTGCGCCCCCTCACCTCGATCTTCTTCGGCGGTGGCACGCCATCCCTGATGCCCGGCGAATGCGTGCGCGCCGTCATCGACGCGGCCCGACAGCGTTTTGGCTTCGCCCCCGACATCGAGGTGACCCTCGAGGCCAATCCCACAAGCGTCGAGGCCAATCGCTTTCGTGCCTATCGCGACGCTGGCGTCAACCGCCTGTCCTTGGGCGTGCAGGCCTTGAACGATGCCGATCTGCGCGCGCTCGGGCGCATGCACACCGTTGATGAGGCCATGCGTGCCGTGTCGCTGGCGCAGGAGATTTTCCCGCGCGTGTCCTTCGACCTCATCTACGCAAGGCCCACCCAGTCACCCGAGGCCTGGAGCGCGGAGCTGGAGAAGGCGCTGGCAGTGGGTTGCTCGCATTATGCGCTCTACCAACTCACCTTCGAGGAGGGGACGCCTTATCACGCCGCGCGCGCACGCGGCTTGATGAGCGAGTTGGACCCTGAGACGGCAACCGGGCTCTACGAGATCACGCAATCACGCATGCAGGCCGCAGGCCTTCCGGCCTATGAAGTCTCCAATCACGCGCATCCCGGCCAGGAATCCCGGCACAATCTGCTGTATTGGCGCCATCACGACTACATAGGCATCGGTCCCGGCGCACACGGCCGCATCGGGGTGGAAGGGGCTCGGGTCGCAACCGAAACCGAGCGATCGCCGGAAGCCTGGCTCGCCCGCGTGCAGGCGCAAGGTGAGGGCGTGAAGTCATGGGAGGCCATTGCCCCGGAAGATTGCTTCATCGAGGCACTGTTGATGGGCTTGCGGCTGTCCGAAGGCGTGGACCTCGATCGCCTGCACGCTGACACGGGATGCCGCCCGGCTGAAGATCGCCTGCAGTCACTGCAGCGTCAGGGTCTTCTGATGAAGCAAGGCGCAACGCTGAAGGCAAGCCCGCAGGGCCGCCTCGTGCTCAACGCTGTCCTGAAATCCCTGTTGGCCTGAGGGCAGGGCGGTGGCGGCGCGCGCCCCACACCCTCTCATGCCCGCGCGATCAGAACCCGGGCGACTGGAATGTCGTCATTGCCGGGCTGATGACCGTGGGTGGTCCTTCCTGCGAGATCTGGAACACCGCCAGGCCGCGCTCGGTCATGCCGTCGGGCCGGAAGCGGAAGATCCCGTCGATCCCGGCGAACCCGTTCGGGTCGGCGATATTGCTCCGCGTGTACCGGTCACCTGAACGCCGATCCGCGAGCGTGGCCGCCAGCGCGATGGCATCATAGGCAAGCGACCCGATCTTGGGCGGCTTGGAACCGTAGAGCTGCTGGTAGCGCGTCAGGAAATTGCCGCGCTGTTCCTGTGGAGGCAGCGCGTACCAGCCACCGGCCAGCGATATCTCTCGCGCCGTCGCCGGGTCGTCCCACATGCCCGTACCCAGGAATTGCACCTTGCGGGAATCGACCCCGTGCACCGACAGGATGGGCCCGAGGCTGCGCAGCATCACGCCGCCCTCCGGCAGGAAGATGCTGTCAAAACCAAGCTTGGCCACCGCCTTGACAGCAGGCTCGAGCGCCTGCGCGTTGCTTTCATAGCTCTGCACCGAAAGCACTTCGCCGCCAGCCTTGGCGACCGCAACACGGAAGGCCTCTTCGACCCGCTGCCCATAGGGCGAAGCCGGCACAAGGGCCACGAAGCGTCGACGACCTTGCGATGTCGCCTGGTTCACCACGCGGGCCACTTCCTGCTCCGGCAGGAAGCTCAGCAGGAAGACCCCGTCGCCCGCCACCGTGCGGTCCGTCGAGAACGCGATGATGGGAACCCCGCGGGCGCGGGCCACCGGTGCAACTGCACGAACATCATTGGCAAGCAGCGGCCCGAGGATCAGCTCCGCCCCCTTGTCGATCGCAGCGGTGGCGGCGGCAGCAGCACTCTCTGCGGTCGTGCCTGTATCCTGCGGCAGCAGCACCATCGACTTCGCCCCCATGTCGAACATCGCCAGCTGCGCGGCGTCCTGGAGGGCCTGTGAAACGGCACGCGTATTCTTGTCCGGATGCGAGAAGGGCAGCAGGATGGCGATCCGGACCTGCCCGTCCTGGGGAACAAAGGGTGTGTTGGCGGGTGTCGTTGGCCGCGTGACGACGGTTGTCGGCTTGGATGGCTTGACGCTGGGTCGCGCATCATCTCCAAAGAGGGCCACGGTCTCGCAGCCCCCGAGCACCAGGCCAGACGCCAGAATGACGAGGCCCGTCAGGATGGATCTGAATGGGCGGGACGGCGCGCGGCGGGTCATGGACGAAGTCACGGGCATCAACCCCTTTTGGCGGCAACAATGAATGAGTGAAGGCCCTCAGATTACCTCCCGCGAGGGACGAAGTAAATCCGACGCACCGCTGCCCGGCGGCCTCTATCTGGTCGCGACCCCGATAGGCAATGCACGCGACCTGACCCTGCGCGCCCTGGATGTACTGCGGTCCGCCGACAGGCTCTATGCCGAGGACACGCGCGTGACAGCCAAACTGCTCGCCATGCATGCAATCGGGCGCCCGCTGCACTCATACCGCGAGCACAATGCGCAAGGGATGGATGACAGGATTGTAACCGAGTTGCAGCAAGGCCTGAGCGTCGCCCTTGTCAGCGATGCCGGCACGCCGCTGGTGTCGGATCCCGGGCAGTCACTGGTCGAGAAAGTGCTCGACGCCGGCCTGCAGGTGATCCCGGTTCCTGGTCCCTCGGCGGTGGTTGCTGCCCTCACGGCATCGGGCCTGCCGTCAGGCCAGTTCCTGTTTGCAGGCTTCCTCTCGTCCAGCCAGAACGAGCGGCGCAGGCAGATCCGTGCACTGGAGCAGGTTCCCGCGACATTGGTATTCTTCGAGGCACCCTCGCGCCTCGTCGAGATGCTGAAGGATCTTCAGGCCGTATTGGGCGATCGTCTTGCCTGCGTCGCCCGTGAATTGACCAAGCTGCACGAAGACATCAGGCGCTGCCCATTAAATGCCTTGATTGCACACTACGAGGCCCAACCGCAGGTGAGGGGCGAGATCGTGGTGCTCGTGGCGCCCCCCGAAGCGGATCGTGGCGCGACAATGACGGCGGACAATGATGCAAGGCTCGATAAGCGTTTGCTGGCAGTCATGAGCGACCATCCCGTCAAGGAGGCCGCCGCCATCGTGGCAGCCGAAGAGGGCTTGCCGCGCAGGACGGTCTACGCACGCGCCCTTGTGTTGAAGAAGGCCAATGAAAGCTCCCAATGAAAGCCGTACGTGAACAGGCAAGGGCGCGAGGCACGGCAGCCGAATGGTTCGCCGCTTTTTGGCTGCGCCTCAAGGGTTATCGCATCCTGGCGCGCCAGTTTCGCGCCATTGGCGGTGAACTCGACGTCGTGGCGTTAACGCCCCGTTGGAAGTCGCCCTGCACAATCGTGTTCGTCGAGGTCAGGACCCGCGGCACGCTGGCGCAAGCCGTCGCCTCCGTGGGAACGATCAAGAGGGGGCGGGTCGAACGGGCTGCCAACCAGTTCTGCGCCCGAAGGCCTTCCCTCGGAAAATTGCCTCGTCGCTTCGATCTTGTGGTTCTGGCGCAGACCGGATGGCCGCGCCATATACCGGATGCATGGAGGGCTTGAATGAAACGGTTCATGCATGTGGCAGCGGTCATCACGGCAGCTTGTCTGCTCGCCGGTTGCGTGGGCGTACAGTTCAATTCCCAGGAGCGCTCGCTGCCCGTGGCGGTCGGCGACCTGCGCATCCAGACCGCCTTCAACGCCCGGCTGCTGTCCGAGAGTGCGACCCTGTTCGCGAAGGTCGACACGACAGTGACCGAAGGGCGCATGCACGTGACCGGCGCCGTGCCAACCGTGGAAGACAGGCAGAAACTGACCCGGATCGCCTGGTCCATTCCCGCCGTGACCCAGGTGATCAACGATGTGGAAGTGACATCGTCATCGGGTGTGATTGACGAGGCAAGGGACAGGTGGATTACGGCCCGGCTACGCGGAATGCTGATCGCCGATGGCTCCATCCGCGATTCCAACTATTCGATCGATACCAGCAATGGCACGATCTATCTCAACGGCATTGCACAGGACGAGGCCGAGCGCGCGCGCGTCTTGCGTCATGCGCAGTCGATCGGCGAGGCGCGTCGGGTCGTCAACCACGTGATCATGAAGGACGACCCGCGCCGCACCGAGCCGCGCACGACCACGGCGGCGCCCGTCGATCTTCCTCAGGGAGCCGGCACATGATGCCGGACAGCAGCCACTATCTCGACAAGCTGCGCGAGATCGGGCAGGCCAATGACGCGGCAGTTCCCATCGGCAGGGCGGCACTTTACCTGTCCGCGCTGGATCACCCCGCGATCGACCTTGCACCCTACGTGCAGCACCTGAACCAGATGGAAGCAGACGCACGCGAGCGCATACCGGCCTTGCGCCGCGGCATGTCGGAAACCGAGGCCATTGCCCGCATCCTCGCCGACACGATCGCCAATCGTCACGGTTATGCAGGCGACAACGAGACCTTCGACGACCCCCAGAATGCAGACCTCGTTCGCGTCATTGATCGCCGTCGCGGCCTGCCCGTATCGCTGGGCATTCTCTATCTCGAGATCGCCCAGCGCCTCGGCGTGAAGGCGCAAGGCATGAACACGCCCGGTCACTTCCTGATGAAGGTCGGCAAGGGTGAGCAGGCGCGCATCCTTGATCCATTCAACGGCGGACTGGTTCTGGCCGCCGACGACCTGCAGCCATGGGGCCCGGCACAGGGCGTCGCCGCGCCGGACTACGGCCCTGTCGAGAACCGCTCGGTATTGCTGCGCTTGCTGAATAACATCCGCTCGCGCGCCCTCGCCGGCAAGGACATGCGCCGCGTGCTCGAGATCGTTGAGCGCATGGTGCTGATTTCGCCCCGGCAGCCAGACTTGTGGCTGGACCTGTCCCGCGCCAACGAGGCTACCGGCAAGCTCAAGGGTGCCATCCAGGCAGCGCAGCAATGCGTGGCGCTGGCCGACCGGGAATCTGTAGAGGGCCGCGAGGCCGCCTTTTCGCTCGCCAGCCTCCGCCGCCGCTTGAACTGATGGCAAGCACCGGCGCGCCTGGGTCCTGTGCGCTGGTTGCGTGGCCCTGCCAGCCAGACTAGGCTTGCACCCGAACAAGGGGGAACTCGCCGCACATGTCGCTGACCGTTGCCATCCAGATGGACCCCATTGAGCGGATCGACATAGCCGGCGACTCGACCTTTGCGCTCGCGCTCGAGGCCCAGAAGCGTGGCCACAAGCTTTGGTACTATCTTCCAAGGACACTCGTGCAGCGCGGCACGGGCATATCAGCCTTCAGCGCCAATGAACTCTCGGTTCGCAACGAGAAGGGCAACCATTTCTCGCTCGGCACAACATCCCCGCTCGACCTCGCGACGATGGATGTTGTCCTGCTGCGCCAGGATCCACCCTTCGATATGTCCTACATAACCACGACCCACATGCTCGAGCGTTTGCCGCCCCGGGTCCTCGTGGTCAACGATCCCTATTGGGTACGCAATTCGCCGGAAAAGATTTTTGTAACAGAATATCCCGACCTGATGCCGCCGACACTGATCACGGCCGACCCGAATGCGATCCGTGCATTCCGCGCCGAGCATGGCGACATCGTCGTAAAACCCTTGTACGGCAATGGTGGCAGCGGCGTATTCCGCGTTCGGCCCGAAGATGAAAACCTGAACACGATCCTCGAATTCTTCACAAGCTTCGTGAAGGAGCCGATGACAGTTCAGCGATATGTGCCACAAGTTCGCCAAGGCGATAAGCGTATCATCCTCGTCGACGGGGAACCGGTTGGTGCAATCAACCGCGTCCCTGCTGCAGGAGAGGCGCGTTCGAACATGCATGTGGGTGGCAAGCCGGAAAAGACGCAACTGACACCGCGCGAGCAGGAAATCTGTCGCCGCATAGGCCCTGAACTGAAGGATCGCGGTCTTGTGTTCACGGGCATCGATGTGATCGGTGACTGGCTGACGGAAATCAACGTCACGTCCCCGACAGGCATATGGGAAATCCGGCGCTTTGACGGAACCGACATCGCCGCCCTCATCTGGGATGCGATCGAGCGCAAGGTCACCGAGCGTTCGTCCACGACAAGCAAGACCAGCCCCCGGGCATGACGGTCGCACATGTTTCGACGGTTGCCTTCGTCGGCATTGAGGCGAGGGAGATCGACGTCCAGGTTCACATGGCCGACGCAGGCGGAGAGAACCCGGGCCGCATGGCGATTGTTGGCTTGCCGGACAAGGCCGTCGCCGAAAGCCGCGAGCGGGTGAGGGCGGCGCTGCATGCCATCGGCCTGGCGCTGCCGTTCAAGCGCATAACGGTCAACCTGTCCCCAGCGGATCTGCCAAAGGAAGGCAGTCACTACGATGTTCCCATCGCGCTCGGGCTCCTCGCCGCAATGGGAGTACTGCCATCTCTGGAGATGGCCGCATGCCTTGCGATGGGCGAGTTGTCGCTGGACGGCGCGATTGTGCCCGTGGCAGGCGTGCTTCCCGCCGCCATCAAGGCGCTGGAACTCGAAAAGACCTTCATCTGCCCTGAGGCGGCAGGCCCCGAGGCCGCATGGGCAGAAGGCCTGCAGGTGATTGCAGCGCCCACGCTCGTGGCCCTCGTCAATCACCTCAAGGGCATTCAGGTCCTCGCAGCCCCGCGCCCCCGCATGGCGGATGAACGCAGCACGATCCCCGACCTGCGCGACGTGAAAGGCCAGGAAACGGCCAAGCGTGCCCTCGAGGTCGCCGCTGCAGGTGGCCACAATCTGCTCATGATAGGACCGCCGGGCGCCGGCAAGTCGATGCTCGCCGCGCGGCTTCCCGGATTGCTGCCCCCTCTCGATCCGCGCGAGGCGCTCGAGGTTTCCATGGTCCAGAGCCTTGCAGGCGAGCTGAAGAACGGCGCCATTGGCCGGCGTCGGCCATTCAGGGCACCTCATCACTCGGCAAGCATGGCAGCCCTCGTCGGCGGCGGCGTACGCGCAAGGCCTGGCGAGGTCAGCCTCGCGCATCTCGGCGTACTGTTCCTCGATGAATTGCCGGAATTCCAGCGCCCGGTCCTGGAATCGCTGCGCCAACCGCTCGAGACGGGCGAGACCCTGGTCGCGCGGGCAAATGCGCATGTCCGCTACCCAAGCCGGGTTCAGCTGATCGCAGCCATGAACCCATGCCGCTGCGGTTACATGAGCGAAGCAGATCGCGCCTGTGGCCGCGCCCCGCGATGCGGCGCCGATTACCAGTCGCGCCTTTCAGGGCCGCTTCTGGATCGGATCGACCTGCACGTCGAGGTCGCGCCCGTCAGTGCACAGGACCTTGCCCTGCCACCGCCAGCCGAAGGCTCGCACGATGTGGCTCAGCGGGTCGGGGCGGCGCGCGCGATCCAGTCTGCAAGATACAGGGACACGTCAGTGCGCACCAACGCCGAGGCGGACGGAACCCTTCTGGCCCGCATTGCCGCCCCCGATGGGGCCGGCCAGGCCCTGCTCGTCAAGGCCGTCGAGACACTCAAGCTTTCCGCTCGCGGCTATCACCGTGTCTTGCGCGTCGCCCGGACCCTCGCAGACCTGCAGGGCAGGGAGCAAGTATCGCGGCCGGATATCGCCGAGGCTTTGTCCTATCGCAGGTTGCAGTTGGCGGCCTGAGCGCCGCTGCCTGCGTCAGTTTCCTGGCCTGTGCGCCGCTTTTGCATCAGGGTCGCGTGCTATCATCTGACGACGCAAATTCTGGAGAGATACTGATGGCCCGCTTTCTTTACCTGCTGACGCAGCCCGGCGTGATTTCAACCGGCTTGCTCGGGACACTGCTGCAGGTGGGACTGGCGTTCGCAAATTCCTTCAACGTCGCCGGCGCCGCAGACCTGCTGATGAGCTACGGCCTCAATGGCCAGCTTGCTTCCGGCGGCCTGATCGCGGCGCTGACCGGCATGTACTATTCAGCCACGCGGCGCGGCACCAGCCAGGTGACCGCCGCCAGCGCAGGCGCCGTCGCCGGCGGCATATCAGGAACGCTGGGGACATCGATCACGCAGGCCCTCGGCTGGACGGCCGTCGCGGACGGGACAACGCCTTTGCTCAATTTTTCGGCCATCATGAGCGCGCTGACCGGCGCGGTGACAACGGGCGATCCCTCTCTCGCTCCGGGCAGCGAGCCCATGTTCGATCCCGTCGCACTGTCCCAGGTGTTCGGATCGACCGCAGCGGGTGGCGGCATTGGCGCCATGCTCATCCGCAGCCTCGTCTCGGGCAAGGGCCGGTCGCGGGGCTGACAGGCCCCTGCGGTCCCTGCTGCGGCGGCGCGCGATTAAGGAAACCTAAATTCAAGCCTGACAGGGTCACGCTGATCCTGGAAGGAACCATGCGCCGTGCCGTCCATGCGCAGCCTGCTCTCAATCATTGTCCTTGCGGTGGCCCTCGCCGCTTGCGGCATCATGCTGTTCTGGAACGGCTCCGGCCCTCATCTGAGCCTCCTGGCGAACGCGGGCGTGTCGGTCATCGGCTTCGCCGTGTTGCTGTCCCTCCTGCTCACGGCCCAGCGGCGCGCTGAGAAACTCGACGAACGTACGGTTGAACTTGCGAGCCTCAAGCGGGAACTCGAGAGTACCGTCAACGTCCTGCAGCACCGCAATCAGGAGATCGAGGTCAGCGAGCGCCGCTATCGCACCCTGGTCGATCAGCAGGGCAACATCATCCTGCGCAAGTCGGTGGAAGGCCGCCTGACGCTGGTCAACGACGCATTCTGCAGGACCTTCGGCGTCAAGCGCGAGGACGCCCTCGGGCGCATCTTCGCACCACGCCTGCATCCTGACGAAGTCAGCGAGCCGCCCCGGCGCGCCGACGGCAGCATGGACGAAGCGGGTCCGCGCTACACGCAGTGCACGCAGACCGCATCGGGCTGGCGCTGGATCACGTGGGAAGACCAGGCAATCTGGGATGACCGCGGCAGGCTGTCGGAAATCCAGAGCGTGGGGCGTGACGTGACCGAGTGGCACCGCCTCGAGGCTGCGCTGCGCGACGCAAGGGACAAGGCCGAAGGCGCCAACCGGGCCAAGTCCATGTTCCTCGCCACCATGAGCCACGAGATCCGCACCCCGATGAATGGCGTCATCGGAATGACCGGCCTGCTGCTCGATACCCCGCTTACGCCCGAGCAGCGTTCCTACGCGACGGCCGTGCGCGATTCAGGAGAAGCGCTGCTCGGGATCATCAACGACATCCTGGACTTCTCCAAGATCGAATCCGGCGCCATGGTTCTGGAGGATGTCGAATTCGCACCGCGAACGATGATCGAGAGCGTCGCGGAGCTGCTGAGCCAGCGCTGCGCCGAGAAGGGCATAGAAATCGTCACCTACGCCCATCCCCGCTTTGCCGGAAATTTCATCTCCGATGAAGGTCGCGTGCGCCAGATCCTGCTCAATCTGGCCGGCAATGCGGTGAAGTTCACGGACCAGGGCGGCGTGCGCATTTCCATGCAGCCCGATGAGCATGCCGGATTTATCCGCTTCGAGGTTTCAGATACCGGCATCGGTATCCCCGAGGAATCCCTCTCATCCATCTTTGCGGAATTCACGCAGGCGGATTCCTCGCTCGCACGCCGCTATGGCGGCACGGGCCTGGGGCTTGCGATTACCCAGCGCCTTGTCGCGGCGCTTGGCGGACACATCGGCGTGACCAGCACCGTCGGCAAGGGCTCGAGGTTCTGGTTCACCTTGCCCGCGCGGCGCGCCCCCGGCAACGTCGAGCCCGGCCCATCCCTGTCAGGGGTGCGGGTGCTCGTCCACACCGCCTTCAGCGGCCTGTCGGAAGTACTCGTTCAGCAGCTCTGTGACGCCGGCGCAGATGCCTTCGCATCCAAGGGGTTGGCAGCACTCGAGACGGCCCTCGCCGGCGGCACCTTCAACCTGCTGATCATGGACGCCCGCACCAGCAACGCCCCGACGGCCGAGATCCTTGTCAGGCTGAAGGCCCGTCTGCAGGGCGTGCGGTCCATTGTCCTCATCTCACCCAAGGAGCGCAGCGCATTGCCCGCGCTTCAGTCTTCCGGCTTCGACGCCTATCTGGTCAAGCCGGTCCGCCAGCTCTCGCTGCTGCGGCGTGTGCGGGCCGTGCTTGACGGCGAGCGCAGCATCGACCCGGACGAGCGCATCGCCAGCACCGTCAAGGAGGCCGATGCACCCAAGCGCGGCCTGAGAGTTCTTGTGGCAGAGGACAATCGCATCAACGTCATGCTGGCCACGGCGCTGCTGGGCAAGCTGGGTCATGTGGTCGACACCGTCGGCAACGGGCGTGAAGCGCTCGAGGCCCTTGGCACGCGTCCCTATGACATCGTGCTCATGGACGTACACATGCCCGAGATGGACGGCCTCGAAGCCACGCGCCGCATTCGTGATGCAGAGAAAGGCGGACGCCGGAAGGGACGGACCCCCATTGTCGCGCTGACGGCCAGCACGCTCGAGGGTGACCGCCAGGTTTGCATCGACGCCGGCATGGACGACTTCCTCGCCAAACCTCTCGATCCGCAGGCGTTGACCGCCGTCTTCGAGCGCTACGCGCCCCAGCACACAGCCCTCCGCCAGGCCTAGTCCTGCGGCGTCCGCGACAGCCGGATCCACTCGATGGCGCAGGCAATGACGCCGATCCCGCCGAGCCACATGGTCAGGATGAACACATCCGCATAGCCCTCGGTCTTGATCATCTCGCCCAGCGCCCCGCGCCCCAGCGTTCCGATCAGCATGGTGAGGGAACTGAAGACGGCAAACTGGACGGCGCCATGCAAGCGGCTGGACAGCGATGACAGATAGGCAACGAACACAGCTCCAGCAAAGCCCGCGGCAATGTTCTCCCCGGCGATGGCCGTCATCAGGCGCAGCATGCGCTGATCGAGGCCCACGCCCTCGCCAAGAGCGGCCAATCCGGTAAAGCCCAGGAACCCGTCGATCCCCGGACTGCCGACCGCCAGGTCCGCATAGAGCAGGTTGGTCACGGCCGCAGCCACGGCGCCGATCAGCATCGCCGGCATGCGGCCGATGCGGATCATCGCCCACGCGGCGATCGAAACCCCGGCAATCAGCATGACCACGCCGAATGTCTTGGAAGCGAAAGCCACCTCGGTCTTCGTGTATTGCAGTTCCGAAAGATAGAACGGGAAGGCAAACGGCCCCCAGACGGCATCCGTCAGGCGGTAGCTCAGGATCACGGCAAGGACCAGCACCGCAGCCCATTTCAGGCGGCTCATGAGTTCGACGAACGGCTCGACGATTGCCGCATACAGCCGATCGGTCGATGCTGTGACGGCGGCGGGATAGCGAACCCGCTCGAAGATGCTGTTCCGGCCCGGAAGGTTCGCGATCAGCGCCGCAAGCGCGCACGGAAAGATGACGGTCGCAATGACGATCAGCGGCCCATAGTTTTGCGTGAAAGCCTTGGCGTCCGGCGGCTGATCCGATGCCACGGCGCTCGCCATGAACGATCCGAGCATCAGTCCCGCCCACGCCCAGGCCGCCAGGACCGCGATGACGACGCTCGCCCGCAGGTCACCCGACGCAAGGCTGGCAGGCACGGGCGTTGCGGCCTGCGCGCCATCGACCTGCGGCTCGGGCGCGGCCAGCGCACCGGCCGTTGCCAGCAGCATGATCATTCCCCCGATGCCGAAGACCGCATTCCAGGGCAGGGCGTCGGCAAGGAACAAGGCGCCGGCACCGCCGATGAAGGCGGCAACCCGATAGCCGAACTGGTAGACAGCCGACAGCAGGTCGATCGGTGCCGCCTCGTCCGCCACTTCGATGCGCCACGTGTCGATGGAGATATCCTGCGTGGCCGATGCAAAGGCGCCCGCCGCGGCAGCCACCGCCATCAAGCCGAGCCCGCTTTGGGGATCTGTCGAGGCGATGACAAGGATGCTCACCGCGATGGCGCACTGGCAGGAGAGGATCCAGCCACGTCGGCGGCCGAACCGCGCGAAGGGGAAGGGAGGCGAAAGGTTGACGACCGGCGACCAGAGGAACTTGAACGCATAGGCAAGCCCGATCCACGACAGGACGCCGATGGTCGCCAGGTCGACATTGGCGGCGCTGAACCACGCATTGATGGTGCCGGTGAGCAATGCGAAGGGCAGGCCAGCCGAAAACCCCAGCGCAATCATGGCCGCTGTCTTGCGGCTGCCAAGCGTGTTTGCAGCACGCAAGAGTAAATTCGAAGACCGAGCGTTATCCGTACCGGGAGCGCCTGCCATACGCGAATCCTTGCAAATATTTAACGGCATTGGCAGGCTTGCCCGCTTCTCATCGTTAAGTCCAGCGCCTCGCGCCCCGGGGCGACGTTTCAAGCATTCCTTTGCCAAGCCCCGGGGTGCTCATTTAAACTGCGCGCTCGAACCACCTGTGCGAGAATTCCCGACACTCGCCGCAACGAATGTATGAATATGATGTCTGCGCAAGACGCGGCGCCCAGTGACATTCTCGCCAATGAAGATCCCCTGCTCGACACGGCGGGTGCACTCGAGGCGCGCCTCGCGACCACCGAGGCTGAAATCGAGGCAGCGCAGCGCTTGCGCTACGAGGTCTTCTATCTCGAGATGAATGCCAAGCCCTCGCCAGAGATGAAGGCGCAGGAGCGCGACTTCGACCAGTATGATCCCTATTGCAGGCACATGCTGGTCATCGACCGTGCGCATGGCGATCGCATCATCGGAACCTATCGGCTCACCAGCGGCGAGGCTGCCGCCCGGTCACCCCATGGCTTCTACACGGCGGGCGAATATGACATCTCGGCCATGCTCGAAAAGCGCAAGGGCCAGAAACTGCTCGAGCTGGGCCGGTCCTGCGTGCTCAAGGATTATCGCACCGGTCCGACGATGCAGCTCCTGTGGCGCGGTATCTTCGTCTACCTCCTGCGCCACAAGATCGACCTGATGTTCGGATGCGCCTCCCTGCCGGGAACCGACCCCGCCCAGCTCGCGCTTCAGCTCTCGTTTCTCTATCACTTCCATCTGGCGCCCGAGGGCGAGATCGTCAACGCGCTCCCCGACAGGGCCGTCCCGATGAACATGATGCCGAAGGAGGCCATCGACGAGGCCGCAGCGCTTCATGCGTTGCCGCCGCTGGTGAAGGGCTACATTCGCTCCGGCGCCAGGATTGGGAACGGCGCCGTCATCGACCACCAGTTCGGCACCACGGACGTCTTCATCTACTTCCCGATTTCGAACCTCAATCCTCGCTGGGCCGCACATCTCCGGCGCAAGAGTTCTGCCGACAAGGCGGGCAAGACTGGCGATGCTCCTTGATGCGAGGGAATTGCAGGCGTTCTACGAAACGCGCCTGGGCCTGGCATCGGCCAAGTTCGTCCGCCGCAGGCTGCGCGACATCTGGCCGTCCGTTCGCGGCGATTCAGTTGCGGGCATAGGCTATGCCATCCCTTACCTCAGGCCCTTCCGGTCCGAGGCTTCGAGGACGCTGTGCCTCATGCCGGCGCAGCAGGGCGCATTGCACTGGCCACCCCACGCACCAAACCTCTCGGCCCTGATCGATGAGACGGCAATCCCGTTGCCGGATTCCAGTATCGATCGCATCATCGTCGCCCACCTTGTCGAGAACGCCGAAGCCCTCCGCCCGCTGCTGCGCCAGATCTGGCGGATCCTCACACCAGAGGGCCGCGTGATCTTCATTGTTCCCAACAGGACCAGTCTCTGGGCACAGTTCGAGACCACCCCTTTCGGTCACGGCCGCCCCTTCACGCGCACGCAGCTCCACGCGCTCCTTGCAGACGCGCTTTTCACGCCGACCGCTGCAAGCTCCACGCTCTTCATGCCACCCTTCGGCGCATCGTGGCTGTTGCGCTCTGGCACCCGCTGGAACGCGTGGGGCCAGATGCTGTGGCCAAAGCTGGCCGGCGTGCATCTGGTGGAGGCGACGAAGGAAGTGATGTCGGTCGCTCCAGTGAAGGGCCACCGCCAGCGCGCGCCCTTCAGGCCGGTCCTGTCGGGCCAGCCGGTCGCGAAAGCACGAAGATCGCGGATTCCGCCATCAGATTGTCCCAATAGCCCGGACGCGTGACCTCCCGGACATCGCCCTTCTCGTCCACCGCCAGCGCGCGGTCGATCCGCGCGCCCGTGGCCTCAGCCAGCACCACGAAATCGGCGATCGTGCACAGGTGGATATTCGGCGTGTCATACCAGTCATGGCTGAGCAACCCCGTCTTGGGCATGCGTCCCATGAAGAAGATGCGCGCACGCACCCGCCAGAACCCGAAATTGGGAAACGAAACGATCACGCGCCGTCCGATGCGCAGCAACTGGTCCAGCACGTCCTTGGGGCGGCGCGTGGCCTGAATGGTCTGGCTGAGAATGACCACATCGAAGCTGCCGGGTGGATAGTCGCCAAGGTCGGTATCGGCATCGCCCTGGATCACGGGTAGTCCGCGCGCCACGCACGCATTCACCCCCGACTGGCTCAGCTCGATGCCGCGCGCATCGGCGCCCTTGGACTGCGTCAGGTAGCCGATCAGTTCCCCGTGGCCGCACCCGACATCCAGCACCCGCGACCCCGCAGGAACCATGTCGGCGATCCGCAGCAATTCCTGGCGCAGCAGCGACTGCATCAGCGTATGCCTCGCGCCTGCGCGACCGAGCCGATGAAGCCACGCAATGTCTGGAACATCTCCGGCACCTCGAGCAGGAACGCATCATGGCCGCGATCGGTTTCGAACTCGACAAAGCTCACATTGGCCCCCGCCGCGTTGAGCGCATGCACGATCTTCTTCGATTCGCTCGTGGGAAACAGCCAGTCCGACGTGAACGAGACGATGCAGAAGCGTGTGGACGTTCCCTTGAAGGCATTGGCAAGGACGCCGCCGTGGTCGGCTGCAAGGTCGAAATAGTCCATCGCCCGCGTGATGTAGAGATAGGAATTGGCGTCGAAGCGCTCGACGAAGCTGGCTCCCTGGTGGCGCAGGTAGCTCTCCACCTGGAAGTCGGCATCGAACCGATAGGACAGCGCGTTGCGGTCCTGCAGGTTGCGCCCGAACTTGCGGTGCAGGGCGGCTTCCGAAAGATAGGTGATGTGCGCCGCCATGCGCGCCACCGCCAGGCCCTTGCGCGGGTTCGTGCCCAGTGTCTGGTAGTTCCCTTCGTTCCATTCGGGATCGGCGAGGATGGCTTGCCGGCCCACTTCATGAAACGCGATGTTCTGGGCTGAATGGCGCGCGGCTGTCGCGATGGCAAGCGCCGAGTGGACGCGCTCGGGATAGCTGGCCGCCCACTGCAGGACCTGCATGCCACCCATGGACCCGCCAGCGACGCAGGCCAGGGTGGCGATACCCAGGTGATCCAGAAGCATCGCCTGCGCGCGGACCATGTCCCTGATGGTGATGACGGGGAACTGAAGCCCATAGGGCTTGCCGGTCGCCGGGTCGATGTCATGCGGCCCGCTCGAGCCCATGCACCCGCCGATGACATTGGTGCAGATGACATGGAAGCGGTTCGTGTCGATCGGCAGGCCCGGCCCGACCATCGTCGACCACCATCCGGGCTTGCCGGTAACCGGATGCGTGCCCGCCGCATACTGGTCGCCGGTCAGCGCGTGGCAAAGCAGCACGGCATTGGTCTTGTCGGCGTTCAGGCGCCCGAAAGTCTTCCACGCAATCGACAGCGGCGAGATGCGCCCACCGGAGTCCAGCGGCAGATGCTGCGCGGCAGGGAAGGTGAACGCCTCACCCGCCGCTTCGCCTGCGACATTTGATGCGGCCGACAGGGGTTGGAATGCAGATGACATTTTGTGCGCAAATCGACGTCGTTTGTCAGGGGGATTGAAGAGAGCCCTGCGCGCAAGTCAACGTTTTCTTTGCACAGATCGCGTTGGATACCCTAATAAGTTGCCCATGAAGCCCGTACCCGGAATTCTCAGCATTGCGCCTTATGTCGGTGGCCGCTCGCAGGCACCGGGCAGTGGCCCCGTGTACAAGCTCTCGTCGAATGAGACGCCGCTCGGCGCAGGCCCGGCCGCGATCGAAGCCTTCGTGGCCGCGGCCGCAGGTCTTCACCTCTATCCGGACGGCAGCGCAACCGCCCTCCGCCAGGCAATCGCTTCGGTGCACGGCCTCGACGAGGCGCGCATCATTTGCGGCAATGGCTCGGACGAGATCCTCCACCTCCTGCCGCAGATTTACGCGCAAGCCGGCGATGAGGTCCTCTTCAGCGCGCATGGATTTCTGGTTTATCCCATTGCCACCCTGGCGGCCGGCGCGACCCCGGTCGTGGTCCCCGAGCCCGAGCTGCGCACCGACATTGACGGCTTCCTGCGGCACGTGACGGAGCGAACGCGGATCGTCTTCCTCGCCAATCCCAACAACCCGACCGGCAGTTTCAACACCGGCACCGAGCTGCGCAGGCTGCGCGCCGGCCTGCCCGATGACTGCCTGCTGGTGATCGATGCGGCTTATGCCGAATACGCCGACGTGGACGGCTACGAGGATGGCGCCGCGCTTGTCGCCACCACCCGCAACACGATCATGACGCGAACCTTTTCCAAGATCCATGGGCTCGCGTCGCTGCGCGTTGGCTGGGCGTTTGCACCCGAGAGCGTGGTGGATGCCTACAACCGCGTGCGCGGTCCCTTCAACGTATCGGCGCCAGCCCAGGCCGCAGCGCTGGCTGCGGTCAATGACAGGGCGCATGTCGAGGCCGCAAGGGCACACAACACCCGCTGGCGCCAATGGCTGGCCAGCGAAATCGCGGGCCTCGGCCTCAAGGTCTACCCCAGCGTGGCCAACTTCATCCTCATCGGGTTTGACGAGGCGGGCAGGCGGACAGCCGCCGCCGCCGACGCATTCCTGATGCAGCGAGGCGTCATTGTGCGCGCAGTCACCGCCTATGGCTTGCCGCAATGCCTGCGCGTATCGGTCGGCACCGAAGAGGGCAACCGCGCGGCCGTGACCGCGTTGCGGGAGTTCATGTCGTGACAGCACGCACAAGCCCCGCCTTCACGAAAGTGGCGCTCATCGGCGTCGGCCTGATCGGCTCGTCGCTCGCCCATGCCATGCGCCGGGGCGGGCTTGCGGCCCACATCGCAGGCACGGCCGACACGCCGGACATGCGCACCCGCGCCGCCAGGCGAGGCTT
Source organism: Alphaproteobacteria bacterium (assembly GCA_040381215.1). Classification (GTDB taxonomy): domain Bacteria; phylum Pseudomonadota; class Alphaproteobacteria; order Micropepsales; family Micropepsaceae; genus SZUA-430. The sequence continues at coordinate 22,416 of JBEIHO010000019.1, read as the reverse complement.
CTGCGACTCAATCCACGAGGATCCCGCTGACGCCGTGAAGGACGCGGATCTCGTGATCCTTTGCACGCCGGTCGGAGCCTTCGGTCCGGTCGCCCGTCAGATCGCAGGCGCGCTGCGGCCGGGCGCCATCCTGACCGACGTCGGTTCCGTCAAGATGGCAACCGTGCGCGATGTCGGCCCGCATGTTCCCGAAGGCGTTCACTTCATCCCGGGTCACCCGATTGCAGGCACCGAGCACTCGGGCCCCGAAGCGGGCTTCGCCGAATTGTTTGATGGCCGGTGGTGCATTCTCACCCCGCCGACCGGCACGGACCAGGCTGCAATCGACACGCTGGCAGGCTTCTGGCGTGGCTGCGGCTCGCGTGTCGAGATCATGGATGCCAGGCACCACGATCTGGTCCTTGCCATCACAAGCCATGTGCCCCACCTGATTGCCTACAACATCGTGGGCACCGCAAGTGACCTCGAGCAGGTGACGCAGGGCGAGGTCATCAAGTTTTCTGCAGGTGGTTTTCGCGATTTCACCCGCATCGCCGCCTCCGATCCAACCATGTGGCGCGACGTGTTCCTGAACAACCGCGAGGCCGTCCTCGAAGTGCTCGGCCGCTTCTCCGAGGACCTGTCCCGCCTGCAGCGCGCGATCCGCTGGGGCGAGGGCGACATGCTTTTTGACCTGTTCACCCGCACACGCGCCATCCGGCGCAGCGTGATCGAGGCCGGTCAGGATACCCCGGTCGCCAATTTCGGGCGCGACACCGCCAAGCAGGACTGAGGCAGCAATCCGCGCCGCACAGGCTCAGGGCGCGGCGTCGCCCGGCGGCACAGGCTGCACCTCGAGGGAAAGCACGCGCGCAGGGCCCAGATAGGCCGCGCCGCCGGAGAACCGCAGCGGGACGCTGATCTTGCGCTTTGGATCGCCGCTGACAAAAGCAAGCACATCCAGGATGGGTTTGGCGCGCCCATGCGTCTCGCGCGAGATCCAGCCCATCTCTTCCATGATTTCCAGCAAGCGGGAGTGGTTTCCGATGGTCAGCTTCAGATGCCCGTCCGGCAGCCCCTTCGCATCCAGCGACAGTTCGCCCGACGCGGACAGGAACACGCCACCCCACGCAAACGAGAAGTCCCGGATCAGCAAGGGCGTCCCCGTGTTCCGCCACGCCTGGAAGATGGCATCGGCTGTGGCCACCGGCAGCTTTTCGGGAAGGGAAACGCCAAGATCGACATGGAAATGCTCAACCGCAGGTCCCAGCGGCAGCGCAATGTCTCCCTGAATGGCCAGGTTGATCACCTCGGCCGCAAGATCGAGCCGGGGCAGGGAAGCCGCATCATCTGCCGCGGTGAGCGACAGGCCTGCTGTTCCGCTCTCGAGGATGAACGTGAAGTCGGAAGCGTCAAGCTTTCCCTTGCCTGTCAGCCGCGCGAACTCGGCCGAGACCGATTGCATGCTTTCCTTGCTGCGACCGGCAAGCAAGGCCTTGTCGGCCTCGACGGAAATCTCGATCCACCGCCCATTGGCTACATGGAAGAAATGCTGCGGTCCTTCGAGCGAGATCCTGATCGAACCCGGCGACAGCGGGCGGATCCGCACCACGACACGCTCGCCATCCCAGACCGTGCCGATATCGGGTGCAAGCAGCCGTGTCTTGCTCAGCGTTGCATCGACCAGATAGGGGAACCCTTCGATCTTCAACGCGTTCCATTCCAGATTGCGCCCCAGCGCCTTCTGTTCCCCCTGGATCCCGTTGAGCGTCTCCTGAACGCGATCAGCCAGCACCCGCCACCACACGCCGTAGGCAGCAAGTCCGACGGCAATCGCCGCCACCGGAACCAGGATGACAATGCTGCGCCACCGTTGCACGCCTTGGCGGTGCACCCAGCTGCCAAGCCTGCGAGCCCGGCTTATCAGGCGTGTCACGGCGCCCATGTCGTCAAGCAACGCACATGACGATCAGCCGCACCGCGAATGGCCGCAGTTCATGCACGTGTCGCAGCCTTCGATGCGGATCAGCCCCGGACTGCTGCAACGTGGGCAGAACTTGAACGACACGCTGCCACTCGCCCCGTCTGCGCGCCCGATGGCCACGGGGTCGACGCCTTCCGCAGGCAGGCTCATGGATTCAGGCAGTCCCGCGACCTTGGGAACCGGGCCGGGCTGCCCGGAGCCCCGCGACAGGAAACCGATCGACAGCAAGTGCTCCTCGATGACGCCGCCGATCGCCGCCAGCAGCGAGGGCACATATTGCCGGTTCACCCACTGGCCGCCGCGCGGATCAAAGACGGCTTTCAGTTCCTCGACCACGAACGAGACGTCGCCACCCCGCCGGAACACCGCACTGATCATGCGCGTCAGCGCAACCGTCCACGCGTAATGCTCCATGTTCTTCGAGTTGATGAAGATCTCGAAGGGGCGCCGACGTCCGCTTTCGATGATGTCGTTGAGCGTGATGTAGATCGCATGGTCCGTCTCTGGCCAGCGAACCTTGTACGTCGTTCCCGGAAGGGCCTCCGGTCGATCGAGCGGCCGTGTCATGTACACGACGCCGCCTTCCGTGGCTGCGGGCTTGGGACGTGGCGCTGCGGGGGTATCGGCCTCGGGCGCCGCCGCCGGTTCTTCGACCGGGCTCAGGATCGAACCCGTCACCTCGTTGGGACGCCATGTGGTGCACCCCTTGCATCCGCTGTCGAACGCCTTGAGGTAGATATCCTTGAAGGCCTCGAACGAGATGTCGGCGGGGCAATTGACGGTCTTCGAGATCGAGCTGTCGATGTATTTCTGCGCCACCGCCTGGACGGCAACATGCGCATCCGGCGACAGGGTTTGCGCGTTCACGAAGTAGTCGGGCAGGGGGCCTTCGCCGAAAAGCGTCCTGTAGAGCCTGTAGGCATGGTCTTCCACGACCTGCTCGCGAGCCTCGCCCGTCTCGAGCAGGATCCGGCGCTTGTAGGTATAGGCGAACGCCGGCTCGATCCCCGACGAGACATTCTGCGCCAGCAGCGAGATGGTCCCCGTCGGAGCGATCGATGTCAGCAACGCATTTCGTATCCCGCGCGCCTGGATGGCGTTCCTGACGTCCTCGTCAAGCTCCTTCACCGACACGCCCGACAGGAAAGCGTCGCGCTGGTAGAGCGGAAACGTACCCTTTTCGCCGGCAATCTCTGTTGAAGCCAGATAGGCCGCCCGGCGCATGCGTCCGAGCCAGCGCTCGATGAGTTGCAGCGACGCGGGCCCGCCATAGGCCGCCCGACACATGATGAGCGCGTCGGCAAGTCCGGTCACGCCAAGCCCGATGCGCCGTTTCGACTTGGCTTCCCGCTCCTGCGGGGCCAGCGGATAGTTCGAGACATCGATGACGTCATCGAGGAACCGAACCGCCACGCGCGTGACGGCCTCCAGTTCATCCTCATCAAGCCGCGCAGCATCCGTGAAGGGGTCCTTCACGAACTTGACCAGGTTCAGCGAACCGAGAAGGCAGGCGCCATAGGGCGGAAGCGGTTGCTCCCCGCAGGGGTTCGTGGCCGCGATCTTCTCCGCGTACCAAAGATTGTTCCGCGCATTCACGCGATCGATGAAGATGACGCCAGGCTCCGCATAGGCATAGGTTGACGCCATGATGCGGTCCCACAGGCCGCGCGCCGATACGGTGCGGTACACCTTTCCATCGAAGACAAGGTCCCAGGGTTCGTCGTTGCGCACGGCCTCCATGAACCGGTCGGTGACCAGGACCGACAGGTTGAAGTTCCGCAACCGATCCCGCTCGCGCTTGGCTTCGATGAAGGCCTCGATATCCGGATGGTCGCAACGCAGGGTGCCCATCATCGCGCCGCGCCGGGCCCCGGCCGACATGATGGTCCTGCACATGGCATCCCAGACATCCATGAAAGACACCGGGCCGGAAGCATCTGCCCCGACGCGCTTCACTTCGGCCCCCTTGGGTCGCAGCGTCGAGAAATCGTGCCCGATGCCGCCGCCCTGCTGCATGGTCAGCGAGGCTTCCTTCAGGCTGTCGAAGATCCCGGCCATGTCATCCGGGATGGTGCCCATCACGAAGCAGTTGAAGAGCGTGACCGCGCGCCCCGAGCCCGCGCCGGCCAGGATGCGGCCCGCTGGCAGGAACCGATAGTCCTGCAAGACCCCCAGGAACTGGTCTCGCCAGTGCGCACGCAATTCCGGACGCTCGGCCAGCGACACGGCGCCCGCCACCCGCGCCCACGTGTCGGCGATCGTCTCGTCGCCGGTTACGCCGGCGCCCTTGAGACGGTATTTCAGATCCCATATCTGCCGGGAGATATCGTCGGAGCCGGTCATCGGCGAGGGTCCTGCTGCCATCGCCTCGCACTCTACATCACCGGCATGAACGCGACAATAAAGCGTTCACGTATTGTTCAATATGCGCAGAGGCGCGGGCCGTTAACCGCGGCACCGGCGGAAAATCAGGCAAGCGCAGTCGATGTCTGGCGTTCACCTTCGTCCAGAAGGCGCCGCGTCGCCGTTTCGATGCCTTCCTGCAGCTGCTCCATGAACTGACCCCGTGCAAGACCGGGGGCGATGGGAGGGAGTATTTCCAGGATGATACGACCCGGGCGCGGACGCGCACCCTTGCGCGCCCAGAACTGGCCGGAATTCAGCGCCACCGGAACGCAAGGCACATGCAACGACGTATAGAGCGCGGCCACGCCCGGCTTGTAGTCAGGCACATCGGCCGGCAGCTTGCGCGTTCCCTCCGGGAAGATGACGATGGGCCGACCCGCCTCGATCCTCTCGCGCGCCGTCCGGATCATCGCGCGCAAGGCCGACGCGTGGCCGTGTCGATCGATGACGATCATTTCGCACTTGCGCGCATACCAGCCATAGAACGGAACCATCAGCAATTCGCGCTTCATGATGATGGCAGGATCCCGGAGCAGGATGTGCTGCGCGATCGTCTCCCACATCGACATGTGCTTGACCGCATAGATGGCAGGGCCCGCGGGCAGGTGTTCGCGCCCGCGCACCTCGAAATCGAGCCCGACGATGTGCTTGAGCCCCCAGAAACTGACATTCGCCCAGGTTTCCATCCCCCGCACCACGACCTGCCGCGGCATCAGGAGGGCAGGCAGGAACGCCAGGTTGATCAGGGCTGACCAGGTCCAGAAATAAAGCTGAAACAGCGTGAGGCGAATGAAAGTCACGAGGGATCTCTTGCGTGCCGGTTATGTCAGTTGCCGGGACTGGTCGTGGTGTCTGAGGGAGCGGTTTCGATGGTGGCGGGTGCCGACGCAGGCGCGGCCTGTGTCCAGAGATTGGATGCCGCCGCGACCCGCACCGAGGCCGCGATGAACTTGAGATATTCGCCGGCGAGGATGCTTGAGGTGTAAGGGTCCTTCCACCAGTCATTGAGCCGGATGTCATCCGGGAAGACAGGGTAGGACACGAAGTCGATGTCGGGCTTGACGGCATGCAGTTCCAGCAGGCTGCGCGGCATGTGGTAGCTCGCGGTCACGATGATGACCCGCCGATAGTCATGCGTCGTGATCCACGCCGCGGCTTCCCCGGCATTGCCGATGGTGTTCTCGGCGCTCCGGCCGAGGTCCACGCAGCAGGCCGCCCGCCGCGGTGAACTGCCCGCCGCATCGAAAAGATCTGCCCGCGTGGTCTCCGCATGCACGCCCGAAATCAGCAAGCGCGCGCCCTTGCCCCGGTCGAGCAGCGCAATCGCGGCCTGCAGCCGTCCCTCGCCCCCCGTCAGCGCAATGATGGCGTCCGCCGCGTCGGGCTCCGCCGAAGCCCGCTCGAGCGACCAAACCCACACCGGAAAGCCCAGCGCTCCTGCCACGAACGCAGCCACGCCCAGCCGGAAAGCCAGGCCGACAAGGGCTAGCGGTCGGGAGGACAGGAATGCCAAGGCGTCAGCTCTCCCGGATGGAAGCGTGAAAGAACAGGCGAGCCTTATCATAAACCGGGCCGCACGAAATGTCGTCAGATCGACCTTTTTCTCCGAAATCTGCGGTCTTCAGGGCTTGCAACAGCCGGCCGTTCACTGCAGGCGCCCCAGCACCCGAAGCACGGTCAGGCGCGCCGTGACCATGGCGATCAGCCCGAGGCTCAGCGGCACCATGAGCAGCCACGCATAGAGCAGCGGCGAACCTGTGATTTGCGGCAGGTATTGTCCCGCCACGGGCGTCGCCCGGCTATCCCAGAAGAAGCTGCTGCCAAGCAGCGTCAGCGCCGCGATCACAAGCCCGATCGCCCCGCCCCGGATCCCAAGCCAGAGGAAATGGTTCTGGAATTCCTTGGCGATGAAGATGTCGCGGGCGCCGATCATGTGCACGACCTCGACGATTTCGCGGTGGGTGCGCAGGCCGGCCTGTGTCGCAAAGACGATGATGGCCAGCGTCGCAAGTCCGATCAGCAGCAGCATCGACCAGCCCACCGCGGCGGAGGACGCCGCAAAACCGGCAAGTTCCGCATTCCAGCGACTGTGGTCATCGAGTTGCGCACCCGGCACCGTGTCAGCCAGCTTGCGCGACAGGCCTTCGAGTTCGATGGGCTGCCCCGGCTTGAGCGTCACCTCGATCAGTTGCGGCGCAGGCAGGTCGTCGATCACGTTGCCGGCCCCAAGCCAGGGCTCAAGCAGCGCATTGGCCTCGCCGCGATTGAGCGCCCGCGCCGACAGCACGCCCGGCCATTGTGTCACAAGGCTCAGGGCCTCCTTCACCTGGTCATCCGGCGAGATCTGTGGCGAAGGCAGAAGCTGTACGGTCGCCGATCCCGACAGCCCATCCGTCCACTGTGACGCCAGACGGCTCAGCGTCAGCACCCCGCCCAGCGCAAGGCAGGCCAGGAAGCTCATGACGGCAACGATCGTATGCAGCGTGGCGCCCGACGCACTGTCGGAGGGCATCAGCCCGGCGGAATTCCTGCGGTTCATGCGCGCCGGGCCTCCTGCAGCAGATGATCCTTCTGCGTGGTCGATGTAAGTTGCCCCTCGGCTAGGCGGAAGATGCCCGTCGCCGGCAATCGCTCGAGAATGCGTTGGTCATGCGTCGCGATGAGAACGCAGGTACCCAGGCGGTTGAGCTCGATGAACAGCCGTATGATCCGCGCGCCGATTTCAGGGTCGACGTTTCCCGTGGGTTCGTCCGCCAGCAGCAATTCTGGCTTTGCCACCACGGCGCGCGCGATGGCCACGCGCTGCTTTTCGCCGCCCGACAGGGTGGCAGGCTTCGCATTGAGCCGGTTGCCAAGCCCCACCCATTGCAGCAATTCCTCCACTTCCGCCCGATAAGCGCTTTCCTGCTCGCCGGTCACCCGCCGGGGAAGCGACACGTTCTCGAACACCGAAAGATGGTCAAGCAGGCGGAAATCCTGAAAAACGACCCCGATCCGGCGCCTGAGGGCCGGCAGTTCGTCCCGCGGGGTACCGGCAATATCCCGGCCAAACATCGAGATCGACCCGCGCGACGGCCGCTCAGCCAGGTACATCAGCTTGAGAAGCGACGACTTTCCCGCGCCTGAAGGACCTGTTAAGAGATGAAAGGCGCCTTTCTCCAGTGTGAAGGAAATGTCGCGGAGCACTTCTGGCCCCAGGCCATACCGCATCCCGACATTCTCGAATCGAACCACCGATTAATCCTTTTCGGTTAATGGTTTAGGAGAGGGCGCCCTGTCTGCGCCTGCTTGCGGGCTCAGAGGCGGTATGTCAAAAAAACCCGGAATCGACGCGGGCTCAGGCCTGGAATGATAATTACCTGCCCACGGTGCGCAACTCGCTATTTCCTCGGAGCCGGAGATATCCGTGCTCCCGGACGACATGTGCGTTGCGCCCGATGCCAGCACACCTGGTTCCAGGAACCGAGCAGCGACCTTCCCACACCGGTACCCGTGCCGGTGGAAGAGCCCGAGCAAGTCGGCCCCATCACCGATCGCTCCCGCATGCTGGGCCCGCCGCCCGAACCCGAGCACGAACCGCAGCCTGACAATTACGCGGGCGTTTTCGATGTAAGGCCAGGCCCCGCCTACGAGCCCCTGTCCGCACCACCCGAGCAACTTGTGCCACGCCAGCCGATGCCGGCGCGAGAGCAGGGCAGTGCCCGCTATCGCGGCATGGTCGGTCTCGTTGCAGGTGCCGGCTTGTTCTCGCTGCTTCTCGTCGTGTTCTTCTCGCTGCCGCGCGAGATCGCGGCGATGCTTCCCCAGACAGTCGGCATCTACAACGCCCTCGGCATCGAGGTAAACAAGACTGGCTTCCGCATCGAGGCAACCCAGAGCCAGGAGATTGCCAACTCCATCCTGATCATCGCGATCAAGGGCGAGCTGATCAACGAGACTGATTCCGAACTGCAGGCCCCCAGCGTGCGCATCGCGGTGCGCGACAAGGCCGGCAAGGAGCTGCACCACTGGATCGTGAAATCCGACAGGGACATGGTGGGCCCCCGCGGCAAGGCGCCCTTCAGCGCCCGGCTTGAGAGCCCGCCGCCGGATTCATTCGACCTTGAATTCCGCATCGCCGGCGCGGCCGAACACTGATGCCGGCAACGGAACTGAAGCCGCTCTACACCACTGAAGAGATCTTGTGCCGCCTCGAACAACTCTCGGGCGAAATCGCCCGCGAGATGTCGCCGGGCTTCGTGATGATCGCCGTCCTGACCGGAAGTTTCGTTTTTGCGGCCGACTTGATCCGCGCGCTGGTCAGGCAGGGCGCCAACCCGGCCGTCGACTTCATGATCCTCTCCAGCTACGGCGGCAGCACGAAATCCTCAGGAAATGTAAGGCTTTTGCGGGATGCCGAGCTCGACGTCCGGGGGCGTGACATCCTGCTCGTCGATGACATTCTCGACAGCGGCCGCACCCTGGCCTTTGCAGGCGAGCATTTGCGTGCGCGCGGTGCCGCAGCGGTAAAACTGTGCGTCCTGCTGGACAAGGCCAGCCCCGGAGGGCAGGGTCGCTGTCATGCGGATTTCGTGGGATTTTCTTGTCCAGACGCCTTTGTCGTAGGGTATGGAATGGATCATGACCACAAATTCCGTGGACTGCCCCATATCGCTGTCCTATGTCAGTGACAGAACTGGAACGTGACGGATGGCAAGGATCCTGATCGCTGAGAACGAATATGCGCTCAGGGAATTTATCGCCCGGGGGCTCGAACAGCGACGCCACAAGGTAACACAGGCGCAGGACGGGTCAGAGGCCCTGGAACTGCTCAAGGCAGGCAAATATGACCTGCTCCTGACCGATATCGACATGCCGATCATGGACGGCATTGCCCTGGCGCTTGCCGCAAGCAGGGACTACCCCAAGCTCAAGATCATCATCATGTCCGGGCACGAGCACCAGATCGAGCGCGCACAGGGCCTGAGCGAGATGATCTGCCGCGTCATTGCCAAGCCCTTCTCGATCGCCCGCATCGGCGAGATCGTCGACGAGGTCGTCGCGGCCAGGAAAGCCGGATCAAAACCGGCGTAGCAAGCGCTCGATATACTCAAGCTCGCTGTCGGGACGCCCGCGTTCCGCCGCCCGCCGCTGCAGCTCCTGCAGGATCTCGCGGGCCTTCTGGATGTCGCTCTTGTCGGGAACCTTGACCGCGTCGCCCGTCGTGGGCCCACGCGAGGACTGCGGTCGCCCGAACGGGTCTTCATTGTCGCCGCCGCCGGCACCCGCCGAACCGGGCACCATGGCGCCAGCGCCGGTCATCTGCTGCATGAGCTGCTGCGCCATCGCCTTCCCGCCATTGCGCAACGCCTCGATGGCACGCTGCTGGGATTTCACCGCCGGCCCGAGATCGCCGATGCCCATGTCATCCGAGGCCTCATCCATGGCGTCCTGCGCCCGCTTGAGCGCATTCGCCATTTCCTTGCTCTTCGACATCTGCTTGATGATCGGGCTCAGGTCATCACTGAGCTTCTCCTGCGCGCCTTTGAGCGGCGATGGCTTCTTGGTGCCTGCAGCCTCGTTCGACTGCTGCTCGCGGAAAGTCTGGTCCATCAGTTCGCGCTGCCGCGTCACGAGCTGCCCCAGCTGCTCCAGCGCCTTGACCGACTGCTCCTGCGCAGGCGACATGCGACCACCGCGCGCTGTCTGCACGCTTTCGAGCAGGTTCAGAAGCTCGCTGAGTTTCTGTTGCGCCGCAGCCTTCGAGCCCTGCCGTGCAAGCTCTTCGATCTGGTCGATCATGGACTTCAGGTCCTGCGGCCGGATCACCTGACCACCCTGGCTCTCCAGCACCGGATTGTCGATGCCCGCACGCTCGGCAAGCGCTTTCAGGTTACGCTCGAGTGCGGCGCGCAATTGCGCCATCAGCCGCTCGATCTCCGCATCGGGCGCGCCCTGTGCCAGCGCATCCATCAGCTTGCGCTGGATATCGCGCAGCTCCGCTTGCGCCTGCCCGACGTCACCCTCCTCGATGCGCACGGCAATGTCCCACAGCAAGTCCTGGGCCGATGCCACGCGGTTCTCGTCGATCCGGCTGGCGTCGAGCCGGATGCGCCGCACCTCATGCGCCGCCATCCGCATGGCAAGATAGACCCGCATGTCGGGCAGGAAACGTTCCGGCGCAAGCGTGAGCGCATCCAGAGCGGTCGCCACCATGCCGCTGCTGGAAGGATCGCGACCCAGGTTGCGCCGCTGCTCGATCAGCGCGCGCGCCAGCGGATCCCTGAACCGGCGCTCGGGCAGGGTGATGGCGAAGGCGCGTGACTTGCCGGTCTGGCCCACTTCGTCCTTGGCCGTCAGGAACACCCGGACCCTGAGACCCGCCCACGGATGCGCCGTCAGGTCCTTGAAGACCATGGCATCGCCACTGCGTGCCGGCGCTGGCGGCAGCGGAAGCTCGAACGACAGCGGCTGTCGCGAACCGCCCTTGTAGCCGGGCTCGGCCAGCTCGACCTGTGCCTGCGCCGCGACGACCCCATAGTCATCCCTCACGGCATAGTGCAATCGCAGCGACTGTGCCTCCATGACGGCAAGTGGCGACTTGAAGGAAATCTGCGGTGCCACGTCGGTTGCCGCATCGAAGCGCCAGACACCCACAAGGTTGGCGTTCATCGACAGGCGGACGGTCATGCTTTCATCGATCACAAGCTTGGCATCGCGCGCGTCCCCGCCAGCCGACAGGAACTGCGGCCGCCACTGCCGAGGCGAAGGCCCATCGACCGCCGAGGCGCGCAGCGCCGCTGACGCGGCACCATGCGTCCGCACCGTCAGCACCGACCCTGCAAGGATGCGGATCGGCGCCTCGTCGCGCGCATCCCGCGTAAGCGCGGTCAGGTGCCGTGGCGCCTCGCCGGTATGGGCCGGCGGTGTCACCCAGGCTTCGATCGTCGGGGGAGCCTGCCCCTGCGCGACACCGGGCGAGAGCGCGATTTGCAGGCGCGCGGGCACATCCTCCCAGTTCGCCACCCCGAGCACGGCAATGGCAATGCCAAGCAGGATGCGCAGGGCATGTGGATCCTTGGCCGTGAGCGAGAGCGACGGCCAGCCAACCTTGAGGCGGTTCAGATGCGCGATCACCCAGCGTTGGTGCGCCCGCCAGAGCTGGCGCGTATCGTTGTCCGCGATCAGCGCTGGCCTGTCTTCCAGCGCGCTCAAGGGCCGGTGCTCAAGCCCGCTGGTCTGCTCCAGGTGGCGGATAGCCTGCGCGTGTGTGGGAATGCTGGACTGTCGCAGCGACCACGCCATGGCCCAGCACGTGCCGCAGAAGAAGCCCGCCAGTACAAGAAGGTGCAGCCAGGCCGGCATGTAGACAAAGACATTCGCCAGCGCGAGCACCACGAAGGCACCAACGATGCCACCCGCCGGCCACACCACCGGATACAGCCGCTCCGCGGCCAGCGAGGCCCAGCTCAGCAACACGTGCCGGCGCACCTCCCGGGGCAAGCCCGGGGATGGGTCTGGCTGTTGTGGCTTGCTCTCCGGCGTCACGCGTTACCCGTTGCTTCATCGACAGGAAGGCCGAAGGGAGGCAGACCCGTCAGGCGAGCCACGCCGGCATCTGTTCCCGTGCAATCATCTCTTCAACACTCTGCCGCGGCCGTGTGACCGCGAAGCGGTCGCCACGCACCAGGACTTCCGGCACCAGCGGCCGCGCATTGTAGCTTGAAGCCTGCACCGCGCCATAGGCCCCCGCCGAGAGGATGGCCACCAGTTCGTCGGCCGCGACCGGTGGCAACGCAAGGTTTCGGGCGAACAGGTCCGCGCTCTCGCACACGGGACCCACCACGTCGTAAACCCTGTTTGCGGATTTTTCCGCTTGCCGGACCGGTATGATGTCGTGGTGGGCATCGTACATCGCCGGCCTCACGAGGTCGTTCATGCCTGCGTCCAGGATGACGAACTGGCGCTGGTCCCCTTGCTTGACGTGGATGATCCTCGAAACCAGGATCCCGGCATTGGCCGTGATCAGGCGCCCCGGCTCGACGATCAGCTCCGCATCGAGCCCCGCAAAAACCTCGCGCACGACATCGCCATAGGATGCAGGCAGGGGCGGCGCGTCATCCTGCGTGTAGGGCACGCCAAGCCCGCCGCCAAGGTCGATGCGCGAGATCTGCAGGCCCTGTCCCCGCAGCGAGCGCACCAGCCCGGCAAGCTTGCCGAAGGCCTGGCGGAAGGGCTCGATCTCGGTGATCTGGCTGCCGATATGCATGTCGACGCCCGCAACATCGATGCCTGGCAGTTGCGCAGCCTTCCGGAAAGCCGCTTCTGCCCGGTGCCACGCAATGCCGAACTTGTTCTCGGCCTTGCCCGTCGAGATCTTGGCATGGGTTCGTGCGTCCACGTCCGGATTGATGCGTAGCGCAACGCTGGCCCGCTGCCCGCGCGACAGCGCCACCGCGTTCAGGACCAGGAGCTCTTCCTCGCTTTCGGCGTTGAACTGCCTGATGCCGTACGACAGCGCCAGGTCGATCTCCTCGCGCGTCTTGCCCACGCCCGAGAACACGATCTTGGAGGCAGGAATGCCGCCCGCAATCGCCCGCTTGAGTTCCCCTCCCGACACGATGTCCGCACCGGCGCCCAGCCGCGCCAGCGTCCGGATCACCGCAAGGCTGCCATTGGACTTCACGGCGAACGCGATCAGCGTCCCGCGGGGCAGGGCTTCCTCAAGCACCTTGTAGTGGCGCTCGAGTGTCGCTGTCGAATAGCAGTAGAAGGGCGTGCCGACCGCAGCCGCAATCTGGCTGACCGCCACGCCCTCTGCGTGGAGTTCGCCGTCACGATAATGGAAATGGTGCAAGGTGGGGCCTTTGCGCGGAACGAGGCTGGAAGGTCAGCGGCTCTGGGTGACCGCCGGCTTGGGCGGCTCAAGGGGGCCCTTCTTGCCACAGGCCGACACACCGAGCCCGGCAATGACCGCCAGCATAACCACAACGCGAGTAATCATTTCAGTCGCTCCTGCCAAAATCGAACCTGCTCCGCGACGCGCAGCGGTGATGTCCCGCCAAGGCTGGTGCGGCTGCCCGCCGAAGCCTCGACGCCAAGCACGGACATTACATCGGCCTTGAGCCCGGGCTCAACCGATTGCATGTCCGCAAGGCTCAGGTCCGCAAGCCCGCAGCCACGGGCTTCCGCCATCGCCACGATGCGCCCCGTGATGTGGTGTGCCTCGCGGAACGGCTTGCCCAGCACCCGCACGATCCAGTCTGCAAGGTCGGTCGCCGTGGAAAAGGCGCTGCCCGCCATGTCCCGCATCGCCCCCGCATTCACCGACAGGTCCGCAACCATGCCAGCCATCGCCGCCAGTGCAAGCTCGGTCGAATCGGCCGCATCGAAGACCGCCTGCTTGTCCTCCTGCATGTCCTTGGCATAGGTCAGCGGCAGGGCCTTCATGACGCCAAGCAGCGCCACCAGTGCCCCCGTCACCCGCGCACATTTTGCCCTGACAAGCTCGGCCGCATCCGGATTTCGCTTCTGCGGCATGATCGACGATCCCGTCGACCACGCATCGGAAAGCCTCACGAAGCCGAAGGCCGGCGACGTCCACAGCACGATCTCCTCGGCAAGCCGCGAAAGATGCGTCGTCAGGATCGCACACGCCCCCAGGAATTCCAGGGCGAAGTCCCGCGACGACACCCCGTCGAGCGAATTTCGCATCGGCTCCCGGAAACCAAGCGCCGCTGTTGTCATCTCGCGGTCGATCGGAAACGAGGTTCCCGCCAGCGCCGCGGATCCCAGCGGGTTGATGTTGGTCGTGCCGCGCGCCGACCCAAGCCGTGCCCGATCGCGCTCGGCCATCTCGACATAGGCCATCAGGTGATGCCCGAACGTCGTGGGCTGCGCCGTCTGCAGGTGGGTGAACCCGGGCATGATCGTCGCGGCGTGCTCGCCGGCCCGGCGAACCAGGGCCTTCTGGTAATGCACAAGCCCCGCATCCAGCCGGTCGATCGCATCGCGCACCCAGAGCCGGAAATCCGTGGCGACCTGGTCATTGCGCGAGCGCGCGGTGTGCAATCGCCCCGCCGGCGCGCCGATGATCTGCTTCAGCCGCTCCTCGACATTCATGTGGATGTCTTCCAGCGCGCGCGAGAAGGTGAATTGCCCGCTGTCGATCTCGGCCTTGACCTGCGCCAGCCCCGCGACAATGGCCCTTGCGTCCTCTTGTGCGATAATGCCGCGCTCGGCCAGCATGCGCGCATGCGCCGTCGAGGCCATAATGTCCTGGGCGTAGAGGCGCCGGTCGAAATCAATGGAGACATTGATGTCCTTCATGATCTCGCTGGGGCCTTGCGCGAACCTGCCGCCCCACATCTCGTTCTTGCTCATGCCGTCCTGACGTCCCGGGAAATGCAAAATGCCATTCAGCAGAAGACAACGCTTCATTGCTCTTGCCGTTGCCATTGTGACGGCACTGGCCGTGATCGTCTACACCCGCATGCCGGCGGGGAATGGTGAACCGCCCGAGGGCTTCGGCGACATAAGCGCCTTCAGGCCCGCAACTGAGGCAAGCCCCGCGCCGGCGATCACCTTCACCGACGGGAAGGGCAGGAGCCTCACGCTCGCCGACTTCCGGGGCAAGGTCGTGGTCTTGAACCTCTGGGCCACCTGGTGCACGCCCTGCGTCGCGGAAATGCCGATGCTTGATCGCCTGCAGCAGGAGCTCGGCGACGAGGGCGCAGTGGTGCTTGCGCTCAGCATCGACCGCGGGGGCAGCAAGGCCGTGCAGGAATTCTACGACCGCACCGGCGTGCGCCACCTCGACATCTATGTCGACCCGTCCATGCGCGCGACCAGCGACATCCGCGCGGCTGGCCTGCCGACGACGCTGATCATCGACCCCGAGGGAACCGAGCTCGGTCGCGTCATTGGTCCGATGGAATGGGATTCACCCGAGGCGATCGAGCTCGTGCGCACGGCGATGAACACCGCGCGCACGCCCTGATCGGGCGCGCTGGCGCTAGCGCGTCGGAACCGGCTTCTCGCCGCGATAATCGTAGAACCCGCGCTTGGTCTTCTGTCCAAGCCACCCGGCCTCGACATATTTCACCAGCAGCGGGCAGGGGCGGTACTTGGAATCCGCAAGCCCCTCGTAGAGCACCTGCATCACCGACAGGCACGTATCCAGCCCGATGAAATCCGCAAGCTGCAGCGGACCCATCGGATGATTGGCGCCCAGCCGCATCGCGGTGTCGATTGCATCGACCGTGCCCACGCCCTCATAGAGCGTATAGACCGCCTCGTTGATCATCGGCAGCAGGATGCGGTTGACGATGAAGGCCGGGAAGTCTTCCGAATTCGCAGGTGTCTTGCCCAGCCGCTTCACCAGCCCCTGCATCGCCTGGAAGGTTTCCTCTTCCGTCGCGATCCCGCGGATCAGCTCGACAAGCTGCATCAGCGGCACCGGGTTCATGAAATGCAGGCCGATGAAGCGCTCCGGCCTGTCCGTCACCGACGCCAGGCGCGTGATCGAGATCGACGACGTGTTGCTCGCGATCATCGCGGTCTTGTTCAGCTTGGGGCACAGCCCCTGGAAGATCAGGCGCTTGATCTTCTCGTCTTCGGTCGCGGCCTCGATGGCAAGGTCGACATTTCCGAACGCATCCAGCGACGGTGCCGCCACGATGCGCTTCATCGCAAGATCCTTGTCGCCATCGCTGATCTTGCCGCGAGCCACCTGCCGCGACAGGTTCATGCCGATGATCTCGAAGGCGGCGTCGATCTTCTCGCTCTTCACGTCGTGCAGCAGCACTTCATACCCTGCAAGCGCGCACACATGAGCGATGCCATTGCCCATCTGCCCGGCGCCAATGACGCCGATCCGTTGAATGTCCATGGGATCCTCTTTTCGCTGCCTGTGGGGTTGCGGCCGCTGCCAGGCGGTCAATAGCCTTTGCTCTTCAGTTCGTCGTCGAGTTCCGGCACTGCCTTGAACAGGTCTGCAACCAGCCCGTAGTCGGCCACCTGGAAGATCGGCGCCTCTTCGTCCTTGTTGATCGCAACGATGACCTTGGAATCCTTCATGCCGGCCAGGTGCTGGATCGCTCCCGAGATGCCGACCGCGATGTAGAGCTCCGGCGCCACGACCTTTCCGGTCTGCCCGACCTGGTAGTCATTGGGGACGAAGCCCGCATCCACCGCCGCGCGGCTGGCGCCCATGGCCGCCTTCAGGCGGTCCGCCACCTTTTCCAGCAGGTGGAAATTGTCGCCCGACTGCATGCCGCGACCGCCCGAGACCACCACGCGTGCGCCCGCAAGCTCGGGCCGCTCGGACTTGGATAGCTCCTCGCGCACGAACTGCGATGTGCCCGGATTGGCGCCAGCCCCGATGGCCTCGACAGGCGAGGCGCCGGTCGCATCGGCCGCCTTGAACGCAGTCGCGCGCACGGTCAGGACCTTCTTGGAGCCGGCAGGCACCTGCACTTGCTGCATCGCGTTGCCGGCATAGATCGGCCGCGTGAACGTGTCAGCCGCATCGACCGAGACGATCTCCGACACCTGCGCGACATCCAGCGCCGCCGCCACGCGCGGCATGAAGTTCTTGCCGCTGACCGAGGCCGGCGACACGATGGCGTCATAGGATCCCGAAAGCCCGACAATCAGCGACGCCATCGTTTCGGCGAGCTGGTGGGCATATTGCGCGTCGTCGGCGTGCAGCACCTTCGCGGCACCGACCAGCTTGGCAGCGGCATCGGCAACGCCCTTGGTGTTGTGTCCCGCCACGAGGATGTGGACGGGCCCGCCAAGCGCCGCGGCAGCCGTCAGCGCCTTGGCCGTGGAGTCCTTGAGCGACGAATTGTCGTGCTCGGCAATCAGCAGAACGGCCATGGTCAGATCACTCCCGCTTCGTTCTTCAGCTTCTCGACAAGTTCCTGCACGGTCTTGACCTTGACGCCGCCCTTGCGCTTCGCCGGTTCGCTGACCTTGACCACCTTGAGCCGCGGGGTCGCGTCGACGCCGTAATCGCCCGGCGTCTTCTCGTCGATCGGCTTCTTCTTGGCCTTCATGATGTTGGGCAGCGACGCATAGCGCGGCTCGTTCAGCCGCAGGTCCGTCGTCACGATCGCCGGCAGCGCGAGGCTCACCGTCTGCAGGCCACCGTCGACCTCGCGCGTGACTTCGGCCTTGCCGCCATCGATGCTGACTTTCGAGGCAAACGTTCCCTGCGCCCAGCCCAGCAATTGGGCAAGCATCTGTCCCGTCTGGTTGCAGTCATCGTCGATCGCCTGCTTGCCCAGGATGACGAGCTGCGGACCCTCCGCCTTGGCGACGCCCGCCAGGATCTTGGCGACGGCCAGCGGTTCGACATCGGCAGGGGCGTTCACCAGGATCCCGCGGTCGGCACCCATCGCAAGCGCCGTGCGGATCGTTTCCTGCGTTTCCTTCGGTCCGATCGAGACGGCGATGATCTCGCTCGCCACGCCCTTTTCCTTGAGACGGATGGCTTCTTCGACGCCAATCTCGTCGAACGGGTTCATCGACATCTTCACGTTCGCGAGGTCGACACCGCTCTGGTCCGCCTTCACGCGGATCTTCACGTTGTAGTCGACGACGCGCTTGATCGGAACAAGCACCTTCATGCGGAACATCTCTCTGTTGGAGGCCTGACGCCCCCGTTTGCTGGAAACCCTGATCTGGCTTGCGGCTCTGCGCGGGATCGTGCCGATCGCGCCTCTTGCTGCTGAACACTATTGTGCGGTGCACAAATTACGAGCAAGCAATAAACCTGTCAACGAAGCGCCACATTTTCCCGCCAGCCCATGCCCCAAATCCCACAGCGCAGGGGTTAACGGGAATTTGCCCTGACGCCCGGGGCAGGTGACGCTAGTGCCCGGCCCCGCCGGCAAACAGCCGTTGGCCCGGCCGCCTGAAAATGAAAACCAGGATCAACCCGGCGACAAAGCCGCCGATATGCGCCCACCATGCCGTGTCGCTTTCCACCTGCGCGAACACCGACACGATCTGGAACGCAAACCATGCGCCGACCATCAGGTAGGCCGGGATCTTGAGCGGGATCCGCGCAAACGCGAGCACCCACATCTTCACCCGCGGATAGAGGACCAGATAGGCCCCGACCACGCCACCGATGGCGCCCGAGGCCCCGATCAGTGGCCCCTCCGACACCGGGTGTGCCAGCGCATGCGCCAGCCCCGCGATGACGCCGCAGAACAGGTAGAAGAACAGGAAACGCAACGATCCCATGGCGTCTTCGACATTGTCGCCGAACACCCAGAGGAACAGCATGTTGCCGGCCAGGTGCCACCAGTCGCCATGCAGGAACATGTACGACACGAGCGTCACTTCCGTCGGCAGCTCCATGAAATTGTCAGGCAGCCGCGCGCCGCCCAGGAAGACGCTGGGCACAAGCCCGCCGGACATGGCGACATTCACGAGTTCGGCGGCCGGCAACGAGTCCTGCCAGATGAAGACCAGCACGTTGACCGCGATCAGCAGCAGCGTCGTGTACTGGAACGGGATGACCCTGAGGGGGTTGTCGTCTTTGAGGGGCAGGAAGACCATGTGTGCCTCGGCTGCAATGCGAAGATGCGCAACACCCGCAGTCTAGAATGGCGGGGCCGGGGCAGGGAACCGGTTTTTGCGAGGCCTCAGACTTTCAGCAATCCGCGCACATCGTCCAGCACCCTGAGCCAGTTATCGACCTGCTTGCGCAGGTTTCCGGCCGTGACCCCGTCCTGGATATTGATGGAATAGTCGAACATGAACGTCTTCTCGTCCTGCGAGAGATAGGCCCGCCCGAACACGAATTTCTGGTTATAGACGTTCGCCGTGTCTTTCGTTGTGTGCCTCGTGCGCTCCCACTGCGCCAGGAATTGCAGGTTGGTGCAGCGCCGCCCCGTCGCGCCCTCGCCGGCGCACTGGTACATGTTGATGTAGAATTCGACGCCCTTGGGCGTCCGGGCCTTCAGCCACGGATCTGTCTCATTCTGCGTGGCATCGCGCACGGTCATGCCGTGCGACGTCAGCACCTTGGTCAACTCCAGGCGCGTGATGCCGTTGGTATAAGTGGCCGCTTGGGTCTTGTCGGCGCCCGCAGCAACCGAGGCTGCAGCAAGCGGGAATGACAAGGTCGCAACAACACCCATCGCCAGAAGCCGGTTCATGACGGTCTCCGTTGCAGGGAACGACGATGGCCAGAAAATAGGCGCCGTGGCGGCGAATGCAACTAACGCATTGTTCAGGTGCGATGGGCGCCCGGAACCCAGAGCACGTCACCTTGCGGCAAATTGGCGAAACGCGCCGCAACAAACAGGAAATCCGAAAGCCGGTTCGCGTATTTGACGGCCGCCGCACCCACGGGTTCGCCCTGCGCGAGTTTGACGATCAGCCGCTCTGCACGACGGCAGACCGTGCGCGCCACATGCAGGTGCGCCGCCGCCGGCGTACCGCCCGGCAGCACGAACGACGTCAGCGGCTGCAGGCGCGCGTTCATGTCGTCGATCTCGCGCTCCAGGCGCTCGACCTGCGCGTCCTTCATCCGCAAGGCCTTCTGCGCAATCTCGGATCCATCTTCCGGGATGCACAGATCCGCACCCAGGTCGAACAGGTCATTCTGTACCCGCGCCAGCATCGCATCGAGGTCGCCCGCGCTCGTCAGGCGCACCACGCCGATGCAGGCATTGGTCTCGTCGACGGTGCCATAGGCCTCGATGCGAAGGTCGAACTTCGGGACGCGCTTCCCCGTGCCGAGGCCCGTGTCACCCTTGTCACCGGTGCGCGTGTAGATGCGGTTGAGAACGACCACGTGTTTGACCCTATTGTGGGCCGCGCCCGGTCAGCCAGAGCACGGCAAGGATGATGACGATGGCAACAAGCTGCGCGACGATGCGCACGCGCATGAGCTTGTTCGACCACGTACGCGAGTAATCGCCGCCGCGAAACAGGCTGTAGAGCCCGAACCCCAGGACCACGGCCACCAACAGCGTGGCAATCAGAACGACGATGCTGCCTGCTTCCATGCCGGAAGGCTTAACGCTAATGGCGTGGCCCTTCAATTGCGTTGTTTGGGCGCGGGCGCGATCGACGCGATCCGCTGCGGAACCTTGGGGGTCTGGCAAGGCTCCCGTCAAACACGTAAGTTGATGGCCAGGGGGAACGGCGCAGCCATTGGGGGTGGCATGACAGCCGGATGGATCATCAGGCCTGCAGCGATCCTGCTTGGCATCGTGCTTGCGACGTCCATGCTCGGCATGGCCGGCGGAGGAACGCCCGCGCCTGCAAGCCTCGCCTGGATTGACAACGTCCTCGACGCCGCACGCGCCTGCGCTGATGCATCTGTCATGCAGCCCGCGCGGTCATGGCTGGCCAGCCATGGCGTCGAGGTTTCAATCTTTCCGCATTGGCTTCACGCAGCAGCGCTTCTCTTCTTGCTCTTCATCGCACTGGGCGAGGTCACGCAACCGTCAAGCCGGGTAGGGCGATGGGCGCTCGTGCTGTGGAGCGGCGTGTCTGCGCTTGTGGCAGGAACCGCCGTCGGCGCCTTGTCGCTGGCCGATCCCCGCATGGTCTGGGCGCTGCTGGCCGGCGTGACCTTCTGGATCGCAGGGCGCCAGTCCGTCCAGGGTCACGCAAGCCTGTCGGCGCTGCCCGCAACCCTGCTCTGCGGGCTCTTCGCCATGATGGCTCAGGGCGTGGTTCCCGTTCATTTCGCGGCCATGCCACCGGGTGATGACGGTGTAATAAAGGGGACAGCATGTGCCCTCGCTGCAGGGGCGCTGGCCTTGCTGGGGCTTGCCGTCATGGGTGGCCGGGACCTCGCCCAGGGCGCGCGCGCCTGGGCCGCCGACCCTGCCGCGAAGGCGGGCTTGTCGATCCTCGCATTCATTGCAGGAACAGCGGTCCTCCGCCTGATTTGAACCACGTGCCACTTGACTTGAATCAAGGCAGGGTCGACCCGTCCGGTGTCATCTCCCTAGGCATCAGTTCAAGGGAGACACGAACCATGTCCAAGTACCACGCCGTCGTCTGGATCGACCACCACAACGCCTTCATCCACCAGTTTTCCGCCAGCGAGGTCGAGACCACCAAGGTCAAGGACCACAAGCATTTCACCCACCAGCACGGCAGCGACGTGCGCACGATCCACGAGTTCTACGCCGATGTCTGCGAGGCCTTGAAGGGCATCCCCGAAATCCTCGTGGCCGGATCGCAGCAGTCGCACGCCGATTTCCGTCACTATGTCGCCAAGCACCGGCCGCAGCTGATGCCCGCAATCAAGGGCTGGGAAGTGTCCGAGCACCTGTCGGACGCCCAGCTCGTGGCCCTGGGGCGCAAGTATTTCGACCAGCTCAACCGCATGCCGCCGCCAAGGGCCGCAGGCGCGTAAGGGAAATCATCTCCTCGTTGCGCCCGCGCGGCGTTTGCGCCAAACAGGGTCAGGCGCCAGGCGCCGCGCGTCACGCACCAGCAGGGGATGAGAGACAATGAAAATCGACAACACGGTTGCTGCCATCGTCACCGGCGGCGCCTCGGGTCTGGGCAAGGCGAGCGCCGAGGCCCTGGCCGCAGCGGGCGCGAAGGTCGCGATCTTCGACATCAACGAAGCCGCGGGCGAGGCGATCGCGAAGGAAATCGGCGGCATCTTCTGCAAGGTCGACATCACGAGCGAGGACAGCGCCCTCGCGGGCTTTGCAAAGGCCCGCGCCGCCCACGGCCAGGAGCGCGTTCTCGTCCACTGCGCCATGACCTCGAAGCGCGGCAAGACGCTCGCCTTCGACAAGGAAGCCGGCCGCTACAAGCGCACCTCGACCGAAGACTATGCCTACGGCGTGAACGGCATCCTCGTCGCCAGCTACCGCATGGCGTCCATCGCCGCCGAAGGCATGGCGACCCTCAAGGAACTCGAGGACGGCGAACGCGGCTCGATCGTGCTCACCGCCTCCGTCGCCGCGCAGGACGCCCAGATAGGGCAGGTGATCTATGGTTCGGCCAAGGCCGGCGTGAACGGCCTCGTCCTGCCGCTCGCCCGCGACCTGATGGATCTCGGCATCCGCGTC
>JBEIHO010000018.1:0-50055 GCA_040381215.1 Alphaproteobacteria bacterium | reverse complement strand
CGCGGCGTGCCGCTGCCTCAGTCCCGCTGTTCTTCGCGCTCGGCGAGCTTGTCGAGCTGCTCCTCGCTGGCCTGGGCCCACAGGACGAGGGCCTGGACCATCGTTGCGAAGCCGAGGGCGAAGTACAGGTAACCCTTCGGGATGGGGGTTCCCATCGATTCCGCGACGAGGATGAAGCCCACGAGCAGCAGGAAGCTGAGGGCCACGATCTTCACTTCCTTGTGCCTGTCGATGAAGACGGCGATCGGGTTGATGGCGACCATCATGACGAACACCGCGATGATGATGGCGGTGGCCATGATCTCGATCTGGTTGGCGATGCCGACGGCGGTGATGACCGAGTCGATCGAGAAGACGATGTCGATGATGGCGATCTGGATGATGATCCAGGTGAAGGCGGCCTTGGCCTTGTGCGCGGGCGTTTCCTTCTTCGGCTTGACCTTGTGGGGGCGCACGGACTCGTTCATTTCGACGACCGCCTTCCAGATCAGGAAGAGACCGCCGGCGCCGAGCACGAGGTCGCGCCATGACAGATCGCGGCTGAAGATCGAGAGCCCTGTGGGGTTCTCGAGGTGCGAGAGATGAAACAGGGTGGCCAGCAAGGCAAGGCGGGTGCCGAGCGCGACGGCCAGCCCGATCTGCCGCGCGCTGTTGCGCTGCTCGGGCGGCAGGCGGCCCGCGAGGATCGCGATGAAGACGATGTTGTCGACGCCGAGGACGATCTCGAGCGTTGTCAACGTGACGAAGGCGATCCAGGCTTCGGGACTGGCGAGGAGTTCCATGGGGCGTTTTTTCTTTTGTTGGCGGCGATACCCCGTCGGGTGGCGGCCTGTCACATTCGCCGTGCAATGGTGGGCGCTGCTGGGATTGAACCAGCGACCCCTACCGTGTGAAGGTAGTGCTCTCCCGCTGAGCTAAGCGCCCGTTGTCCATGACGGACCGCTGCTATAGGGGGGCCTTGGCGGGGAAGTCAAGCGCGCGGGCAGCGCAGCAGGGCGTCTTCCAGTTCCCGGTAATGGTCAACGACCGCGTCGGCACCCAAGGCGTGGGCGGGCGTGTCGGTATAGCCGAAGGAGACGAGGATCAGGGGCACCCCTGCGGCGCGCGCTGTTCGGGCGTCAGTCTCGCTGTCACCAACCAGCACGGCGTTGGTGCTGCGGCCACCGAGGGCGTCGATCGTGTCGGTGAGGTGGCGCGGGTCCGGCTTGCGCCAGGGCCTTGAGTCCGCCCCCAGGATCACCGGGAACAGATCAGCGAGGCCCAGTTCCGCCATCAATTTCTTCGAGAGGTGCTCGGGCTTGTTGGTGCAGATCCCGATGCGATGGCCGCGTCGGGTAAGGTCGCGGATGCAGGGTTCCATGCCATCGAAGGGACGGCTGGTGACTGCGATATTGGCCTCGTAATACTCCAGGAAGTGGCGGACGAGTTCGGTGGTGCGCGCGGGATCGGCTGCCACCTTGTGCCAGGCGAGGGCGTTCTCGATCAGGACGCGCGCGCCCCGGCCTACCATCTGGCGCACGCTGTCCAGCGGGACGGGAGCCAGATGCTCGCGCATGAGGACTGCGTTCAGGGCGGCGGCAAGGTCGGGCGCTGTGTCAACCAGCGTGCCGTCAAGGTCGAAAACAATGGTTTCGGGAGGGGTCAAGAACCGGTCGCCAAGGTCAGGGTCTTCATGTTTACCGCGGAATCGCGGAATTCCGGCAAGAATACGAAACATTTTTTTATTTCAAAATGGGATAAAAGGAGTGCATCCGTAGGGCCTACAAACCCTTGTTTTCCTTTGATTTTGGGGCCAGCCCTTGACCTCTTCCCCGTTGCGCCAGCGTCGCTCTGCCCTTGCGGCGGTCATCCTTGCCGCCGGCCGGGGCACGCGCATGAAGTCGGCGCTGCCGAAAGTTCTGCATCCGGTCGCCGGGCTGCCGATGGTGCATCATGTGCTTGGCGTAGCTCGCGAGGCGGGCGCGTCCGTGACCGTCGTGGTGCTGGCGAAGGGCATGGATGCGGTTGCCGCCGCTGTCAGGCCAGCCAGTGTTGCCGTGCAGGATCCGCCGCTGGGGACGGGGCACGCCGTCTTGGCTGCGCGTTCAGCTGTCGAAGGCTTTTCGGGCCGGGTTGCGATCCTCTTTGCCGATACGCCTCTCATCACGCCCGCCAATATCGAGGCCGTCGAGGCCGCCATGGACGCGACAGGGTCAGCGATCGGCGTGCTGGGGTTCAACCCGGCTGACCCGGCCATGTATGGTCGCCTGATCCGCAACAGCGACGGCTCGCTCGAGCGCATCGTCGAGTTCAAGGACGCCACACCCGACGAGCGTCGGGTGGGCTTCTGCAATTCCGGGATCATGATCGTCGAGGGCGCCCACCTGTTCGGGCTTCTCGACCAGGTCGGGAATGCCAATGCACAGGGCGAATACTACCTGACGGAGATTGTCGCCATCGCGCGTCGGCAGGGCTTGCGCGTGGCGGCGGCCGAGGCATCGGCGGAAGAGGTGATGGGTGTCGACCATCGCGTGGCGCTGGCAAAGGCCGAAGCCGTCATGCAGCGCCGTCTTCGCGAGCGGGCCATGCTTGCGGGCGTGACCCTTGTCGATCCCGACAGCGTGTTCCTTTCGATGGACACGGAACTGGGACGTGATGTCGTGGTGGGTCCCAATGTGGTCTTCGGCGCGCGGGTGAAAGTGGCCGACAATGTGCAGATCCGGCCGTTCTGCCATTTCGAGGATTGCAGCATCGGCGAGGGCGCGCTGATCGGCCCCTATGCGCGGCTGAGGCCGGGGGCGCAGATCGGGCGGGATGTCCATATCGGCAATTTCGTCGAAGTGAAGAAAGCTGTCATCGAGGATGGTGCCAAGGCCAATCACCTTGCCTATATCGGCGACGCGCGGGTGGGTGCCCGCTCGAACATCGGTGCGGGAACCATCACCTGCAACTATGATGGCTTCGACAAGCACTTCACGGATATCGGCGCCGAGGTCTTCATCGGGTCGAACACGTCGCTTGTGGCACCGGTCAAGGTGGGCGACGGTGCCATGGTTGGCGCGGGAAGCGTGATCACGCGCGCGGTCGATGCGGATGCGCTGGCCGTTGAACGTGCAGACCAGCGGCAGGTCGATGGCTATGCCGCGAAATTCCGGGCGCGCAAGCGGGCGGCCAAGAAAAGCAAGACGAAGGAGTAGGTCCTCATGTGCGGCATTGTCGGTATCGTCGGGAATGACGATGTGGCCTACACGATCCTCGATTCGCTGAGGCGGCTCGAGTATCGGGGCTATGATTCAGCGGGCATTGCCACGCTGGTGAACGGGCAGATCGAGCGGCGTCGCGCGCCGGGCAAGCTCTCTGGCCTCGACAAGGTGCTGAGGGCCCAGCCGCTTAGCGGCACAACGGGCATCGGGCACACGCGCTGGGCGACCCATGGTGTCCCCAATGAAACCAACGCCCATCCGCATGCATCCGACCGCGTTGCGGTGGTGCACAACGGCATCATCGAGAATTTTGCCGAGCTGCGGGAAGAGCTCGAGCTCAAGGGTCACGTCTTCCATACCGAGACCGACACGGAAGTCTCGGTGCACCTGATCACCGAGTTGCTGTCGCAGGGGCTTTCGCCCGAGCAGGCGGCTTCGGCGGCCATCAAGCGCCTGACGGGCGCCTATGCGCTGGCGATGATCTTCACCGGCGAAGACGGGCTCATGATCGGGGCGCGGCAGGGGCCGCCCCTTGCGGTAGGCTATGGCGACGGGGAGATGTTCCTTGGTTCCGATGCCTTTGCGCTGGCGCCGCTGACGAACCGCGTTGCCTATCTGGAGGATGGCGACTGGGTCGTGATCCGCAAGGGCTCGGTGACGATCCGCGACGGGAACGACAGGCCGGTCAATCGCGAGATCCAGACCACGAGCGTGTCGGCGAGCCTTGTCGACAAGGGCGCGCATCGCCACTTCATGGCGAAGGAAATTTTCGAGCAGCCTGAAGTCATCGGGCACACGCTGAACACCATCATCAATCCGGTCAGCCAGACCGTCACGCTGCCGGCGTTGCCGTTTGACTTCGCAGCCTTGCCCAAGGCGACCATGATCGCCTGCGGGACGGCGTCCTATGCGACGCTGGTTGCCAAATACTGGTTCGAGACATTGGCGCGCATGCCTGTCGAGATCGATGTTGCGTCGGAATTTCGCTATCGCGAAGCGCCGCTGCCGCGTGGCGGGCTTGCCCTGTTTGTCTCGCAGTCCGGCGAGACCGCGGATACGCTGGCGGCGCTGCGGTACTGCAAGGACAACGGGCAGCATATCGCTTCGGTCGTGAATGTGGCCGGGTCGTCGATCGCCCGCCAGTCAGAGGTGGTCTTTCCCACCCATGCCGGGCCTGAAATCGGCGTCGCGTCAACCAAGGCCTTCACCTGCCAGCTGTCGGTGCTGGCGACGCTGGCAATTGCCGCCGGTCGCGCGCGCGGCACCGTGTCTGCCGAAGAGGAGGCGCGGCTTGTGCGCGTCCTGATGGAGGTGCCGCGGCACATCATGACGCTGTTGGCGCAGGATCCCGTCTATCTGGCGCTGGCGCAGGAGTTGGCGAAAGCGCGCGATGTGCTTTACCTGGGGCGCGGGCTTTCCTATCCGATTGCGCTTGAGGGAGCGCTGAAGCTCAAGGAAATTTCCTACATCCACGCCGAGGGCTATGCGGCGGGCGAAATGAAGCATGGACCGATCGCGCTGATCGACGAGAACGTGCCCGTGGTCGTCATCGCGCCGCATGATCACCTGTTCGAGAAGACGGTCTCGAACATGCAGGAGGTGATGGCGCGCAAGGGCAAGGTCATCCTGATCTCGGACCGGCGCGGCATCGAGCAGGCTGGCAACAAGGCCTGGGCCCGTATCGAGGTTCCGGCGGTGGATCCCTTCATCACGCCGCTTCTTTATTCGGTCCCCATCCAGCTGCTGGCCTACCATACTGCGGTGGTGAAGGGCACGGATGTCGACCAGCCGCGCAACCTTGCGAAGTCGGTGACGGTGGAGTAGCTGGCCGCAGGTGGATCAGGTTGTCACAGGTTCAAAGGAGTTCGCGATGCCCGTCGTTGCCCGCATTGAGAAAGACTGGACCATCCAACCTGACGCCGAAGCCATGCTGCGCGCCGCGTTGCAGGCCTGGCTGGCAAGCGTGCCGCCAGCCGGTGCTTTTGCCAGGAAGCTGTTGGAAGGATGCGGGGTTCGCCTGCGTGACCTTCTGGATCATGTAAGCTACGAGCAGTCTGACGCACATATCGATGCGCTGTGCTCGGTTGGGTGGAAGGCCCGATCATCTGGTGTCCACGCACACGACGAAGGGTATTTTCCGGAGCTGGTGCAGCGCCCTGGTCCAATGACGGTCTGGTTTCGCGTTGAATCGGTCGAGGCTTTCCTCGCTGCGCACGCCATCAACGCGCCGATCGAAGGTGTTGCCCACGGCCCGTGGCGGCGCGCCGTGGCCTTCACTGGCGCGGGCATCCGATTTGGGGCGATTGAACGCCGCGGACATCACGGCTTCGATGCGCCGGACGTGACGCCACTCAAGGTTCGCAATGCACGCCTCCATCTGCAGGCTTTCCGCAGTCGTCGACGCCATTTCGACACGGTCGAGCAGGGCCTCGCGCATACTGAAGCGCTCGTGGACGCAGCTGTCGCCGATCTTGGCCAGCACTGGGCGTGCGATATCTGGCTCACGGCAGAGCGGGACTACTGGATGATGCGCTGCAGCGCCGGGCGTTTCCAGAAGGCGCGGCAGGATCGCCTGGGCATCGGCTGGTCAAACATCGACCACCACACCTATGACGGTTCGCGCCAGCACTTTCGCCATACTGTTCGCATCCTTGAAAAGCTTGGCTACCAGCTGCGGGAAATGCTGTATGCGGGCGAGCTGGCCGGATGGGGCAGCCAAATCCTCGAGCAGCCATCGCTGAAGTCGACCATCTTCGCCGATGTCGATCTTGCACCGCATGAACTCGACATCGACTTTGCACATGAAGAGTTACCGGAGCTCGGCAAGCATCGCCGCGCGGGCGTGCTCTCGGCATTGCATGGTGAATCGATCCTCGAAGCCGGCCTCAATCACGTCGCCGCGCTGTTCGATCAGCGTTTGCTGCGTGACCAGCTCGGCGTTGATGGCATTCGCATGATGAGCCCGTTCTCGGACTTCCCGCATCTGTACCAGGAACTCACGCTTGGCGATTGGGCCGCGGTCGAGCCATCGCGCGTCGATGCTCTCGAACGCGCCGGACATATCGATCCGGCAGAGGCCGAGCGCATTCGCCTCAACGGCGCGATCATCAGCCATCTGGAAAACATCGAGCGCAATGATGGTTTCAAGGGCTTCAACAAGCCCGGCATCGATGGTGTTCTGCGCAAGCTTGATCCGCGTGCCTATGCCCGGGACGCTGGCGGGGCTGGAGGAAACGGATCGTGAGCCTGCGTGCTGCCGCTGGCGCGGTCAGTGTAGTCGTGGAGCGGTTGCGCGCCCGGCTGGGCGAGCGCATATCCACTGCACCTGGTATTCGCGAGCAACACGCTGGCGGCGAGGGTATCCATCTGCCTGCGGCTCCTGATGCGGTCGCGTTTCCGGAAACGACAGAAGAGATCGCAACGATCATCAAGGCATGCGTCGAGAACAAGGTTGCAATCGTTCCCTTCGGCGCGGGTTCCTCGCTTGAAGGGCATGTTTCTGCGCTTCATGGAGGCGTGGCGATCAGCCTGGCAAAGATGGATGCCATCCTGGAAGTGAACCGCGCCGATCTTGACTGCCGCATTCAGGCTGGCGTCACGCGCGAAGCGCTGAATGCGCATCTGCGCGATCTCGGCTTGTTCTTTCCGCTCGATCCCGGTGCAAACGCGACGCTTGGCGGCATGGCGGCGACGCGCGCATCCGGGACCAATGCCGTGCGGTATGGCACCATGCGCGAGGTGACACTTGGCCTGACGGTTGTAACCGGCACGGGCGATATCATCCGGACTGGCGGTCGCGCACGCAAGTCTTCAGCAGGGTATGACCTTACCCGCCTTTATATCGGCTCTGAAGGGACTCTCGGCGTCATATCCGAACTGCAGTTGCGACTGTTCGGTATACCGGAACAGATTGCTGCGGCCGTTGCGCCATTCAACGATGTTGAAAGTGCGGTCGGTGCCGTTTCCTCCATCATGCAAATGGGCATCCCTGTAGCGCGCATCGAGTTCCTGGACGCGTTGCAGATGAAGGCCTGCATTGCCTATTCACGTCTTGAAGGTTTTGCGCCCACGCCAACCCTGTTTCTCGAGTTCCATGGGTCGCCAGCGTCTGTCGCCGAGCAGATCGAACAAGCGCGCGCCGTTCTGGATGATTTTGGTGCCACAGGTTTTCGCGCGGCGACGCAGCAGGAGGAGCGAAATACGTTGTGGAAAGCGCGCCACAACGCCTATCACGCGGCCAAGAGCCTTGCGCCCGGAAAACATGCATTGACCACGGATGCGTGTGTCCCGATTTCGGCCTTGCCCGCGTGTGTCGCTGAAACCCGCGCCCAGGCCGACGCGTCCGGGCTGGTTTGTCCTATCGTCGGTCACGTCGGTGATGGCAATTACCACGTCATGATCCTCTATGATGCGGCAGACAGCGCGGAGGTCGGAAAGGCGGAAAAGCTTGCCCATGACATCGGACGTCGCGCCATAGCTCATGGTGGCACCTGTACGGGAGAGCATGGCATTGGTGCGCACAAGCTCGACCTGCTGGTCGAAGAACATGGCGCAGGCGTCGACGTGATGCGCCAGATCAAGCGTGCGCTTGATCCGCATGGGATCTTCAATCCTGGAAAGACAATTCCCGCCACGTGATGCTGCAGGCCTCAAGATAAGGCGTGGCTGTTGATTGCGCTTCGGAAGGTTGGTTCGTGTTTGTCGCGCGCTCTTCCATCCAGGCGTGATGCGCCATCCCTCTTCGCACCCCGGCAACGACAGGCGTCTGGCAAGCCCTGCGACAAACGATGTCGCTGCGATGACGAATGCGCGGGTGCCGGGTTCGCTTGCGGGTTGCAAAATGCCTGGGTTTGGCCGGCCTTGCTTGCCGCTCAAGGGGGGATGCCGCAATGTCGTTTTGGTTCGCGGCGGGGGGCTCATGCGCAGGATCTTGATAGGCGTTGTTCTTGTGGCTGCCGTGCTTGGCGCCTTCGGTTTTCGTGACACGCTGCTGACGCAGGCCCGTCAACTGCATCCCGTGCTGGCCGGTGTGCTGCCGCCGCATGAGCCGGGCGCGTTCTCGGATCTGGTCAAGCGGGTGTCGCCTGCGGTGGTGACGATCCTGTTCACGCTTGAAGAAAAGGGGCAGGAGGGAAATGGCTCCGGCTTCATCATCGATCCGGAGGGGTACATCGTCACCAATAATCACGTCGTTGCCGGCACCAGCAAGCTTGTGGTGCTGTTCGCCGACGGGACGCAAGTGCCGGCGGTCGTGATCGGGCGCGATCCGCCGACGGATCTGGCCCTGATCAAGGTGAAGGTGAGCCAGCCCTTGCCGCATGTGAGTTTCGGTGATGACCATGAGATGGACGTTGGCGACTGGGTGCTGGCGATCGGCAGCCCGGACTTCAAGCCAGGAACCGTGACGGCGGGGATCCTTTCAGCCAAGGGGCGGGATGGTGTTGAGGGCGGATCGCAATTCACGTCCTACCTGCAAATCGATGCTGCCTTGAACCACGGCAACTCCGGCGGGCCAACGTTCAACCTGTCGGGCGAGGTGATCGGGGTCAATGTTCTCGCCAGCTACAACTCCATCGATCCCAGCACGGGCATGGGTGAGCGCAATGACGGGCTTGGCTTTGCCATTCCCGCATCGACGGCATCGGTCGTCGTCAAGGGGCTGCGCAGCGGGCGTTTCAACCGCGGCCTTCTGGGCGTCGGGCTTGCCGCGTTGAGCGATGAAGATGCGGCCGCCCTGGGACTGAAGGGCCGGCGTGGTGCGCTGGTGACCAGCGTGGTGTCGGGCAGCCCGGCGGCGACGGCAGGCCTGCGGTCCAATGATGTGGTGCTGCGGGTGGACGGCGAGATTGTCGAGAGCCATCTGGACTGCCTGCGAAAAATCTCGCTGCTGCAGCCCGGGCAGACGGCGACGTTCACGATCTGGCGCGAGAAGGCGGAGGTGGACTTCAAGATCACGGTGGTCAGCCGCGATACGCTGGCCGAAGGGCCACGCGCGCCAGTTCCGGCGCAAGCTGTCGCGGTCGATGTCGAATTGCTTGGCGTTTCACTTCAGGAGGCACCGGTTGCCAGCATGCCCAGCCATTCCGCCAGCGGCGTGTTCGTGCGCCAGCCCCTGGATGCGGTCAGCAATGGCACAAAGGGCTTGCGCACAGGCGAGCGCATCACCGCCATCGGTGCGACCGCGGTCAATTCGCTGGACGAGGTGAGAGCGGCGCTCGCCGCGGCTGAGGCGCAGGGTCAGGCAGGTGTCATCGTCTATGTCGAGACACCGCTGGGCGGTCAGCGGCATGTGGCGGTGCGGTTGAAGACGGAGCTTGAGCGAAATTAGCTCGTGCCCAATTCGATCTCGAAGTCGCTGAGGAAGCGGTAGGCTGGCACGTCGAGGTCGCGCGGGGCGGGGCCTGCGGTCCTGCGGCCGGCGAGATTGAAGGTCGAGGCGCAGCAGGGGCAGCGCAACAGCGCGCCCGTGTAGGTTTCATTGCGGACAACCACGCAGGCGTCGTGCGGACAGCGGGCGTTCAGGACCATGATGGGCGGACGCTGTGAGCGGTAGGGCGGGAGGCCTGCGTCAGGTGCGGGCGTTGCGGCGAGGGCTTCAAGCTCGTCCGCTGTGCGCCTGAAAATCAGGATCGGCGTCCCGTCGAGGTTGACCAGGGCCTGGCCCGTCTCGGCAAGGCGGCTTGTGTTGAAGACCTGCTGCCGGGCCCGCGTTTCCTCGTCGGGTTGCATCGCCGACAGCAATGGCCACAGGGCTGCGAGCAAGCCGCCGGCCGTCAGGGTGAGGGCGCTGGTCGTCAGAAGGTCACGGCGGCGAGGTGGGGGTGATAAGGCTGTCATCTTGCCCGGCAAGATAGGGTGCCGGATGGCCTTCGGCAAATGCGCCTTCCTCAGGTCGCGGCTATCGCGACCTCGTTCAGGATGGCGGTGTAGTGGCACGCGGCGGCCCCCAGGACGATCCAGTGCCAGATCGCATTCTGGTAGGGCAGGCGGTCCCACAGGTGGAAGAGGACGCCGATCGAGTAGAGCAGGGCGCCGGCGGCAATGAGGATCAGGTTGTTGGTGGCGAGGGCCTGCAGCATCGGGTCGATGGCAATGATGATCGACCAGCCCAAACCAATATAGAGCGCGATCGACAGCATTTCCCAGCGTCGCGGAAACACGATCTTCAAGGTGGCGCCGACGATGGCCACGGTCCAGACAAAGGCAAGAAGGCCGAGGCCCCACTCGCCGCCGATCCGGTTCAGGAGCAGGGGGGTATAGGTGCCACCGATCATGAGGAAGATCGCCGCGTGGTCGAGGCGGCGCAGGAATTCCTTGGTGGTCGATGGTGGGCAGAGATTGTAGGCGGCCGAGAACGAGAACATGGCCAGCAATCCGAATGCGTAGAGGCTTGCACCCAGGATCAGCAGGAAATGGTCGTTGCGTGAGGCGGTGTCGATCAGCGCCAGCGTGGCGACGATGCCGAAGATCAGGCCGATGACGTGGGCTGTGCCGTCGGCCCATTGCTCGCCGCGGCTGTAGGTCGGGAAAGGGCGTGCTGCCCGGTTCTGTTCAAGGCCATCCATGTGCGCATCTTCCCGCGGAAGGTCGGCAAAACCATGACGCTTGTGCGGCATTGGCTAGCGTGATTGCGTGAGATGAGGCTACACGCGCTTCCTTCAGGAAGGCTGAATGCGGCACCACCACGAAACACCCCTTGTACCTGCGATTAACCATGCTGGCAGCACCACGCTTGGCTTGTTGTTGTCATGGTGCGCGCGAAGTCTAGCAGAGGTGGATCGATGCCTGAACCGGGATTTGTCGCGATCCTGGGCTGTCGGCGTCGCGTGCCGTGCGCAAGCGCGCTTGTCGGCGGGCGGCGCGTGCGTCCCCAAGACTTGACCATGGAGGTGATGGATCATGGGCTGCGAATTTACTATAGTAAGAGTATGACAAGGCTCCTCACGGTCGAAGACCAGAAGCGGGCGGCTGCGGAAGCAGCGCTCGAGTACGTCAAGCCGGGCATGAAGCTCGGACTTGGCACCGGATCCACTGCCGAGCATTTCGTGCGGCATTTGGCCCCCAGGGTTGCCGGAGGGCTGACCCTCACCACCGTCGCGACGTCGGAGCGGACAGCCGCGCTGGCGCGGGAACTGGGGATCACGGTGTCGGACCTCGGGGCGGTGCGCCATCTGGACCTGACGGTTGACGGCGCCGACGAGATTGGCCCGGGACTGAACCTGATCAAGGGCGGTGGCGGGGCCCTGTTGCGGGAGAAGATCGTCGCGGCGGCGTCGGATCGGATGGTCGTGATCGCCGACGATGCGAAGGTCGTTGACGGACTGGGGCGGTTTCCGCTGCCCGTCGAGATCGTGCCTTTTGCCTGGCAAGTCACCATGGAGCGGATTGCGGATGCGGCGGCACGGTGCGGCTGCGCCCAGAACCTCATGCGCCTGCGCGGTGGCGAGGGGCATCCCTTCCATACCGACAGCGGCAACCTGATTGCCGACTGTGCCGCGGACAGCATTCCCGATCCGGAACGGCTGGCGCGGATGCTGGAAGCGATCCCCGGCGTCGTTGACCATGGGTTGTTCATTTCCATGGCCAGCGTTGCGTTGGTCGGGTCTGCGGGCGGCGTGCGCGTTATCGAGATTGCGAAGCACTGACGGCGGGTCACTGTCGCGGCGATTAACCGCGGTGGATTGTGAAACTGGCAATGGCTGACCTGTCGCGCTATCTAACGATCTGCGAGGACAGCAACCATGACATGGACACCGGCCAGCTGGCGCAACAAGCCAATCGCGCAGGTCCCTTCCTATGAGGACGGGGAGGCGCTGACGCGCGCCGAGGCGCGGCTCAAGGGCTATCCGCCGCTGGTTTTTGCCGGCGAGGCGCGAAACCTCAAGCGGGCGCTGGCCGACGTGGCGGAGGGCCGGGCCTTCCTGCTGCAAGGCGGTGACTGTGCGGAGTCCTTTGCCGAATTCCATCCCGACAACATCCGCGACACGTTCCGGGTCCTGCTGCAGATGTCGGTCGTGCTGACGTTTGCGGGCGCCATGCCGGTGGTCAAGGTGGGGCGGATCGCCGGCCAATTCGCCAAGCCGCGGTCAAGCGATGTCGAGAACATCGACGGCATAGAGCTGCCTTCGTATCGCGGGGACATCATCAACGCCGCGCCGTTCGAGAAGGCTGCCCGTTCCCCCGATCCGGAGCGCATGATCCAGGCCTATGCGCAGGCGGCGTCGACGCTCAACCTGCTGCGGGCGTTCGCACAGGGCGGTTATGCCGACCTGCATAACGTGCACAAGTGGAACCTGGGCTTCATCGCTGGCTCGCCGGCGGGTGAACGCTACAAGATGCTTGCCGACAGGATCTCCGAGACGCTCGAGTTCATGGAGGCTTGCGGCATCACGCCGGATTCGGCACCGCAACTGCGCACGACGGAGTTCTATACCAGCCACGAGGCGCTGTTGCTGGGCTACGAGCAGGCCATGACGCGCATCGATTCCACGACGGGCGACTGGTACGACACGTCGGCCCACATGCTCTGGATCGGCGATCGAACCCGCCAGCTGGATGGTGCGCATCTCGAGTTTGTGCGCGGCATTCGCAATCCGCTGGCGGTGAAGTGCGGGCCGAGCCTCAGCAATGACGAACTCATCCGGATCTGCGACATCCTCAATCCGGCGAACGAGCCGGGGCGGCTGACGCTGATCACGCGCTATGGGTCGGACAAGATCGAGGATCACCTGCCGCGCATGATCCGCGCCGTGCAGCGCGAGGGGCGCAAGGTGGTCTGGTCGTGCGACCCGATGCATGGCAACACGGTGAAGTCGTCGTCGGGCTACAAGACGCGTCCGTTCGACCGGGTGCTCAAGGAGGTGCAGACCTTCTTTGCGATCCACCGTGCCGAGGGCACGCATGCGGGTGCCGTGCATCTGGAGTTGACGGGGCAGAATGTGACCGAGTGCACCGGCGGTGCGGCGGCGATCACGGATGCTGACCTCTCCAGCCGGTATCACACGCATTGCGATCCGCGCCTGAACGCCAACCAGTCGATCGAACTGGCGTTTCTGGTTGCCGAGGGAATCCGGGCCGAGCGTGTGAAGGCGCGCCAGCCTGCCGCGGCGCAGTAAGGCTGTCGCCACGCCCGCCGCCATAAGCTAGCATGGGGCTTCGTTTGTTTTCCGCGAGGCCTGTCATGCGCCTGAGATACGGCATCATCGCCGCCCTGTCGTTTCTTGCCGGGTCGGCGCACGCGGCTCCTGCCAAGACGCCCTGGCCCTGCGACAAGGCCAAGACGACGGTCGACATGATTTCCTGCGCCGACCGGGAATTGCGGAAGCATGACACGGAAATGGCCCGCACCTATCGCATGCTGACCGAGCGGG
Source organism: Alphaproteobacteria bacterium (assembly GCA_040381215.1). Taxonomy (GTDB): domain Bacteria; phylum Pseudomonadota; class Alphaproteobacteria; order Micropepsales; family Micropepsaceae; genus SZUA-430. The sequence continues at coordinate 36,503 of JBEIHO010000018.1, read as the reverse complement.
CGAAGACCATGAACGCGCCCGAGCCCGGCTATGGTCCGCCGCCGCTCGATGCGCTGCAGCAGTCACAGCGCGCGTGGCTGGCCTTCCGCGATGCCGACTGTCACTGGAAGTCGACCAGCTTCTATGGCGGTACAGGCCAGGCTGTGATCGCCGCGAACTGCCGGGCGGTGATGACGCGTGACCGGGCGGCGGAGCTTCGGTCGATGCTGGTGGACTGAAGCTGATGCGCTACGGGCTCATTGCATGGTGCGCCGTGGGGGCGGCCGTGGTGGGGCTCAAGGCCCATCTGGACCTGCCTGCGCGGGACCAGGTGGACATTGCGGTGCGCGCCGCGGACGCTGTCTATCGTATCCCGTCTGCGATCGTGACCAATGGCGAGGGTTGGCGCGTGGACCTGATGCGGCTTGCCGGGTGCTGGGACGTGCGCCATGCGGGGCTTGTGCCGGCGCTCGCGCCTGCCGCCGACTGCGCCGGGGCGCGCGCGCTGGCGCTTGACCTTTCGCGGCTCGAGGGGCGACCGGTCGAACTGTCGGCTCATGCAGTCGATGTCGTCTTCTGGAGCCGGTTCGAACCGCCCGCCATCCACTTGCAGGCGCTGTCCGGGCTTGTTGGGCAGATTGAGCCACAGCATTCATCGCGCTGGCAGCTCTACCGGCTTGATGAACCAGGAACACCGTGGGTCTATCTGCTCACCTATCCCCCGCGTACGGTGACTGAGGCGGCGGCCGCTTATGCAGGGCGCTGCTACCGGGCCGATATCGGGACGGATATCGGCATGACCTGCAGCCTCGTCGAGCGGCTGCCGGGTGGTGGGGCGCTGTCCTTCTCGTTGGGGCCCGAGGGTGTAGTCGTGCTGCCGGACGTGCGTTTGCAGGCCGTGGCGCTGGTGCAAGGCTGGCGCATGTGATGGGCCTGCGCTGCGTCAGGTGACGTGCACGAGCCTGCGGCCGAAACTGTCGCCCCTGAAGAGGCCGATGAAGGCCTCTGGTGCTCGTTCGATCCCTTCGATGATCTCCTCGCGCCAGGTCAGCTTTCCCTCGTGCACCCAGGCGGCCATCTGGCGGCGGGCCTCGTCGAACTGGACGTGGTGGTCATAGACCACGAGACCCTCCATCCGCAGGCGCTGGGTGATGAAGGGCAAGGTGTGGCGGATGCCACGTGGTTGCGTGGTGTTGTACTCGGCGATCTGGCCGGAGATCACGAGGCGACCGTGGCGGCGCATGTTGAGGATGGCGGCGTCAAGCATCTCGCCGCCGACATTGTCGAAGTAGATGTCGTAGCCCTTCGGGGCTGCGGCGCGGAACGCTGATGCGAGATCGCCGCAGGAGCGGTGGTTGATTGTTCCGTCGAAACCGATTTCCCTCAGATAGGCGCATTTGGCGTCCGACCCGGCGATGCCGATCACGTGGCAGCCGTGGATCTTCGCTATCTGGCCTGCTGTCGCGCCGACCGTGCCTGCGGCGGACGAGACGAGGACCGTGTTGCCCTGCCGAAGCTTGCCGATTTCGAGAAGGCCGAAGAACGCCGTGAGGCCCGGTATGCCGAACAGGCCGATGGCGGCTGTCGGCGTGATGGGGCTCGTATAGAGGTTCGGGTCGAGCGCCTGCACGCCGCGGCCGTCGGTCTGCAGGTGGGTTTGCCAGCCGAACCCGCCCCAGACGCGGGTGCCTTCCTTGAGCTTGGCGGATCGCGATGCGATGACTTCGCCCACGCCTGCGCTTTCGATCGTGGCGCCGAGGTCGAGGGCGGGGGCGTAGGAATCCCCTGACAAGCGCGAGCGCATCCCCGGGTCGACCGAGATGTGATCGACCCGGATGAGGGCCTGTCCGTCCTGAAGCGGCGGCAGGGTCATGTCCTCCAGGCGAAAGTCATCCGTAGACGGAACACCGTCGGGTCGTCGTGCGAGAACCCAGCGCCTGCCTGCTGTCATGGATGACTTCCCCTGTCGTGTGCGCGCGGGCTTCAGACTGCCTTATCGGGTCCAATCCTGACCAGAGCCTTGCCGAAATTTTCGCCCTTGAAGAGGCCGAGGAAGGCATTCGGTGCGTTCTGCAATCCGTCGGTCACGCTCTCCTGCCACTTCATCTTGCCCTCGGCGATGAGCTTGCCCATCTCCTGGTAGAATTTCGGCAGCAGGTCGTAGTGGTTCGATACGACGAAGCCTTCGATCTTCAGGCTCTTGGGGATCGTCATGATGATGTTCCACGGGCCGGGTGCGGGGGCCGTGTTGTTGTATTGCTCGATCATGCCGCACATTGCGATGCGTCCGAAAACGCGCATGTGGTTCAGCGCGGCCTCGAGGTGCTTGCCGCCGACATTTTCGAAATAGACATCGATGCCCTTCGGGAAGGCGGCGCCGACGGCCTTGTCGAGATCGCCTTCCTTTCGGTAGTTGATCGCGCGGTCGATCCCGGCTTCCTTCAGCAGCCACTGGCATTTCTCGTCGGAGCCGGCCGAGCCCACCACGTAGGCGCCATGCGCCTTGGCGAGCTGGCAGACAACCGAGCCTACGGCACCGGAGGCTGCTGATACAAAGACGGTGTCCGTCGGCTTGAAGGCGGCGACGCGGAAGAGGCCGGCATAGGCCGTCATGCCCGGCATGCCGAGCGCGCCGAGGAAGCTCTGGATGGGGGCGAGCTTGGGGTCGATCTTCTGGGGCATGGCCATCGGGCCTACGGCTGCGTATTCGCGCCAGCCCAACATGTGGCTGACGTAATCGCCGACCTGGAGTGTCGCGCCCTTGCCGGCGGCGATCACCTGGCCGATGGCCCCGCCCTGCAGGGCCTGACCGATCTGGAAGGGCGGCACGTAGCTTTCACGGTCAACCATGCGGCCGCGCATGTAGGGGTCGACCGACATCCAGATGTTGCGGACGAGAACCTCGCCCTCCTTGGGGTCCGCGACCGGGGCCTGGACGTATTCGAAGTTGTCGGGGGTGGGCATGCCGACGGGGCGGCTCTTCAGGCGTATCTCGTATCCTGCCAAATTTGTCATGATCGGTCTCCGGGTCGTGATGGCGTCAACCATGCTTTCTCCGCCAAAAGCCGGATTGCAGCAAGTGTGGCCGTCTGCGTGACAATGCTGCAACATTTCTTGAATTGGTGCGTTGTTCGCCCGCGTGGTGTAGGAGAATCAGAAAAGTCATGATGCAGCGCAAACTGGGGTTGCGGGGCGTACAGTAATAGCGGGTGCGGGGTATGAGTTCTGACAACCTGAGAGGTTCGGGCGGCGCGGAGATCCGGGCTGGCGTCATCGGGGCGGGTGCGTTCGGGCGCCTGCATGCCAGCAAGTATGCGTCCATGCCGGGCGTGAAGCTTGTCGGCATCGCGGATGTTTCCGAGGAGCGGGCGCAGACGCTGGCGAATGATTTCGGCGTCACGGCCTATGCCGGCTGGCGCGCGATGCTGCCGCATGTCGACATCGTCACCATTGCTGCACCAGCGAAATTCCACGGCCAGATCGGTGTTGGCTGCCTGAACCAGGGCAAGCACGTGTTCATCGAAAAGCCGCTTGCGGCGAACATGCGGGAGGCGGATGCGCTTGTCCGTGTTGCCGAGGCGCGAGGCGCGGTGCTGCACACCGGCCACCAGGAGCGCTTTGTCATGCGTTACCTGGGTCTGTTCGACGGGGATGTCAGGCCGACACGCATCGAGACGCACCGCGCGGCGCCCTTCAATCCGCGCAACACGGATGTGAGCGTCGTGCTTGACCTCATGATCCATGACATCGACCTCGTGCATCTGCTCAATCCCTCAGAGATCGTATCGGTGAGCGCGAGCGAGCGATCGCAGCCATCGCGGTCTGACGAGGTGGCGGCACGGCTGACACTTGCCGATGGCATGGAGGTCAGCCTTTTTGCCAGCCGCATGGCCGAGGCGCGCAAGCGTTTCATGCGGGTGACCTATCCGGACGGCGAGATCTACATCGATTTCCTGACCCGCGAAATGACCAACACCACGCCGCGCAAGCTCAAGTCGCTCGACAGCAAGGGCGAGGCGGTTGACGGCATTCCCTGTCCCTCCGTCGATCCGCTCGGCCATGGTGTCGCGCAGTTCGTGCGTGCGGTGCGTGAGGGGCTGCCTGCCGCCATTCCGCCGCGTGAGGCGCGCCGTGCGCTCGAGACTGCCCTGAGAATTCTTGATGCGGCCAAGACGCCGGAAAGCCAGAAGAGACTTGTCCATGCCTGATCCAAAGACGCTTGATGCTCGCGCCGCTGCCACGGATGCGGGACCGATCCGCTTTTTCGATCTCGAGACCCCCAAGAAGATGCTGCGGGCGGATATCGAGGCGCGCTGGCAGAAGATCCTGGACCACGGCGCCTTCATTGGCGGGCCGGAGGTCGGCGAGCTTGAAGCGCAACTGGCTGGCTGGGCGGGCGCGAAGCATGCCCTGGCGGTTGCCAGCGGCACCGACGCGCTGGTCATCGCGCTGATGGGCGAAGACGTCAAGGCGACGGATGCCATCTTCATTCCCGGCTTTACCTACAATGCGACCGCCAATGCCGTCCTGGTTGCCGGCGCGACGCCGATCTTCGTGGATGTGGATCCCGGTACCTGCAACATGGATCCTGCGCATCTCGAGGCGCAGGTCCAGGCCGTGCTGCGCGAGGGGAAGCTGAAGCCGCGCATGGTCATTGCGGTGGATCTCTATGGTCTGCCTGCCGACTATCCGGCGATCAACGCCATCGCTGGCAAGCACGGGATGCTGGTGCTGGCGGATGCCGCGCAGAGCTTTGGCGGCGCCCAGAATGGTGTGCGCATCGGCGCCCTGACCGATATGACCGCGACCAGCTTCTATCCGTCGAAGACGCTTGGCTGCTATGGCGATGGCGGTGCGATGCTGACCGACGATACGGCCCGGTTCGAGCGCTGGTCGTCGATCCGCTGGCACGGCACGGATGCGGTGAAAAAGGAGTCGATCCGCGTGGGCGTCAACGGGCGCCTGGACTCCGTGCAGTGCGCGGTCCTGCTGTCAAAGCTTACCGTCTTTGCCGACGAGATGAAGGCGCGCGACCGCATTGCGCAGCGCTATCGGCAGGGACTTGGCCATGCCGTTCGCATGCAACACATACCGGCGGGATCGCAGAACGCCTGGGGCCTGTTCACGATCATGGTCGAGAACAGGGCGGATATCATGAAGCGCCTTCAGGACAAGGGTATTCCGACCTCGATCTACTACTTCAAGGCCCTGCATCAGCATAAAGCCTTTGCGGCGCATGCGCCGAAGGGCGGGTTACCGGTGTGCGAGAAACTTGCGGATACGGTCCTCAGCCTGCCGATGCATCCTTATGTGACAGACGGACAGATCGACCGGATCGTGGCCGAGGTGAAGGCTGTCGTCTGAGTTGCGTTGGGTGTTTGCAGGCAACGGACCGTGTGTCCTAGACTGACGGCATGACCAGATCGATCCGGATCGCATTCGCACAACTCAACCCGGTCCTCGGGGACATCAAGGGCAACGCGGAAAAGGCCCGCAGCGCGCGCGCGACTGCTGCAGCGGCGGGTGCGGATGTCGTGCTTTTCAGCGAACTCTTCATCGTCGGCTATCCGCCAGAGGATCTTGTTCTCAAGCCGGCGCTGCAGGCCGATGCAAGGGCGGCCGTCGAGGCGCTTGCGCGCGAGACCGTTTCGGGGCCCGGTTTGCTCATCGGGACGCCCTGGGTCGAGGCCGGAAAGCTCCACAATGCAATGGCCTATCTCGATGGTGGCGAGGTGAAGGCCCTGCGCTACAAGGTCGACCTGCCCAATTACGGTGTGTTCGACGAGAAGCGTGTCTTTGCGCCGGGGCCGATGCCGGGCCCCATCGATGTGCGCGGTGTTCGGATCGGGGTTCCAATCTGCGAGGATATCTGGAAGCCGGATGTCGTGGAGTGCCTGTCGGAAACCGGGGCGGAAGTGCTGCTGGTGCCGAACGGGTCCCCCTTCGAGATGGCAAAGGAGGAGACGCGGCTCAACATCGCCGTTGCGCGCGTGGTCGAAAGTGGTCTGCCTCTTGCCTATCTGAACCAGCTTGGAGGCCAGGACGAGCTTGTCTTCGATGGCGCTTCATTCGTGCTGAACGCCGATCGCTCCGTGGCCTTGCAGATGCCGGCGTGGGAGGAATCCATTGCGGTGACGCAGTGGCGCGAGGGGGCGGGTGGCTGGGCGTGCGAGGTGAGCGGGCGGGTCGCGCTGCCGGATGGCCTCGAGGCGGTCTACCAGGCCATGATGATGGGGCTTGGCGACTATGTGCGCAAGAACCGCTTCCCCGGTGTGGTGCTGGGGCTATCGGGCGGGATCGATTCCGCGCTGACGGCGGCTGTGGCTGTCGATGCGCTCGGGGCCGAGCGGGTGCGCTGCGTGATGATGCCATCGCGCTATACATCCCCTGAAAGCCTTGAGGATGCGGCGGGTGTGGCGAGGCTTCTCGGGACGCAGCTTGACAGCGTGCCCATCGAGGATGCCGTTCGTGCCTACGCCAGCTTGCTTTCCCCTGTCTTTGCCGGGCGTGCCGCCGATACCACCGAGGAAAATATCCAGTCGCGCATTCGCGGTGTGATCCTCATGGCGTTCTCCAACAAGTTCGGGCCCATGGTCGTGACCACGGGAAACAAATCCGAGATGTCGGTGGGCTATGCCACGCTCTATGGGGACATGTGCGGGGGCTACAATGTGCTGAAGGACCTGTACAAGATGCAGGTCTTCGCCCTGTCGCGCTGGCGCAATGGTCACAGGCCGCGGGGCGCGCTCGGGCCCGAGGGCCTGGTCATGCCGGTCCGCGTCATCGACAAGCCGCCTTCGGCCGAGTTGCGCGCCAACCAGAAGGATGAGGATTCGCTGCCGCCTTATCCAACGCTCGACGATATTCTCGAGTGTCTTGTGGAGGGTGAGATGCCGGTTGAGGAGATCATGCGGCGCGGGCATGACCTTGCCACCATCAAGCGGGTCGAACACCTGCTGTCGATCGCGGAGTACAAGCGTCGCCAGGCGCCTCCCGGCGTCAAGCTGACGCGCCGCAATTTTGGCCGGGACAGGCGCTATCCGATCACCAACGCGTTCCGGGACGCGACCTGAGGCCCCTTCGTCGCGCAATAGCATTTGAAAGCGCCCCTCGCCCTGGCGTATGTGAACGTCCATGTCCACAGCGGTTCGCTTTGCGCCCAGCCCGACGGGCAAGCTTCATGTCGGCAATATCCGCGCTGCGTTGACGAACTGGTTGTTCGCACGCAAGACAGGCGGCACGTTCCTGCTCCGGCTGGATGACACGGACGCTGAACGATCGACGCAGGCTTTTGCCCAGGGTATCGAGGATGACCTTGCGTGGCTGGGGCTGGGGCATGATCTCTTTGCGCGACAGTCGGACCGTGCGGCGGCGCATGATGCTGCGGCCGATCGCCTGCGCGCCTTGGGGCGGCTTTATCCCTGTTACGAGACCGCGGACGAACTGGACCGGCGACGCAAGCGCCAGCTCGCTCAGCACAAGCCGCCTGTGTATGACCGTGCGGCCCTGCGCCTGACGGATGAACAGCGTCGCGCCTTCGAAGCGGAAGGCCGCAAGCCCCACTGGCGCTTCAAGCTGTCGGGCCAAACGGTATCGTTCACCGATGTCATACGCGGCGAGGTGCATATCGAGACGGCATCGCTGTCCGATCCGGTGCTGATCCGCGAGGACGGGCGTTATCTCTACACATTGCCCAGCGTTGTCGATGACATCGATTTCCGCATCTCGCATATCATCCGTGGCGAGGATCACGTCACCAATACGGGTGTGCAGGTCGAGATCTTCGAGGCTCTGGGTGCCGTCGTTCCGGTATTCGCGCATTTCTCGATGCTGGTGGGGTCGGGCGGGGAGGCTCTTTCAAAGCGCATCGGGTCTCTGTCGATCGAGGACTTCAGACGCGAGGGCTATGAGCCGCTGGCCATCAACAGCCTCCTCGCCAAATTGGGAACGTCGGATCCCGTGGTGGCGCGGCGTTCGCTGGAAGAGCTTGTCAGCGATTTCGACCTGTCTCGCTTCTCGCGTGCGCCCGCGCATTTCGATCTGGGCGAACTGAAGACCCTCAACCACAAGATCCTGCATGCAACGCCTTTCGAGGCCGTCCATGACCGTCTTCAGGCCCGCGGAATTGGCGGGGGAGCCGCATTCTGGGAGGCGGTTCGCGACAATGTGCAACTGATCGGCGACGCCGAAGCCTGGTGGAACGTCGTGCAGGGTCCCCTGGCGCCCGTGGTCGAGGATGCAGCGTTTCTTGCCGAAGCCTGTGCCTTGTTACCGCATGACCCGCTGACCGAAGCCTCATGGGGGGCGTGGACGGCTGCGGTTTCGGCAAGGACGGGGGCGAAGGGCAAGGCGCTGTTCATGCCGCTGCGGCTTGCGCTCACCGGGCAGGCCCATGGACCGGAAATGAAAAAGCTGCTACCGCTCATCGGGTTCGAAAGAGCGCGCAAGCGGCTTTCCGGGCAGACCGCTTAGAGGGCAGTAATCGTGGGCGACCGGGTTTTTCATCGTGGTACGACCGGTGCAACACCTGTGCAGGTGATTGTGGGCCCTTCGCTTTGTATTTGTGGCTAAACCCTATCTGGTGGCCGCGCCCCTGATTCCTCTCTCATCCGAGACCTGAATCCCGGCACCGGCCCCCGCGTGCAGATGGTATTTGGGATTTGACGATGAGCTTGACGGTCTACAACACGCTGGCGCGCGAGAAGCAGGCATTCTCGCCGATCGATCCGAAGAATGTTCGCATGTATGTCTGCGGACCGACGGTTTATGACTTTGCGCATATCGGCAATGGCCGTCCGGTCATCGTGTTCGATGTCCTGTTCCGGCTCCTGCGACATCTCTATGGCGATGCCCATGTCAGCTATGTCCGCAACATCACCGATGTCGAGGACAAGATCATTGCGCGTGCGGCTGAACGAGGCGTTTCCATTCGGGAGCTGACGGAGGGTACGGCCAGGATCTACCAGGAAGACGCCCTGGCGCTTGGTTGCCTTGCACCGTCGGCCGAACCGCGTGTCACCGAGACGATGGACGTCATCATTGACATGATTGGCCGGCTGGTTGCCGCGGGACACGCCTATGCCGCCGAGGGGCATGTGTTGTTCGATGTCCCATCCGATGCCGACTATGGGCAGTTGTCGCGTCGTGCGCTGGACGAGATGATCGCCGGCGCGCGCGTGGAGGTGGCCCCCTACAAGAAGAGTGCCATGGATTTCGTTCTGTGGAAGCCATCGGACAGCACGCAGCCCGGGTGGGAAAGCCCCTGGGGGCGCGGGCGACCCGGTTGGCATATCGAATGCTCGGCGATGGGTGAGAAGCACCTGGGCGAGACCTTCGACATCCATGCCGGTGGCATAGACCTGATGTTTCCGCATCACGAGAACGAAATCGCGCAGAGCCGAGGTGCTCATCACGGCAAGCAACTCGCGAATTACTGGATGCACAATGGGTTCCTGCAGGTCGAAGGCGAGAAGATGTCGAAGTCGCTCGGCAACTTCTTCACCATTCGCGAATTGCTGGCCGAGACGAAATTCGGTGGTCAGGCGTGGCACGGGCGGGTGCTCAGGCTTGCCATGCTGCAGACCCATTACAGGCAGCCCATCGACTGGACGCTGGATCGGTTGACGGCCGCGCGAGCAACGATGATGGACTGGGCCAAGCTTGTGCATGATGCGCCCGAGGCCAGCCAGGTGCCCGACGAACTTCTTGCGACGCTCTGCGATGACCTCAATACGCCGGCTGCGATGTCGGTCCTCCATGAGCTTGCCTCGCTCGCCCGGAAGAGCGCGCAAGGCCGATCGGACCTGCGGCGCGCCCTGTCGTTCCTGGGGCTTTATGGCGGTGAAGCCTTTTCCGAATTCGCGCCGGGTCTGGATGCGGCGGCGATTGCGGGACTGATTGCGCAGCGCAATGCTGCCCGCAAGTCCAAGGATTTCGCCGAGGCCGACCGCTTGCGCGGTGAGTTGAAGTCCATGGGCGTGGAGATCGAGGATGGGCCGCAAGGTTCTTCGTGGAGGCTGATGTCATGACGCGCCAACGCATCTACCTCTTCGACACCACACTGCGTGATGGTGCGCAGACCCAGGGCGTTGATTTCAGCGTGGAGGACAAAAGGCAAATTGCCCTGGCGCTGGACGCATTCGGTCTTGATTACATCGAGGGAGGATGGCCGGGGGCCAATCCTACGGATACGGCGTTCTTCGGTCAGGAGCTGGCGCTCAAGACGGCCAAGCGGGTTGCGTTCGGGATGACGAAACGCGCCGGGCGCAGCGCAGGCAATGATCCTGGACTTGCCAGCGTGCTGGATGCCAAGGCGGCCGCATGCTGTCTGGTCGGGAAATCCTGGGATTTCCATGTCGACAAGGTGCTTGAGGTCTCGCGGGAAGAGAACCTCGATGCGATCCGTGACAGCATGCAGGCCGTGGCGCAGCGGTCGCGCGAGGCCATGTTCGATGCCGAGCACTTTTTCGACGGATACAAGTCGAATCCCGCATACGCCGTTGATTGCCTGAAGGCTGCGCTTGACGGCGGTGCCCGATGGGTCGTGCTGTGTGACACCAATGGCGGGACGCTGCCGCATGAGGTCGAGCGGATTGTCGGCGCGGTGGCAAAGCTGGTGCCGGGCGATCGGCTTGGCATCCACGCCCATAACGATACCGAGAATGCCGTTGCCAACTCGCTGGCTGCCATTCGTGGCGGGGTGCGGCAGGTGCAGGGCACGCTCAACGGTCTTGGCGAGCGGTGCGGCAACGCGAACCTCGTTTCGCTCATTCCGACGCTATTGCTCAAGCCGGACTATGCGGAGGTTTACGAGACAGGCATCAGCGAAAGTCGCTTGAAGCAGATTTCTCAATTGTCGCGAACCCTCGATGAAATCCTGAACCGGGCACCCAACAGGCATGCGCCTTATGTCGGCAGTTCTGCCTTCTCGCACAAGGGCGGGTTGCACGCGTCGGCCGTGATCAAGGATCCACGAACCTACGAGCATGTGCCGCCCGAGACGGTTGGCAACGAGCGTCGGATTCCGGTTTCCGACCAGGCCGGCCGGGGCAATCTGGTCAACCGCCTCAACGAGATGGGGTTGGCGATCGATGCCAAGGATCCACGCATTGCGGTCCTGCTGGAACAAGTGAAGGAGAAGGAGTTCCTGGGCTATGCCTATGATGGGGCCGATGCGTCCCTCGAGTTGCTTGCGCGGCGGGCGCTGGGACAGGTCGAATCCTATTTCAGGGTCGAGGGTTTCCGGGTCTCCGTGGAGCGGAGACACAATGCGCTTGGCCAGGAGGTGTCTGTCTCGGAGGCGGTCGTCAAGGTGGTCGTGGATGGCGTGCGTATCATGAATGTCGGCGAGGGGAATGGTCCGGTGAACGCGCTCGACAATGCGTTGCGAAAAGATCTCGGCCGTTTCTCCCGGTGGCTCGAAGACTTGCGGCTTGTGGACTACAAGGTGCGGATCCTGACGGGCGGGACAGAGGCTGTCACGCGTGTCATGATCGAGAGTGCCGACGGCGGCGGCCATCGGTGGTCTACGGTGGGCGTTTCGGCGAATATCGTCGATGCGTCGTTTGAGGCCCTCATCGACTCCATCACTTTCAAGCTGCTGCGGGATCGGGTCCATGTCGTGGCGAAGGGCGATCGTTCATGAAAATTCCGGCTACGGGACTTGCGTTCGAGGAGATCAAGAAGCGTCTCGACGGCTTTGCCGGTCGTGACCTGCCGTGGCGCGAGGGCAAGACCCTTGCCTACATCTATGATCCGGGTCCCGAGATCGAAGAGGTCGCCAAGTGGGCCTATATGCGCTTCCTGACGGAGAACGGGCTGGATTCGACCGTCTATCCGTCGATGATGCTGATCGAGAATGAACTCGTCGCGATGGCATCGGCTCACCTTGGTGGTGTCCCGGGTGTCGTCGGCAGTTTCACCAGCGGTGGAACGGAAAGCTGCATGCTGGCGGTCAAGACGGCACGTGACCACGCGCGCGCGTCGCGGCCGCATATCACCGAGCCCGAAGTCATCCTGCCCGTGACCGCGCATGCTGCGTTCCACAAGGCCTGTCATTATCTGGACGTCAAGAAGGTATTGGTTCCTGTTGACGCGACGACGTTCAAGGCCGATCCGCAGTTGATCGAAAAGGCGATCACGCCCAACACCATCCAGATCGTGGCGTCTGCGGTGTCCTATGGGCACGGGGTGCTCGATCCGATCGAGGCGATCGGCGCCATCGCAGAGCGGCATGGGCTTCTTTTCCATGTCGATGGCTGTATCGGTGGCTTCCTGCTGCCCTACTACAAGCGGCTGGGGGCTGACCTGGGCGCCTTCGACTTCACGGTGCCTGGTGTCACGTCGATGTCGATGGACTATCACAAATACGCCTATTGCCCGAAGGGGGCGTCGGTCATCCTGCATCGTAACAAGGCGCTGCGCCGTCACCAGATCTTCGCCACGGCCGACTGGACAGGCTACGCGATCGTCAATCCAACGATCCAGTCTTCAAAATCCGGCGGTCCGATGGCAGCCGCCTGGGCGGTGCTGCACGCTCTCGGCGATGATGGTTACATGGAGTTTGCGCGACGCATCAAGCATGCCACGGATGTCATTGTCGCCGGTATAAGGCAGACGCCAGGCATCCGGCTTGTGACGGAACCCGACATCAACCAGGTTGCGTTCACCGCGGACACGTTCTCCTGCTTTCACATCATTGACGAGATGAAGGCACGCGGATGGTACGTGCAGCCCCAGTTCGGCTATCACGGGTCCGAGCCAAACGTGCACCTGTCCATCGGTCAAAACATGCACGCGCGCGCGGATGACTTTGTCGTAGCCTTGCGCGAGGCGGTGCTGGCGGCTGAGCCACGCGGGTTCAGCCAGACGGCGGCGCGGCTGAAGGCCGAAATTGCCTTGATGGACCCTGCAAATGTCAGCCCCGCAATCCTGCCCGAACTGATGCGACGCGCCGGTGTCGAGGACGGCCAATTGCCGCGGACCTCGGCGGAATTGAACCAGGTACTGAATGTCTTGCCGCCTGCCGTGACAGAATACGCACTGATCCAGTTCATGAATGAGCGCTACATCTACCGCGACAAGAAGTAGTCAAACAGCGAAGGGCTCATGCCATCCAAAGGTCCTGACCGGACTGGTGTCATTTATGCCGCCAGCGCCTATATCATCTGGGGCATCATTCCGATCTACTGGAAGCAGATCACCGAGGCCGATGCTGCCGAGATCGTGGCGCACCGCATCGTGTGGACGCTGGTGTTCACGCTGCTTCTCCTGAAGTTCAGGGGGCGCATCGGCAGCCTGTTCATTGCCTTGCGCGATCCCAGGGCCCTCATGGCCCTGGTTGTCTCGTCCATCCTGATTGCGCTGAACTGGGGTATCTTCATCTGGGCGGTGATGTCCGGTCGCATCATCGAGACCAGCCTTGGCTACTACATCAACCCGCTGGTCAGCTTCCTCCTTGGGGTTCTGGTGCTGAAGGAGAAGCTCACGGGGCCGCAGAAAGCAGCCATCGGGCTTGCGGCCCTGGGTGTTGCCAACCAGACATGGGCGCTGGGGTTCCTGCCATGGGTCTCGTTGGTGCTGGCGGCGAGCTTCGGCGTCTACGGGTTGATACGCAAGACCATCCATGTGGAGTCCATCGAGGGCCTGACCGTCGAGACGATCGTGCTGATGCCGTTGTCCGTCCTCTATCTTGCCTATCTGTTTTCCTCGCAAACGCTTTCGTTCGGGAGCCACGGCCATCTCAACGATTTCCTGCTGATCCTGGCCGGCCCGCTTACCGCGGTTCCCTTGCTGCTGTTTGCGGCTGGCGCGCGTCGCATTCCGCTCTTCATGATCGGGTTCCTGCAGTATCTCGCGCCAACACTGAGCCTATCGATCGCGGTCTTTCTCTATGGGGAGAGTTTCACCCAGGCGCACGCCGTCACTTTCGCGCTGATCTGGAGCGCGCTTGCCGTCGTGTCATGGGATGCCTTGCGTCGCGAGCGCTACTCGGCGGCCTGACGGTTGAAGTTCGCGATTGCCTGCATCGTATCTTCGGCACGGTCCACGACGGTGTAGAGTTCTCGCAGGCCGTACCGCGCGAAATTGTGATCGTGGATGCGGTCGAAGGTGGCGAAGAGGGGATCCCAGAAGCCCTTGACGTTGACGAAGACGACCGGCTTGCGGTGCAGGCCGAGCTGGGCCCACGTCATCGCTTCAAGCACCTCCTCCAGCGTGCCAATGCCGCCGGGCAGGATGACGAAGGCGTCGGCGAGCGCATGCATGCGCTCCTTGCGCTCGTGCATGTTCGGGGTGATGACGAGTTCTGTCAGGGCTTTCAGCTCGATTTCCCGCGCGCGGAGGAATTGCGGTATGATGCCGGTCACCTCGCCTCCAGCCTCGAGTGCGGCCATGGCGACTTCGCCCATGAGGCCGATCGAGGCGCCGCCGTAGATCAGCGTTGCCTTCTCGGTTGCGATGTGACGTCCCAGTGCGCGTGCCGCTTCCGTGTAGGCAGGGTCGCTGCCTTCGGATGAGCCACAGAATACGCAGACACCAAGCAGCTTGTGCATTGATCCGCTCCGCTTTCTCCCGCTGTTCAGGGGCACAATACAGGGTTGCCGTGAAATGTCGGTGATGTTTCATTGTGCGCCCGTCAGAAACCGGACGATTTCTGGGCGGGGACGAAAAATCGCCCTTGGCGGCGGGCTTGCAATCGGTAACGATGCTTAAACAACCGTTTCAACGTGCAGGGAGATCCACGTCATGAAGTCCAAGCGTATTGTCCTTGTTGCTGCTGCTGCCGGCGTGTTTGCGACCGCCTGGGTTGCTTTCGCCTCGCAGGCGGTTGTCGACAAGCGCGTTGGTGGCATGAAGTCGCTCATCGGGGCCATGCGGACTGCTTCGGGTGGCAACGAGCCGTCGGTCGCGCGCGAAAGCCTGGCAACCATCATCCGCTATGCCAAGTCCATCCCTGAGCAATTTCCCAAGGGGACGGGAACTGGCGATCCCGGTATTTCCAAGACAAGGGCCAAGCAGGACATCTGGGTAAAGCCCGCTGCATTCAAGGCGGAAGTGGATGCGTTCGTCGCAGCACTCGAGGCCGCCAGTGTGGCTGCCGATGACAGGGCGGCGTATGATGTGGCCATGGGCAGCGTGAAGAAGTCCTGCAGCAGTTGCCACGATGCCTTTCGCGGTCCGGCGACCGACTAGATGAGGGCCGCTCTGCTCGCCCTGGCTGCCGGGGGGCTCCTCTGCGCCTTGGCGGTGGTCCTGTGGTTGGTGCAACCCGCGCGGACGGCGGTGCATCTGCCAATCGGGTTGTCCAGTTCCAGTGAGGGAATGCTCGAGCGTGGCGCCTATATGGTGCGTGCGGCCGGGTGCGTATCCTGCCACACGGACGTGTCCCCAGGGAGTGAGCCGTTTGCGGGCGGGCGGGCGCTCGAGACGCCGTTTGGAACTTTCCGTGCGCCCAACATCACGCCTGACATCGAGACGGGTATCGGTGGGTGGAGTGATGAGGATTTCGTTCGCGCAGTCATGTTTGGCGAAGGTGTGCGCGGCGAGCATTTGTATCCCGTCTTTCCGTATACGTCCTATGTGCGCATGACGCTGCCGGATGTCCTGGCGATCAAGGTTTATCTTTTCAGCCTCAAGCCGGTGCGCGCTCCGGTCCAGCCCGGAGCAGTCTCCTTTCCGTATTCGTGGCGACCCTTTTTGAGGGTCTGGAAGTTTCTTCATGTGCGCGATGCCGATGCTGTTGATCCCGGGTTGGGTCGCGAGGCTGCCTGGGAGCGCGGGCGTTACCTGGTCGAGGGGCCTGGGCACTGCGGTGAATGCCACTCGCCGCGCGGGTTCCTCGGGGCTGTCGATCCGGGTCTTGCCTTGCAGGGCAATCGGGAGGGACCCGAGGGGTGGGCGGTGCCAGCCCTTGCGGGTGCGCGGGCGCGCGGCTTTGCACAGTGGTCTGCGGATGACATCGAGACCTACCTCGAGACCGGCGAGAAGCCTGACTTTGATTCGGCGCAAGGCCCGATGAAGGAAGTCATCCAGGAGAACACGCGTTTCCTGACGGCAGAGGATCGGCGCGCCATGGCTGTCTTCCTCAAATCGCTGGCCGAATAAGCTGTTGATAGAACCCGGGGGTGCATTGCGGGGAGGGCTTTGGGCTCTACACTGCGGACTGCAAACCTAGGAATATTTTTCTGTCATGGCCCGCGTCATCGTGATCCTCGCCTTGCTGTTCCTGATCACCGCCGGAATCTTCGCGCTCACGCGCCCGCCCGCGGGGCTGCAGGGTGGAAGCGAGGCCGATGGGCGCACGACGGTGGCGCTGCCAAACGGACCGACCGCCGCCACCGGGACGTCTGATGCCTCCGTGGCTTCGGCGCAGGATGTCTTGGGGCGGCCAAGCGCAGGCGCAGGGCCCGTGTTCTCGACCGCAGGGATCGATCACCGGGGGCGTGTCTCGTTCACGGGAACGGCGGCTCCCGGGGACAGGTTGTCGATATCCCATGACGGTCGCATTCTTGGACGCGGCCGTGCGGACGGTGATGGAAACTGGACCATCGGTTTCAAGATCCCTGCGGTGATCGAAGCCTATGCCCTGACCGTTCGCAGCCACCGTGGCGATGGCGATGTGGTCGATGGGCCGCAGCATGCGCTGGTCAGCCCACCTGCGGTTTCCGGCGGGCTGCCGGTGATTGCAATCGAGGCTGCAAAGCCGTCGCCGGAGGCGCCTTTCGCTGATCCGGGACCTGATGGTGGCCGTGATCCGCAAGTGGGCATCATCATCGAGACGGTCAATGCGGACGACCGGGGTGGTGTGAAGCTTGCGGGCCGGGCAGATCCGGGGGCAACACTTCGCCTGGAGATGGCGGGAAAGCCTGCGGGGTCGGCTCGCGTGGGGCGCGATGGTCGCTGGTCGCTCGAGGCTGCAAACAATACGGGCGCAGAGGTAAAGACGGTTCGGGTGGTCCTGGTCAGTGCCGGCGGTCGCGAACTGGACTCGTCTTCGCTCCCCTTGCGCTTGCCGGCACCGGTTCTGGCGATGTCCGCAGGCAAGGGGACTGCTGCGCGCGCGGCCGAACAGGCGCCGGCGCGAGGGCAGAAGGGGCGCTGGATCAAGGTGCGGCGGGGTGACAGTCTCTGGAAGCTTGCACAGCGCCACTATGGTGACGGTGCCAAGTGGACGCGGATCTTCAAGGCCAACCGACGGCGGGTGCAGGATCCGGATCTTATCCTCACCGGATGGCGCCTGCGTTTGCCCTGAGCTCCGGCTTCTTGCCCGGCGGGTTTTGCTGGAAACGCGTCCGGCGATGGCGTAAGGCAACGCCATGCCACCCTCTCCCGGACGATCCACTGTTGCCGCTGGCGATGCCCACAAGGGGCGTAGCCGCCTTGCCACGATCAAGACCATCGTGCCCTATCTCTGGCCGGACGGCCGCCTTGACCTGAAGGCGCGCATCATCATTGCGATGGTGGCGCTGGTTCTTGCCAAGGTGGCCACGCTTGCCTTTCCCCTGTTCTATGGTGCTGCAGTTGACGCGCTGGGTGGAAACGGGCAGGCGGTGCAGGCCGTTGGCGTCGCCATATCCTTCATCATTGCATTTGGTGTCGCGCGCATCCTCATGCAGGGCTTTGCGCAACTGCGCGATGCGGTGGCGTCCCGGGCGGTCTACAATGCCGTGCGTTCCGTTGCCGGCAAGACGTTCCGGCATATCCATGCGCTGTCACTGCGGTTTCATCTCGAACGCAAGACGGGTGGCCTGACGCGTGTCATCGAGCGGGGGACAAAGGGTATCGATATCCTGTTGTTCTACGTGTTGTTCTCGATCGTGCCGACGGTGCTCGAACTGTTGCTGGTCTGCGGCTATCTGTGGTGGGCCTATCACTGGGGTTATGTGGGCATCACCATCGTCACGGTGCTGGTCTATGGCTGGTTCACAATCCGGGTCACGTCTTGGCGGACAGAGATCCGCCGGCGCATGAATGACAGTGATACAGAGGCCAACACCAAGGCCGTCGACAGCCTGCTCAACTATGAGACCGTCAAGTATTTCAATAACGAGGCGCACGAGGCGACGCGCTATGACGAGGCGATGCAGCAATATGCAGACGCCTCGGAAAAGTCGCAGATGTCGCTTTCATTCCTGAATGCGGGACAGGCTGCAATCATCACGGTTGGCCTTGTCAGCGTCATGTGTCTTGCGGCCTATCACATTTCAACGGGCCAGATGACCATTGGTGGACTGGTGGTCGTCAACGGGTTCCTGACGCAGCTTTATGTGCCGCTGAACCTGCTGGGGACGGTCTATCGCGAGATCAACCAGGCCCTCATCGACATGGAGAAGATGTTTGACGTCCTGAATGTGCCGCCGGAGGTGCAGGACAAGCCCGGGGCACCTGATCTGCAGGTCCGCGGGGGTGAAATCCGCTTCGAGGACGTCGTTTTCTCCTATGAGCCGGAACGTACGATCCTGAAAGGCGTGAGCTTCACCGTTCCTGCCGGCAAGACCGTTGCCATCGTGGGCCCCTCGGGTGCGGGCAAGTCGACGATTTCCCGTATCCTCTATCGTTTCTACGAGATCGGGTCCGGGCGCGTGACCATCGATGGGCAGGACATTCGAGAGGTCCGCCAGGATTCCGTGCGGGGGGTGATCGGCATCGTTCCGCAGGATACTGTGCTGTTCAACGACACCATACGCTACAACATCCGTTATGGACGCATGTCGGCGAGCGACGCGGAGATCGAAGAGGCTGCCCGCCTTGCCCAGATCGAGCCATTCATCCGTCGATTGCCGGATGGTTTCAAGGCGATGGTTGGCGAGCGGGGCCTGAAGCTCTCTGGTGGCGAGAAGCAGCGGGTGGCGATCGCGCGCACACTGCTGAAGAACCCGCCGATCCTGCTGCTCGACGAGGCCACTTCCGCGCTCGACACCCACACCGAGCGGGAAATCCAGTCGGCGTTGCGCGAGGTGTCACGCAACCGCACCACGCTTGTCATCGCGCACCGCTTGTCGACCGTGATCGATGCGGACCAGATCCTTGTGCTGGACCAGGGGCGCATCGTCGAACGCGGGCGACACGACGAGTTGCTGCGCCTGAACGGCGCCTATGCCTCGATGTGGAACCGGCAGCGTGAAGCGGCCGAGGCGCGGGCGCGGCTCAGCGAGGCCGAGGCTGATCCCGCGGTCAATCCGGAGATTGCGCGGGCGCAGCCCGGGGTACGCCCGTGAGTGGCGGTCAGAAGTGGAACTCGATCTCGAGTTCAGCCTTGATCGTTCCGTCGGGCGTCTCGTCCGTCAGGCCGAACATGTAGCCGACGTTGTACTTGAAAGTCGCGCCGGTGTCGGCCAGTGGCATCTTGCCCTCGATAACGGGCCCAGCGTAGTGGGCCTGCTCGTCAAAGCCCGGCATGTCGTCGAGGGGGCCAAAGCCACTGTGGATCTCCATTCCGGGTTCGAAGGCCGGGTCGAGGCGATATTTTGCCTGGAAGGATTGGCCGAGTTCGATGTCATCGGAAGCGTTGGTTCCGACTTCCCGCTCGAGCACGATGTTCCAGGCCAGGTCGAACTTGCCTGCACTCTTGGCAATGATGGCGCCGATCTCGACCTTGTCGGGTGCGCTTCCGGCGTCCGTCCGCTCGTACTCCACGAGCAAGCCGAAATCTGCCCAGTTGGCTCCCTTCTCGGTGAGCTGAAACCTGTTCTCCCACTCGAAGGCCGCGAACGATGTCGACTGGCCAGTGCCCGGTTCGCGTTCCCATTCGGCGTAGACCTCGGTGAACCACCAATCCGTGACGCCGTAACCGACGCCAAGCACATGGGTCTGGGCGTTGTCCTTTGCGGCGTTGGCGTCGTGGGTCAGCACGGGCCTGTACTCGATCTCGAACTCACCCTTTTCGACATAGGGCGAGTAGACCTTGAAGCCTGCGGCGGCTTGCTGCGCGGTGCCTGCGAGCCCCATGACGAGGATCGATGCGAGGGCGGGATGTGCGGTTCTCATCGCGGCTCTCCTTTTTGTTATTGATAATCATTCGCAACATTCGCGTCCATGTGCAAATGGGTCGCAGTCGCATAATGCGGCTGAGGATGGCGGGACCTGCCTATTTCCTGCCGGTTCTGGAGAGGGTCGCCACCAGTTCCTCGATCTTGCGGCGCTGGATCCTGGCGTCGCCGGACTGAATGGCGTCCTCTACACAGTGAGAGACGTGGTCCTTGAGGATCTCGGCCTCGACCTTGCGGGCGGCCGCAATCACCGCCTGGATCTGGGTGACCACGTCGATGCAATAGCGGTCTTCGTCGATCATGCGGATGAGCCCGCGGACCTGACCCTCAATGCGCTTCAGGCGCGCCGCACATGATTTCCTGGTATCGGGCTGCATGGTTGAAGGATACCCCCCTGGGGTATATGTCTGCAAGCCAGCGAACCGTTCATCCTAACTTCCGGCCGTGTCATGGTTGATCACCCGTCTACCGACGCCTCGTCGACCAAGACCGAGCGTGACCCCGTCTGCAACATGATGGTGGATCCCCTGCGCACGCCGCACAGGACCCTGCATGCCGGCAGGCCGGTCTATTTCTGTGCCGCGAAGTGCCGGGAGAAATTCGAGGCTGATCCGCAGAAGTATCTCGAAGGAGCTGTGGTTGCGCCCGGCCCGGCGGATGCCATCTATACCTGCCCGATGGACCCAGAGGTGCGGCAGAAGGGGCCTGGTTCCTGCCCGAAATGCGGCATGGCGCTGGAACCGGAAGACCCGATGGCGGCACTGGATGGCGAAGACCAGGAACTGCAATCGATGTGGCGGCGGTTTCTGGTCGCGGCCTGCCTGACGCTGCCTATCCTGGTTCTGGCCATGGGCAGCGCCGAGATGGGGTGGGTTCAGCTTCACACACTCGACATGCGCCTGTCGCAATGGTTGCAGCTGCTGCTGTGCGTTCCGGTGGTTGCGTGGTGCGGCCTGCCTTTCTTTGCGCGCGGCGTCCAGTCGCTGGTCAATCGCAGCCTCAACATGTTCACGCTGATTGCGATGGGAACGGGAGCTGCGTTCGGTTTCAGCGTTGTCGCGACGATGTTCCCTGCTGCCTTTCCTGCGGCGTTGCAGCTGCATCATGGGGCCGTCGAAGTCTATTTCGAGTCTGCCGCGGTCATCGTGACCCTGGTGCTGCTGGGCCAGGTGCTCGAACTGCGTGCGCGGCGCCAGACGGCGGGTGCCATCCGCGCGCTCATGAGCCTTGTGCCAGAGACGGCACTGTTGCTTTCAGCTGATGGTCAGGCGGAGACGGTCAACATCAGTCTCCTGAAACGGGGCGACAAGCTCAGGATACGTCCGGGCGATCGTATTCCTGTCGACGGTGTCGTGACCGAGGGCGATGGCAGCGTAGATGAGGCCATGTTGACCGGCGAACCCATGCCTGTCCGCAAGGAGACCGGAGACCCTGTCGTCGCCGGCACGATCAATCAGGCCGGCAGCTTCGTCATGACGGCACAAGCTGTCGGCGCGGCGACCGTTCTGGCGCGTATCGTGCATCTGGTGGCCCAGGCCCAGCGCAGCCGGGCTCCTATCCAGCAGCTTGCCGATCGTGTGTCTGCATGGTTCGTGCCTGCAGTCGGGCTGGTGTCGCTGCTTGCGTTTGCGGGCTGGTTGGTCTTTGGCCCAGCCCCCCAATTGTCGTTTGCCATTGTTGCGGCGGTCTCGGTGCTGGTGATTGCGTGCCCTTGTGCGCTGGGGCTTGCGACGCCGATGTCGATCATGGTCGGCGTTGGACGTGGCGCGCAGGCCGGGGTGCTGGTGCGTCAGGCCGAAAGCCTCGAGCGGCTTGAACGGGTGACGACCCTGGTAGTCGACAAGACGGGTACCCTGACTGAGGGGCGGCCGACCGTTACGCATGTCGAAGCGTGGGCCGGGCTTCCAGTCAACGAGCTTCTTGCGCTGGCGGCCGCCGTTGAGCAGGCCAGCGCGCATCCGCTGGCTGCAGCGCTTGTCCGCGAAGCGCGCATGCGTGGCCTTGAGGTGCGCAGCGTGACCGCCTTCACGTCACACGCCGGGGCAGGGGTCACGGGGCAGGTTGATGGTCGGCGGGTGGGCGTGGGAAGCGTGATTCTTGTCGAGGCCCAGTTGGCCATCAATGCAGAGCTGCGCGCGCGTGCGTCTGCCCTGGAGGGGCGCGGTCAGTCCACGGTCTTTGTGGTCGTGGATGATGTGGTCGCCGGTGCCATCTGCCTGAGCGATCCCGTCAAGCCGACAGCAGGTCCTGCCCTTGATGCCCTGCGATTGCGGGGCTTGCGGATTGTGATGATGACTGGTGATCATGAAGCGGCTGGTCGGGCGGTTGGCGCGGCGGTGGGGATTTCCGATGTGCTGGCGGGGCTGTCACCTGACGGCAAGCTTGCGCAGATCAAGGCTCTGCAGGCTCGCGGCGAGATTGTTGCGATGGCCGGCGACGGGATCAACGATGCTCCGGCTCTGGCGGCGGCCGATGTCGGCATTGCCATGGGATCGGGCACCGACGTGGCCATGGAAAGTGCCGGGATCACGTTGGTGAAGGGGGATTTGCGCGGCATCGTGCGAGCTCATGACCTTGCACGGGCGGTTATGGGGAATATCCGGCAGAACCTCTTTCTTGCCTTCGTCTACAACGCGGTGGGCGTCCTGGCCGCTGCCGGACTGGCATGGCCTCTATTCGGGGTCATGCTCAATCCTGGCCTTGCTGCGGGCGCCATGTCGCTGAGTTCCGTCAGCGTGATTGGCAATGCGCTGCGCCTGCGGGGACTGCGCCTTCAGGTTTGAGCCGACTTGCGGGTCGCTTGATTGAGCGCCTCTGTCCTGTCTTGCCTCCCGGATTATATGTCTGTATGTCTCGACATATGGATGAGAATCGAGCGATAGCAGCGCTGCTTGCATTGGCACAGCCGACACGGCTGCGTGTGTTCAAGAACCTCGTGCGACAAGGGGCTGGTGGCCTGCCTGCTGGCGAGATCGCAGCTGAAGCGCGCGTCCCCCACAACACCATGTCTACCCATCTTGGGGTCCTGCAGCGGGCGGGCCTGGTCACGGCCACGCGTGAGAGCCGGTCTGTCATCTACGCGGTCGATCTTGCGGGAACGATGGCGCTCCTGAATTTCCTCGTCTCTGATTGCCTCTCCGAGCATCCGGAGGTCTGCGGGCAATTGATGGAGATTTCGGAGGCGCTGGGTGCAAGCCCCATGCGGCTCAAGCCTCTGTCCGTGGCGCATGCGCCTCGTCAGGTGCTGTTCCTGTGCACCGCGAATTCGGCGCGATCGGTCATGGCCGAGGTTTTGCTGAATGATCTGGGAGCCGGGCGCTTTGTCGCCTATTCGGCGGGGTCGCGTCCGGCGCGCCAGCCTGTTGCCGATGTCATGAAATTGCTGAGCAGGCTGGGTCATGACACCTCGCATGCGCGCAGCAAGTCGTGGGTCGATTTTCTCGGAGCAAACGCGCCGCGTGTCGATATCGTGATCGCGCTGTGCGATGTGTTCCGGGGGCAAAGCTGCCCTGATTTCGGCAAGGGCGTGCTGCATGTCGCGTGGCCCCTGCCTGACCCGCATCTGTTTTCGGGCGATGCGAGCGAGCGGTTGGCTTTCCTGAATGAGCTCTATTCCAGCCTGCGGCGACGGATCGAGATGCTGGTTGCGCTGCCCCTCGGCGACCTGGACCGGCGCGCGCTGCGCGCACGGCTGCAAAGGATCGGCAGCGGGCGTATCGGTGCCGTTGAGCAAGCGGTGGCATCATGAGGATTGGCATCAATGGCATGGGGCGCATCGGTCGGCTTGCCCTGCGGGCGGCCATGGGCGGCGCGCTCCGGCCCCTGGATGATCCGCGCCGTGACAACAGGCTCGAGGTCGTTCACGTCAACGAGGTCAAGGGTGGCGTCGGTGCGACTGCTCATCTGCTGGAGTTCGATAGCGTGCAGGGGCGGTGGCGCCATCCCATTGCTGTCGAGGGCGAAGATATCGTCATCGGTGGCGCGCCCATTTCCTTTTCAAGTCATCCCTATCCTGCTGCCATTCCGTGGGGTGAACTTGGTGTTGATGTTGTCCTCGAGTGTACGGGTAAGTTCCTCACGCAGGAAACCTTGCGGGGGCATCTGAGCCGTGGCGCCAAGCGTGTGATCGTTGCAGCACCCGTCAAGGAACCCGAGGTCCTGAACGTTGTCGTGGGTGTAAACGAGCATCTTTATGACCCCGCGCGCCACGCCTTCTTGACGGCGGCCTCCTGCACGACGAATTGCCTGGCACCGGTTGTGAAGGTCGTGCACGAGGCGATCGGTATCCGTCATGGGCAGATCACGACCATCCACGATCCCACGAACACGAACGTGGTCACTGATGCGCCGCATAAGGACCTGCGGCGGGCCCGGTCCGCGATGCTGTCACTTCAACCTACCACCACGGGAAGTGCTACGGCGATTGCGCTGATCTATCCCGATTTGAAGGGCAAGTTGAATGGTCATGCCGTGCGGGCGCCTGTGCTCAACGCCTCTCTGACAGATTGCGTGTTCGAAATGAGCCGCCGCGTGACCTCGGAGGAGGTCAATGCCCTTTTTGCTGCCGCGGCTGCAGGCCCACTCGCCGGGATTCTGGGATTCGAGACGCGGCCGCTGGTGTCGGCGGATTTCGCCGGCGATACGCGCTCATCCGTCGTGGATGCGCTCTCCACGCTAGTCACCGACGGAACCATGCTCAAGGTTTATGCCTGGTACGACAATGAGATCGCCTATGCCTGCCGGATGATCGATCTTGCCTGTCACATGCGTGACATGGGTTACTGACGGCATGGCAGGATTGAGAAACTACCTGATCGTGACTGCAGCCTATTGGGGCTTCACGCTGACCGATGGTGCGCTGCGGATGCTGGTGTTGTTTCACTTCTACCAGCTTGGGTTCTCGCCGTTCACACTCGCCTTCCTGTTCCTTCTCTATGAGGCGGCTGGCGTTGGTGCCAATTTTGTTGGCGGATGGCTGGCAACGCGTTTTGGGATCACGCGTATGCTGACAATCGGGCTTGCGACCGAAATTGCAGGCTTTCTTCTGCTCTCGGCGGTTTCGCCTGATTGGGGCGTGGCCCTTTCTGTGGCCTGGGTTGTTGTCGCGCAAGGTGTTTGCGGCGTGGCGAAGGACCTTACGAAGACGGCATCAAAGTCTGCGATCAAGATCACCGAGACGTCTGCAGGCGGTGAGAGCAAGGGGCGGCTTTTCCGCTGGGTGGCCTGGTTCACCGGGTCCAAGAATGCCATGAAGGGCTTGGGCTTTTTCCTTGGTGGGATCCTGCTGCAGTTTCTGGGCTTCGCGTCCTCGCTCTGGCTCATGGCTTCAGTGCTGGCCCTTGTGCTTGGCGGTGTCCTTCTGTCGTTGCCTCCCATGATGGGCAAGGCCAAGGCCAGCCGTTCGGCGCGCGAACTCTTTGCCAAGTCGCCTGGTATCAACCTGTTGGCGCTCGCACGGGTGGGCCTGTTCGGAGCGCGGGACGTCTGGTTCGTCGTTGGTGTGCCCGTATTCCTCTACGCGAATGGATGGACGTTCACGATGGTGGGTGGGTATCTTGCGGCATGGACCATCGGCTATGGACTGGTGCAAGCCCTGGCGCCGTCGGTTATTGGCCGAAGCGTCGATGGCTTGTCTCGAGAAGTGCCGGCTGCACAATTCTGGTCGTTGGTGCTTGTGGTGGTTCCGATCGCCATTGCGGTGACGCTGGCATTCTCCGACTGGCAGCAGGATGCGGTCGTTGTCCTGGGACTGGCCGTGTTCGGATTTGCGTTTGCGGTGAACTCGTCCGTGCACTCGTATCTGGTGCTGGCCTATGCGGGGTCCGAGAAGGCAGCGGAAGATGTCGGGTTCTACTATGCGGCGAATGCCGCAGGCCGGTTCGGGGGAACGCTGCTGTCGGGCCTCGTCTTTCAGGCCGGCGGCATTGTCGCCTGCCTGCTGGTTTCAGCGCTGCTCCTGGCCGTTTGCTGGGGTGTTACGCAGTTTCTGCCCCGGCAAGCGTAAGGCTGCAGCCTATCACTTGACCGCGATCTTGCCTTCCATGCCGAGGTCGGCGTGGCCGGGATAGTTGCAGGCGAATTGCAGGGTGGCGGCGGTCGTGAACTGCCACACGAACTCCCTGGTCTGACCCGGATCGACGTGGATTGCGCCTGACGGCATGTCGTGGTCCATGCCGTGGTGGCCTTTGGAGCCATGGTCACCATGCCCGCCATGGCCTGAATGGCCCGTGTGAGTGGAGTCCGACATTTGCTGCATCGCCTTGCGGTGGGCTTCTTGCTCTTGCGGCGTGCCGATGGTCATTTCGTGCTTCAGCTTGCCCTTGTTCGACACGATGAACTTCACGGTTTCGCCAGCCTTGAACTCCATCTGCTGCTGGCTGAAGCTGTATTCGGTCATCTCGATCTTCACGGTGCGGGTGATCTTGGCCTTGTCACCTGCGCGGCCGGCTGGCGATTGTTCGGCCGCGAATGTGCTTGCCGGG
The DNA here is from genome assembly GCA_040381215.1 of Alphaproteobacteria bacterium. Taxonomy (GTDB): domain Bacteria; phylum Pseudomonadota; class Alphaproteobacteria; order Micropepsales; family Micropepsaceae; genus SZUA-430. The sequence continues at coordinate 10,054 of JBEIHO010000018.1, read as the reverse complement.
AAAAGCGCGATGAGCAGGGCGCTTGCGAGAGCGGTTGTGGTCTTCATGTGTCGGTTCTCCATCATCACAGTCGAAAGCGCAGGCCAGCGCGCACGGTCGTGGTTTCGACGTCTTCGCCCAGGGCCTGGCGCAGGGAAGACGTTTCGCCGAGGTCTGGTTCCCAGACGAGTTCGACATAGGGTGCAAACTTGCGACTGAATTCGTAGCGAAGCTGCAGCCCGAGTTCGAGCTTGGCGAGACCTTCGGCGACTTCAAGTGCGGCTATTTCCTGAGCGTAGGCCTCGAGCTTGATTTGCGGTTGCAGGAACATGTCCTGGGTCAGCGCGAAGTCCATTTCATAGGCGAACTCCATTGCGGCGTTGCCATCGCCATCAATGAAGACGAAGGCGTCGGTCTCGACGAACCATGGGGCCAGACCGTGCAGGCCTAGCGCTGCCCAGGTTCGCCCGCCTTCGTGCACGTCGAAGCGCAGGCCTGCCTGGACGTCCCAGAATTCATCGACATTGAAGGAGAGCAACGTCTTGAGCTTGCTCTCTTCGACATCGCCGTCGTGGGCTTCGCCTTCGGCTTCGAGCCGCAGCTTCATATCGTCCGTTCCCATCCAGGCGAAGGCGTCCCAATGGATGACGGTGCCGGTATCGGGGTCTGGTAGCCAGTCGAGGGATGTGGCGTCGAGCTCGGCTCCCGCTGCCCAGAAGAGCGATGGGGCGTGGGCGGCGTGGAACTGGTCGGGGGACGCGTTGCCGCGGGGTATGGCGGCCAGCGAGGCGATCGCGGCCGGAATGATCCAGAGCTGCCTCATGGGTGATGCGCCGGTGCTTGCGTGGGGCCAGTGGTCCAACGATGACCTTCGTCATCATGCCAGATGCCATGTGATAGAGCAGGTGGCAATGAAAGGCCCACTCGCCGGCCTCGTTGGCCGTGAGCATGACGGAATAGGATTTGCCCGGCTCTACATTGACCGTGTGCTTGTTCGGCAGGCGCTCTGCCGGCTGACCGTTCAGGAGCTGCACGAACATGCCATGCAGGTGCATCGGATGGGACATCATCGTCTCGTTGACGAAGGTCAGCTTTATGCGTTCGTTGAACTTCAGGGCAACAGGTTCGGCATCCGGCATGGTCTGCCCATTCAGTGTCCAGATATACCTGTTCATCGAGCCGCCAAGCCTGACGGTGATCTCGCGTTCCGGTGCGCGGGTGTCGGGTTGCGGCGTGAGGGACCTGAGATCTGCGTAGCGCAGGGCGCGCTGGCCCGGCGGGGTCGAGGCATCTGCCCAGCCCGAGGGCTTTCCCGGCGTCGTGGGAGAGGCTGCATGGCCAGCGTGGGCGCCATGGCTTGCATGATCTCCATGGGACATGCCCATGTCTTCCATGGTCAGAATGGTGCGTGGGCGGCGCTCAGGAAGTTCACCCCGCATTCCCTGCTGCGGGGCCAGTGTTGCTGCGGCAAAGCCTGATCGATCGATCGGCTCGGCGAATATCGTGTAGGGCTTTTCCTCGCGTGGGGCCACGATGACGTCGTAGGTCTCGGCCGGGGCGATGCGGAACTCGTCCACGACTACAGGTTCGACATTTTGTCCGTCGGCCTGGACCACGATCAGCTTCAGGCCAGGAATGCGCACGTCCATGAACGACATTGCCGAGCCGTTGATGATGCGAAGGCGCACACGTTCGCCCGGGGTGAACAGGCCTGTCCAGTTTCCTGCTGGCGACTTGCCGTTGATGAGGAACGTATAACCCGAGACATCCGCGAGGTCGGTCGGGTCCATGCGCATGTCGCCCCAGTCGGCCCGGTCTTTCAGTGTCGTGCCAAGCCCGTTGCTGTCGACATCGCGCAGGAAGTCTGCGGCCGTGCGTCGCCCTCGATTGTAGTACTCGTGGTTGCCCTTGAGGTTGCGCAGGATTGTGCTGCCGCTCTCGGTCGTGAAGTCGGACAGAAGGATCACGTAATCCCGCTGGGCCTGAACAGGGTCCGTTTCCCGCGGGTCGATGATGAGGGGGGCGTAGAGGCCGGCTTGCTCCTGTGTACCGGAATGCGCGTGGTATCAGTAGGTGCCCGCCTGGCGGGCCTTGAAACGGTAGGTGAAGGTCTCGCCCGGGGCGATACCCTTGAACCCACCGAGGCCCGGTACGCCGTCCATTCCCGGTGGCACGAGCAATCCGTGCCAGTGCAGGGCGCTCAGCTCCTGCATGCTGTTCCTGACATGGATGACGACGTCGTCGCCTTCCCGGAACCGCAGGAGCGGGCCGGGCAGTTGGCCGTTGACGGTCAGGGCGTCGGCTGTTCGTTCGTCGATCGTGATTTTCCCGGGGCGCAGGTCGAGGTTGAACTCGGCTGTGGCCGCGTTCGCTGTCGACGCGACCGCGGCGAGGAGGAGGGCGCCAAGCCAGCGCATGAGCTTCAAGGAGACCGTGACGTGCATGTGCGGACCATACCCCCCAGGGGTATCCTCTGACAACTCGCTATTCGGCCGGGGATGCCAGCGGCGCGCCGTCGATGCGCCCGAGGCTTCCCCAATGCTTGCGGTCCTTTGCGAAGTAGCGCTGCTCGATTGCGAGAAGCGCCGGCGTGACGATGAGGGTCAGGAGCGTCGAGAATGCAAGCCCATAGACGATGGCGGTGGCGAGCGGCACCCACCAGTCGGCACTTGGGCCGCCGAAATGGATCTGGCGCGTGAAGAAATCGACGTCGAACTGGTACATCAGTGGCAGGAGACCGAAGATCGACGTCCATGTCGTCAGCAGCACGGGCCGCATGCGCTGAACGCCTGTCCTGATGATGGCGTCCATGGGCTTGAAGCCTTCCTTGAGCAGGTGGTGGAAGGTGTCGACCAGAACGATGTTGTGGTTCACCATCACGCCTGTCAGCGCGACGATCCCCGTGCCCGTCATGATGATCGAGAAGGGCTGTCCCTCGATGAGCATGCCCAGCAGGGCGCCGAAGACCGACAGCACGACGGCCGACAGAATGACGAACACGTGCCAGAAATTGTTGAACTGGATCAGCAATATGCCGGCGATGACCAGCATGCCGATGCTGAAGGCCACGACGAGGAAGCTTCCGGACTTGTTCTGCTGCTCGTCGGCGCCGCGGAACTTGATGCGGAGCTGGCGGTCGAACCCGTTGTCGGAGATCCACTTGCGGATGTTCGAGATGCGCTCGGATATGTTGTAGCCGCCCTCGACGTTCACGCCGGCGCGAATGGTCCATACACGCAGGCTGTCCACGCGCTGCAGCCGGTTCACCTGCTGCTGGCCCTTGCGCGTGACGAAATTGGTGATCGGCACAGCGCCGCTGCGGGTGTTGACCCGCAGCTGGTCGAGGGCCGAGATGCCGCGGTTCTCCTGCGGATAGCGCACGCAGATGTCGACTTCGTCCTCGGAATCGTCAGGCCTGTATTCGCCCACCTTGATGCCGTTGGTCACGAGCTGCACGGCGGCGCCCACGGTGCCGACGTCGGCACCGAAGCGTCCGGCTTCCTCGCGGTCGATGGTCAACGCCCACTCGATGCCGGGCAGAGAGCGGCTGTCCTCGATGTCGCGCAGTCCCTCGAGCCCGTCCATGTAGGTCCGGATCTTGCGGGTCACTTCGTCGAGGAGGGCGTAGTTCTCGGAGCCGACCTCGACCTGGATCGCCTTGCCGGTCGGCGGGCCACCCTGGTTTTCGAAGACTTCGACATACATGCCCGGCATGTTCTGGAGGCTGGCGCGGATCTTGGCCCAGATCGGGGCCGAAGGACCGCGCTCCTCGTAGGGAACGAGCTCCACGGCAACCCGGCCGATCGTATCCACGGGGGGCTGAGCGCCGCCAAAGCCGCCGCCAGCCGATCCGGCGACGGCGTAGACGGCCTCGACGCCCTTGATGCCGACGATCCGCTTCTCGGCCTCGAGCATGAGTTCGAGCTTTTCCTGCGCGCTGAGGTTGCCGCGGGCGCGGACGAAGACGTTGCCGTCATTGGAGTCCGTCTGCACGAAGAACTGGACGCCGTTGTTGAAGTTGATCAGGGCAATGACAATCGCCACGAGGCTGAGGCCTACGATGCCGAGCACGGTGAAGGGGCGCTGAACCGCCCAGGTCACGATGGTCACGTAGCGACCCATCCAGCCGCCGATCTCGCGCAGGTCGCCGTTCTCCGAGAGATGGATGGCCCGCAGCATGGTCGGGTGCATGTCATCGGGCTTGCCGAAGATGGTGCCCAGCGCCGGCAGGAAGACCAGCGCCACGACCATGGAGGCGGTCATGATGAAGATCATCGTCAGGGGCAGGTAGCTCATGAACTTGCCCGACACGTCGGGCCAGAAGAGCATCGGCGCGAATGCGGCGAGCGTGACGATCGTCGAGGACACGACGGGCCAGAACATGCGGCTGGCGGCGAGGTTGAAGGCCTCGACCTTCGAGAAGCCCTCGCTCATCTTGCGATCGGCGAACTCGACGACGATGATGCCGTTGTCCACGAGGAGGCCGACAGTGATGACCATGCCGAACATGATCATCATGTTGATGGTGTAGCCGCCGATCCAGAGGCAGAGTATGCCGATCAGGAACGAGGTCGGGATCGCAAAGCCCACGATCAGGCCCGAGCGCAGGCCAAGGGCTGCCACCACCACGACCATGACGAGCGCGATCGCAAGCAGGATGGCGTTGGTCAGGTGGGTGAGCTGCGAGTTGATCCAGCGGGACTGATCGAAGGAATAGTTGATCTCGATGCCGGGCGGGAACGTGCCTTCGGCGGCGATGACGGTCTTCTTCACCCGCGCGATGGTGTCGACGATGTTCTCGCCGATGCGCTTGGTCACCTCGATGGCGATGGCGGGCTGGCCGTTGTAGCGCAGGTAGGTGGTGGCGTCCTGGAAGGTGCGCCGCACGTCGGCGATGTCGCTCAGGGTCACGACGCCGTTGCCGCTGACCTTCACGGGGAGACGCAGCACGTCATCGGGGGTCTCGACCAGGCCGGGCACCTTGACGGCGAAGCGGCCGCGGCCGGTGTCGACGCTGCCGGCGGGGATCAGCTGGTTGTTGGCAGAGACGACGCGAAACAGGTCGGAGGCGGTCAAGCCATAGCCCTGCAGGCGCGAGGGGTCGATGATGACCTCGAGCACTTCATCGCGGGCGCCGCTGAGTTCGGCCGTCAGCACGCCCTGGACGGCCTCGACTTCGCGCTTGAGGCGTTTGGCCGTCTGCAGCAGCGTTCGTTCGGACACGGGGCCTGACAGGACCACCGAGATAACCGGGTTCAGCGCGATGTTGAACTCGTTGATCTGCGGTTCCTCGGCGTCCTGCGGGAACTTCGACCGCGCAAGATCCACCTTGGCCTGGATCCGCTGGCGGGCGAGTTCCTTGTCGAAATTCACATCGAATTCGAGGTTGACGCCGGCATAGTTCTGCGAGGCCGTCGATGTCATCTGCTTCAGGCCTTCGACCGTCTTCAGTTCGGTCTCGAGCGGGCGGACGATCAGGCGTTCAGCATCTTCGGGAGAAATGCCGGGCTGGAAGACGATGACCGAGAAAAACGGAATCTGGATGTCCGGGTCCGCTTCCTTGGGTATCGACAGATAGGCAAGTGTTCCCATCAGCACCAGGGCTGCGAGGATGCTGAGCGTGAGGCGCAGGCGCTCGAGGAACCATTCGACCATTGCGATCATGGTGTCGGCGCCTTCTTGACGGCTTTGGTCGTTGTGGCGGCCTGCTCCTCGGTGACCTGCACCTCCTGGCCTGGCGAGACATATTCCTGGCCTACGGTAATGACCGTGGCGGTCTCGGGCAGGCCTGCGACCCATACGCCCTGGGGCGTGTCGGCGACCATGGTGACGGGCACGAATTTCACGCGGTTGCCGGCTTCAACGATGCGCAGGCCGAGGCTTCCCTTGTCATCGAGGGCGAGGATCGCCGGCGACACGCGATGGGCCACGACTTCCTTGCCCGAGACATGCATCTCGGCGGTTATGCCGTCGCGAATGGTCCCTTTGGGGTTGGGGATCTCGAGCTCGACGCGGAAGGTGCGCGTGGCGGGGTCAGCGCTCTTGGAGACAAAGCGGATCCTGCCCTCGACGCGCTCGCCTGTGACAAGTGTCGCCCACCCGCTGTCGCCTTTGGCGATCGCGCCGACATCGCGCTCGGAGGCCTGGCCTACGACGAGGAATGGGTCCTGGTCGATGACCATGGCGCAGGGCTGGCCGGGGGCGAGGTAATCGCCTACGTCGGCCATGCGCGCATCGACCACGCCGTCGAAGGGGGCGCGGATCTTCGTGTCGTCGAGCTGTTTTTCCATGCGCTCGACCTGCGCGACGGCGGCTTCATACTCGGCCTGGTCACCGGCGAGCGCGGTCTCGGAGCGGAAGCCCTTCTCGTTCAGCTGGCGGGAGGCATCATATTCAAGCTTGCGTTGCTTCATCACTGCGCGCGCCTGTTTCAGCATGGCCTCGCGCTCGTCGACGGCAATCTCGCAGATCGTGTCGCCGGATTTCACGGGCGTGCCACGGTCGGCGCGGATCACGGCTACCTTGCCGGCTGTCTCGGCGCGCACGATGACCTTGCGCAGGGCTTCGGTCTGTCCGCGGATCACATGGTCCTGCCGGCGCTTCTCGGGCTTGAGCGTGCTGACCCTGACCATTGGCTTTGCAATGGCAGCCGCGCGAGCGGCGGCCTCGGTCCTGGCGACCTCTGCGGCACTGGGCTTGCCCTTGGGATCGCTGCTGAACGCGCCCGAGGCGACCCAGGCGACGAGCACGAAGAAGATGACAGCGGCCACGATGTAGGAGCGGCGGATGGGGTTGGTATTTGTCTGGGATCCCGGCAGGGTCATGGAGCTCTCTTGAGGACGCAGGTCAGCGATACGCAGGTTCAGGCCAAAGGGATTATCGCAGAATGGTCTTTCAGACCTTTTTCTGAGCGGACCGTATGGTGAGCTTAATCAGGCCATCCGGCGCCGCTCGCCAAGGTGGTGCTTAGCCGCGGTTACGCTGAGATGTTACGTAAAGTTAAGGAACGGGCGCTTGGCCTGCAGAGGTTGCGTTCTTAAAGGTTTCATCATTTAAGGGTTGCAGCACCCGGGGGCTTCGTTGGTATAAATACGCTCCGTCGGGGAAATCTGCTCGCGTCGCTGGTGTATGTGGTCGAGGGGCCATTTATGGGATCTTTGCTTCTCTTTTTGTTGGGCGTAGCAGCACCGCTGGCGGTTGCCATCACGCTGATGTGGCAGGAGGAGCGGCGCCGGAATTACCTCAGGATGCGCTTCGAGCGCCTCGACCACGACAATCGTGGCCTCAAGCTGGCGATGAGCGAGAAGGTCAAGCAGGGGCCCCCTGCCGCGCCGCCGCCAGCCGCGTTTCCGGCGGGCTCCGAGGCGGAGCGCAAGGAAATCCTCGAGTTGGCTTCCAAGCTGTCCAATGCCGGCATGCTGGTCGATTGGCTGCGACTGGGTACGCGGGCGCCCGAGGAGGCCGTTGGTCGGCTGCTCGGCCTGAATGCCGAAGAAGCGCACCAGATGCAGGTTCTCATCGCCGAGTGGAGCGTTCCCGGCATTGCGGCCGCGCTGGATCGTTTGCGCGATCGCCTTTCGAGCATCAGCGAGATGGAAATGGTCTGGGCCGACGCGCATGAGACCGGCGAGCGCGACGCGGGCGCCATGGCCGAGCGTGCGCTCTGGGTGTTCGAACCGGAATACGTGGTTGGTCAGGGCGACTATGAACTCGACGGGCGGCTGGGTGCGGTCGCCAGGCCTTCGGTTGGTGCCGCGCTGCAGAACGCTTCTGCCAAGGAGGCCGATCCCACGCTGGTGCTTGCCTTCAAGGGGCCGCGTGTGACCGTGGGCGGCGAGCAGCAAATGCTGGCCTGGAATACGGTGCGTGACCTGATGCGCTCGGGTTCGATCCGGGAGCGGGATCCGGTCGACGTCTACGTGATTGGCGGCTCCGTCGACGAGTACGAGGGTAATCCGCGGATCGAGGGGCGGCATCGCAATGTGCGTATCACCTCCTATGATTATGGCCAGCTGGTCGCGCGGGCGAAGCGGCTGACCTTTGGTTTGCACGACGACTTGAAGGACGTGGCGCCGTTCCTCAAGCAGCAGCGTGAGCATATCGCCGAGGTCCAGTCGCAGGCTGCCAATGAGGCCGCCGCCGACGCCACGGATACCCGTGCGGTCCCGGACGATCCCTTGCCAGACCCGGTTCGTGATGCCGACAGCGATGGCGACGTGGTGCGGGCGGTCGAATACGCTGACGAACCCCGTGGCCACGATGCCGCAGAGCCCCAGGTTCACGGCGAGACGTTCCGCCACAAGGACGCAGCCCAGTAGCCCTCCTTTCCCGGGATTTCGCCCCCTAAAGGCCCTTGAAGCCCGCGGGTCCACGGTCTATGAAAGCGCCCTTCGTTGGGGGATCGTCTAACGGTAGGACCCTGGATTCTGATTCCAGTTGTCTAGGTTCGAATCCTAGTCCCCCAGCCACCCAACACCTCCCGCCATGCTCCGATATCTGATGCGCGCTGAAAGGCGCGGCGTCGTGCGGGGTTTTGTGGGGTGGGGTGCCGGGCGACGGGGACAGGGTGCATCGTTTCGGGGACATGTCGGCGGGCCTGCTCCGCGGCCCGCGATGGCGGGTCCAATTTCCGTGAGGTGGGCTCGGGAGCCGCTGCCGGTTTCAGGCGGTGAGGCCGAGCAGGTGACGCTGTTTCGTCCACGAGAGCGGTGGTCCGAGGCGGATGATGCGCTCAAGTGTGAGGGCGGGCGGGTTGCGCCCTTCGAGGATCGCCTTCTGGATGTCGGTGGCGAGGGTTGACAGCCTGATCGTCTCGCGAATGCGGCGGCGGTCGATGCCTGACTCTTTCGCGATCACATCCAATGCGTCGGCGTTTCCCTGCTCAATCATCTCGCGCCAGCGATGGGCGCGCACGAGGGCGAGGGCCAGGGGGGACATGGTGCTCGACGGGGTGGGCGACCAGTCGTGGCTCGTCCAATTCTCGAGACGGCGCACACCACCGTGACGCTGCAGCTTGCCGGGGATGGTGACGGTCGTGCCGTTCTCGCCTTTTGTCGATTGCGTGCCCTCGGGCAGGCGCGCGAGGTCGGGCATGATCGTGTTGGCTGCGAGCTCGATCGTGCAGGCGGCCTCGGAGATGACCACCCGCTTCACATGGTTGCGGATGAACGTTGCGAGCTTCACGCGATCGGGCGTGTTCCTCCCGTCGCGGGTTTCTGCATCGGGAATGGCCGCGCCGAGACAGCGCAGGACGAGATCCTCGACCATCACGGCGGGCACGCGGGGGAGCGAGCCTTTCGCCTCGGGTCGATGCTGCAGGATGGCCTGGCTCACGTAATAGCATTGCCCACGCCGGCGGTTCTTGTAGTTCCACTGCGGCGACATGCGGTTGCCGCGGTCGTCGCGGATGAGCCCTGAGAGGAGGGCGGTCGGTTCCGTTGTCTGTCGCCGCACATGTGCGATCACGTTCTGGTCGAGGACGGATTGCACCTCGTTGAACAGGGCGTTGTCGATGATGGGCTCATGCTGCCCGGGCGAGGCCTTGCCCATGTGCAGTGTCAGGCCGACATAGACCCTGTTTCGCAGGAGATAGCGCAGTGGGCCCACGAACCAGCGCCCGCCGGTTGCGCGCACGCCATCGGCCCCCACGCGGCCCTTGGTCGTGATGCCACGGGCATCGAGGTCACGGGCAAGGGCTCCGATTGCCCGCAAGTCGAGATAGCGGCGGAAGATGTAACGGACCGTCTCGGACTCGTCCCGATTGATCACCAGTCTTCGGTCCCGCACGTCATAGCCCAAAGGCGGGTTGCCGCCCATGAAGATGCCGCGGGCCTTGGAGGCCGCAAACTTGTCCCGGATGCGCTCGGCCGTGACCTCGCGCTCGAACTGGGCAAAGGACAAGAGCACGTTCAGGGTCAGGCGACCCATGGAGGTCGTGGTGTTGAAGGACTGGGTGACCGAGACAAAGGTCACGCCCCGCTTCTCGAAGCGTTCCACGATCTTGGCAAAGTCGGCGAGTGATCGCGTCAGGCGGTCGATCTTGTAGACCACCACGCAATCGATGCGCCCGTCGTCG
>JBEIHO010000017.1:0-53745 GCA_040381215.1 Alphaproteobacteria bacterium | reverse complement strand
GCGACATGAGGGGCCTCCTGCGCCGGGGCTGTCACCAGAAGCCCGCGGCGCGCGTCATTCATGCGGTGCGAGCGTCGTCAGCAATTGAGCCGTTTCCTGGACCTTGTCTACCGCCGCCAGGCCCACCATGTGGTAGCCGCAGTCGACGTGGTGGACTTCGCCGGTCACGGCGCGGCCAAGGTCGGAGAGCAGATAGAGGCCGGAATTGCCGACTTCGTCCAGCGTCACGTTCCGCCGCAGCGGCGCATTGAGCTCGTTCCACTTCAGGATGAAGCGGAAGTCGCCGATGCCCGAGGCGGCCAGCGTCTTCAAGGGACCCGCCGAGATGGCGTTCACCCGGATCGCCTGCTTGCCCAGGTCCTCGGCCATGTAGCGCACGCTCGCCTCGAGCGCGGCCTTCGCCACGCCCATGACATTGTAGTGCGGCATGACCCGCTCGGCGCCGAGATAGCTGAGCGTCAGCAGCGAGCCGCCGTTCGGCATCATCTTTTCCGCACGCTGCGCGACAGCCGTGAACGAGTAGCACGAGATGTTCATCGACATCTGGAAGTTGTCGAAGCTCGTGTCGACATAGCGGCCCTTGAGCTCGTCCTTGTTGGCATAGGCGATGGCATGGACCACGAAGTCCAGCGAGCCCCAGGCTGTCTTCAGCTCGTTGAACACGGCGTCGATCGAGGCGTGGTCCGTCACGTCGCATGGCATGACCAGCTTCGAGCCCACGCTGTCGGCCAGCGGCACCACGCGCTTCTTCAGCGCATCGCCCTGGTAGGTAAACGCAAGCTCCCCGCCCTGGTCATGCACCGCCTTGGCAATGCCCCAGGCGATGGACCGATCATTGGCAACCCCCATGATGAGGCCGCGCTTGCCCTTCATTAAACCGTTGTTCTGGCTCATGTTTCAGCCGCCGCGAAATCGCGTCTCTCTACAATCACTGGAAGCGGGCAACGCTAGTCATTTTCGCCGCCGGGGTCAAACCGCCGGCGACGCCCGCAGCAAGCTTTCACCAAACTCGTTAACGCAGTCGTCCTGTCCAGCATTGACCGCGGGGGGCACCCAGCGGCGCCATTCCGCCGCACCTCGACAGGTTTCCTATGGCCGCCAGCCTCAGGCTGGAAGTTCGAGATGCAGGAACTGGTTGTGCGGGCTTTCGGCATAGTCCGCAAACGGCGCACCGGGTTGGAACCCATTGCGCGTATAGAGCGCAAACGCCGCATCGAACGCAGCCGACGTGCCCGTCTCGAGGCTGACCCGCCGATAGCCGCGCGACCGCGCCAGCGCGACAAGATGTTTCAGGATCGCCTCACCCACGCCCTTGCGCAGGTGGGCAGGATCCGTCCGCATCGACTTGATCTCGCCGCTCGTGGCATCCAGCGCCTTCAGCGCCCCGAACCCAAGCAGCGCGTCGCCGTCCCACGCCGCAAAGAACTCGATCTCGGGGACATCAAGAGCCGCGCGATCAAGCACGAAGACCGTCTCGGGTGGCGATGATCCGCGCATGGCCTGCACGTGCAGCTTCAGCAGCGTCTGCACGCGCGGATCGTCGAAGTCGATGGGTTTGATCAGCATGGTCACACCTGATGTGCACCGAAGAAGCATACGAGCCGCCCACAATCACCGCAGCGTGTCGCGATGGCGCACGCCAGCGCCAGAGGGCCCCCATCCGGCAGTCGCCGCTGCCGCGGCGACTGCCACCTTCCCCCGCTCACGCGGGAGGAAGGGCAACAAAGTTGCGCAAATCACCAAACCTTTTTGCCCTTCCTCCCGCGTGAGCTGGGGAAGGTGTCGCGCCGCGAGAGCGGCGTGACGGATGGGGGCCCTCACACCCTCCCACTCACCGCCCCGGCAACCCCGCCGCTCGCAAACATCGGTCTGATCTCCCTGGTGCAAGCTCACTCGCATTAACTGAGAATTCGTTGGGCCTGGACCCGCCGAAGCCCGTTAACCCCATTCCTCCAAAAAAGAGTCACGCAACCGACATGGCAACGTCACCGCACTGCGCGACCAAGGAAACAAGACGGGCAGGGTGCGATTCGATTGAGAGCAGCACGCGCCTGTGCAGAGCAAGTGAGAGGGCACATGCTGGCATTTGGCAATCCGCGCGAACAGGGCAGTCCATTCGCCAAACTCGCGCGCTTCAAGCGCATTCTGCCGGTACACGGGTCGGGCGCAGGCCGCGGTTCGGTCCGTGGCGGCGAAAGTCCGGTGCGCCACAAGCGCCAACATCGAACGATCTGGATCTCGGACATCCACCTTGGTACGCGAGGCTGCAAGGCCGAACTACTGCTCGACTTCCTCAAGCACAACGACAGCGACCTGCTTTACCTTGTCGGCGACATCGTCGATGGATGGCGGCTGGCCAGCGGTTGGTACTGGCCATCGAGCCACAGCGAGGTCATCAACGAGATCCTGCGCAAGGCGGCGAACGGAACCCGCGTGATCTACGTTCCGGGTAATCACGACGAGTTCCTGCGTGACTACACCGACCTGTGTTTGGCAGGCATAGAAGTGAAATACGAGGCCATGCACGAAACTGCCGACGGACGCCAGTTGCTCGTCATGCATGGAGACCACTTCGACAGCGTGGTCACCTATGCCCGCTGGCTCGCCAAAGCCGGCGACCACGCCTATGAACTCGCCATGCTGATGAACGAAGCCGTGGCCTTCGTCCGCCGCCGCATTGGCATGCCCTATTGGTCGCTCTCGCAATGGCTGAAGACCAGGGTCAAGAACGCAGTCGAATACATCAGCCGTTACGAGGACGCCGTGGCACGCGAAGCCGAACGGCGGGGGATCGACGGCATTGTCTGCGGTCACATCCACAAGGCCGAGATCCGGCGCATCGGCGACGTTCTCTACTGCAACGACGGCGACTGGGTCGAGGGATGCACCGCGCTTGCCGAGGATCGGTTTGGCAACCTCTCGATCATCGATTGGGCCAGCGAGGTATCTCGCACCACGCAGCAGGCGCGGGTCGCTGTCCTGCAGGCTGCCGAGTAACACATCACGCGGAGGAAGGCCTCATGCGCATCCTGATCGCAACCGACGCCTGGGAACCCCAGGTCAACGGCGTCGTCCGAACCCTTCAGGCCACAGCCCGGGAGCTCGTGTCCCGGGGACATGACGTTCACATGGTCACGCCGCACGGATTTGCCACCATCCCGCTGCCGACCTATCCCGAGGTCCGCCTCGCGGTCTTCGCAAAGGCGCGGATGATGGACGAGATCTCCCGCTTCCGGCCGGATGCGATCCACATCGCAACCGAAGGGCCGATCGGGCTTGCGACACGCCAGGTCTGCCTGCAGCAAGGCCTGCCGTTCACGACCAGCTTCCACACCCGCTTCGCCGAATACGTCGAGGCGCGCACGGCGCTGCCAGCGGCCTGGACCTATCCCCTGATCCGCTGGTTCCACCAGCCGGCCGCCCGCACGATGGTATCGACCGATAGCCTGATGAACGAGTTGCAGGAGCGCGGCTTCGGCAATCTCTGCAAATGGTCGCGCGGCGTGGACACAGACCTTTTCCGTCCGGGACCGAAGGGCCTGCTCGATCTTCCACGGCCGATCAGCCTCTATGTTGGCCGCGTTGCTGTCGAAAAGAACCTCGAAGCGATGCTGTCCCTGGATATTCCGGGCAGCAAGGTCGTGGTCGGTGACGGCCCGCAACTCGCCGAACTCAAGGCCCGTTTTCCTGGGGCGCATTTCCTCGGCAACCGCTTCGGGAAGGAATTGGCCGCCTGTTACGCCGCCAGCGACGTCTTCGTCTTCCCCTCGCGCACCGACACGTTCGGCCTCGTGATGATCGAGGCGCTCGCCGCCGGCGTGCCTGTCGCCGCCTTCCCGGTACAGGGACCCAAGGACGTGCTGGTCAACGGGACGAGCGCTGGCGTCATGCACGAGGACCTGCGCGTTGCAATCGAGCGTGCCCTGTTGTTGAGGTCGGAGGACTGCCGGATCTTCGCCCTGCAATACGCATGGAGTGCTTGCACGACGCAGTTCCTGCAGAACCTCGAAGCCGCCGCAGGCCTCCCCGCACGCCGCGCAGCGTGAGCCCCCCATCCGTCAGTCGCCGCGCCCGCGGCGACTGCCACCTTCCCCCGCTTCGCGGGAGAAGGGCAACCAGGGTTGGCGGTTATACACAACGGCATAGCCCTTCCTCCCCCAAAGCGGGGGAAGGGCAACAACGTCGAGCAAGATCACCAAACCTGTTTGCCCTTCTCCCGCGAAGCGGGGGAAGGTGGATCGCTGCGAAGCAGCGAGACGGATGGGGGCCCTCACACCCTCCCACTCACCGCCCCGGCCATCCCTCGCGCTCGAGCACATCAGCTAGCTGCGCGTAATCCTCGATGCCCACATAGGCCTGCGCCGAAAGCCGCAGCACCAACCGGCCCTTCAACGCGGACGCGGCGACCTGGATGCGGTGGTTATCCCAGAAGCCATCGATCAGCGCCTGCACGTCCTCGGCAGCAACCGCGCGTCGTTGCGGCAGGTAAAACGCATGCATCGCGGCAAACATCGTGTCGGGCGCAAGGGGTTCGAGCCCCAGCCGCGCCATCACGGCTTGGCCTGCGCGCGACAGGTCGTGCATGTACGCCTGCAGCGTCGCCGCACCGCCCAGGCCCTCGATGAAGTCGAGCGCGTCCGGCACAGTCAGGAACGGCGTCACGTCCCGCGTACCGACATAGTCGAACGAAAGCGGGAAGGGCTCGCGGACATAGTGGCTGGTGGCCAGCGGCCTGAGGTCGATCGCCTGCGGGTCGCGCGCATGCAGGAACGCCGTGCCCTTGGGCGCATAGAGCCATTTGTGGGCGTTCGCCGTGTACCAGTCGGCGCCAATGTCATCGATGGCGAGGCCAACATGGCCGAGCGCATGCGCCCCGTCGACCAGCACGCGCACACCTTTTGCCTGCAGCGCCTTCGTCATGGCCTTGACCGGGAACATCAGCGCCGGTGCCGAGGCGATGTGATCGATGATGGCAAGCCGCGTGTTCGCCGTCACGGCCGCCTCCACCCGTGCAAGACACACGTCCGGATCAAGCGGCAAGGGCAGATCGACGATCACCGGACGCGCGCCGGTCTCGCGGCACTTGTCGTCCACCGCTCGGCGCACCGAGTTGTAGACGCAGTCAAGAAGAAGGATCTCGTCACCGGCGCGCAGCGGCATGCCCCTGAGGATGACGCTCACCGCCTCGGTGAGATTGCTGACAAAGGCGATGTGATCGCCGCGCGCGCCAATGAACTGCCCAAGCCGTGCTGCCGCCTGCCGCAGGCCATTGTCAGGATTGAGCGCCGATGTCGTCCGCCGGAAGAACACATCCGGCTGGCGCTCCATCGTCTCGCGCCAGCGCGTCTGCGCGTCAAGCACCGCCTTCGGGCAGGCCCCGAACGAGCCATGGTTGAGGAACACCCCCTCCGGCGCGAGATGCCAGAGGGGCCTGAGCGAGCGTCCGAATGTGACCATGCGTGCGATCAGCCGCCTCAGGCGGCCGCCTTCTCGCGCGCAATCCAGTCATCGATGAGGCGTTCAAGCACCGTGAGCGGCACCGCGCCGTTCTCGAGCACAACCTTGTGGAATGTCTTGATGTCAAACCGGTTGCCCAGCGCCTGGCGCGCCTTCTCGCGCAAGGCCACGATCTTGAGCTGGCCCACCTTGTAGGCGCATGCCTGTCCGGGATTGGCCATGTAGCGTTCGATCTCGGTCGTCACGTCGGTGACCGCCATGCCGGTGACACCGGCCATGTAGTCGATCGCCTGTTCGCGCGTCCAGCCCTTGGCATGGATGCCGGTGTCGACGACCAGCCGCGCCGCGCGGAAGATCTCCGCCTGCAGCCGGCCGAGATCTCCCAGCGGATCGTCCTTGTACATGCCCATCTCCTTGGCGAGCAGTTCGGCATAGAGCGCCCAACCCTCGGCATAAGAAGTGAACAAGGTCTGCTGCCGGATGAAGGGGAGCCCCTTCAGGTTCTGACCCGTCGCAATCTGGAAGTGGTGGCCAGGAATACCCTCATGATAGGCGAGCGTCTTCATCGACCATTTGGGTGTTTCCTTCGGGTCGCGCAGATTGGCGTAGAACACCCCTGGCCTCGATCCGTCGAGCGCAGCGCCATTGTAATAAGCGCCCGCGCTGCCCTTTTCTGAGGCGGGAGGAATCCGCCTGACTTCCAGCGGTGTGGAGGGGATGGTCACGAAGTAATCCGGCACCACCTTCGACACTTCCTTCAGCAACCGGTCATATTCCGCAAGGATCTGGTCGCGCCCCGCGTCATTGTCCGGAAACAGGAAGCGAGGATCTTCGCCCAGTTTGGCCGTACGCTCGGCCACGGTGCCCTTGGTGACGCCCTGCGCAACAAGGATCGCATCCATCTCGCGCGTGATGCGGGCGACCTCGTCAAGGCCCAGTTGGTGGATCTGGTCGGCCGAGTAGTCGGTGGTCGTGTTCCGCTTCAGCGATTGGGCATAGAAGGCCTTGCCACCCGGCAGCCGATCGACACCGTCGGTCTGTTTCTCGGACTCAGGTCGCATGGCCTCGAGCGCCGCGATCATGCGGGCATAGGCCGGGTAGATCTCGCTTTCGACCAGGCGGGCGGTCTCGTCCATCAGGCTCTTCTTCAAGGCGGCATCGATGTCCGAGGCCTTGGCCTTGTCGATCTTTTCGCCCAGCGTGACGACCAGCGGATGATCGGCAGGTTTCGGCGCCACCGTGTCTTTGATCACGGCAAGCGACTTGTCGAGCAGCGAGATCGGAAGGATGACCCCAAGGCCGTACTGGCGCTGAGCCTCGGCCGTGACCTTGTCGAGACGTGCAGCAGCCAGGGACACCCGCTTCACATAGTTCTCGGCCGTCAGGCGGTTCTTGATCGCATGGGTCTGTGTCATGAAATTCATGATCCCGACCTGCCCACCCCACATGGGGCTGATGGCATAGAGCCCGCTGGACGAACTCCACTCATACTGCTTGCCGTCGAGCAGTCGCCCGTACTGGAACAGCAGGATATCATAGGTGATCTGGTCCTGAAGGCCCAGCGACTCGCGATCGAAGGCCTTCAGTTCAGCCAGGTTGCTTTCGGCCCGCGCGTAATTGCGGTCACGCTCGAGGACGCCGTAATCCGACAGCTTGCCCGAGTGATAATCGAGCATCGTCCCGTCGACGAGGCCAATGGCGGTAAGAAGCTCTGGCGTGTCGAGCAGAAACCCGATCGCCTGACGGTCGGCCAGTTGCGTGATGGTGAAGGGCGTGCCCCAGATGACGCGGTAACCGACATAGCCGCCGACAACGATCGCCACCAGCAACAGCCAGCGCAGAACCCGAAACAGACCCCTGATCATGAAATCCCCCGAAACGCTTGTGTTTCAGGGACAAGCCTAGGCCAGCAAGCCAAACCCGGTCCAGTGCATTCGGGGCCACATCTGGTAGCTGAACGCGGCAATCACCCCATCAGGCGGTGCGGCCCAAAGGCGCGCATGAAGATATCGGCGCAGAACCGAGCACGGCGTTCCATCTCGGCGGGTGCCATTTCCGACCACAAACCAAGCAGGCCGCGGGCCTCGATCTGTCCGGCAACGAGCGACAGGTAATGCTCGGCGGCGAGAACCGGATCCCCACCCGTATCGAGGCGGCCAAGCCGTTCCTCGCGCGCCATCCACTGCGCAAGCGCCTCGACCATCTGCTTGGGGCCCGCCTCGTAATAGGCGCGGCCGATGTCGGGGAATTGCTGGCTGGCACCGATCATCATCCGGTAATAGCCGATCTCGTGCTCGCCGCAGGCGTGCTGGTAATACTGCCGCGCGATATCCGCCAGCATGTCACGCGGATGGCGTTCCAGCGCCGAAGCGCTGAGTGGCGCCCGCATCACGGCAGCCCTGTCGGCGATCATGGCCTTGAACAGGTCTTCCTTGCTGCCGAACTGGTTGTAGAGCGTCTGCTTGGACACATTGGCAGCCGTGGCGATCACGTCCATGGACACATCATATCCATGGGTGCGGAACATCTCCGCCGCAGACTCGAGTATTCTCGCCCGCGCCGACAGAAGCTGCGAAGGCGTTAGCTGGGCGGCAGTTGCAGATTGACGGCTCATCGAACCCACTCACCAATTTTGTTGGTCATTCCCCCGGTCCCGGCGCACCACATGCGAAGTGATTCGCCCGTTGTCCCCATGCTGGCGAATCGCTGATGGACTGAGAAGTCCAATTCGGTCAGTGATTAAGAAATTGTAAAAAGCAGGTCCGAGGACGGCTTCTCGCGCCGCGTGTAAGTTGCAGGCGCGCATGAAGGCAAGTGGCGCGGCTGGCGGAGGGCCCGTCCATAATTCTGAAAAGGTGCAGCCCCGCTGAGGTGGAAAATGGACCCATGGGTCCAGCACTTCGCTTCATCGGACCAAATCCAGCGTTTGCAGGATCGATGTAACGAGCGGCGCAGTAGGCTCGATGCCGACAGAAAGGCGAACGAACCCGGGGGCAACGGCGTCACCCCAGCGGGCGCGGCGCTCGGCGCAGGTACGCACGCCGCCAAAGCTGGTCGATGGCTGAACCAGGGGGCAGGCCTGCATGAACCGCTCTGCCGTCGCTTCATCCTTGAGGGTCAGCGTCAGCATCGTGCCGAACCGCGTCATCTGGCGGGCGGCGATCGCGTGTCCCGGATGGCTCGCAAGCCCCGGATAGCGCAAGTCCCGCACCGCCGGATGTTCGGCCAGGCGTTCGGCCAGGGCTGCGGCCGTCGTGCACATGCGATCAAAGCGCACCTCCAGCGTCTCGAGCCCGCGGAACACCTGCCAGGCCTCGAACGGTCCAGGGGTCGATCCCGAGTACCGGCGCCAATCGCGCAATCCCTGGGCAAAGGCCGGATCACGCGCGCTGACGTGGCCGAGCAGGGCGTCCGAATGGCCGTTGATCGCCTTCGTGTCGGCGTTGACCACCACGTCGGCGCCAAGTTCCAGCGGCCGCTGGCCCAAGGGCGTCATCGTCGTGTTGTCCGCCACCAGCAGGGCGCCCGCCTTGCGGGTGGCCGCGGCCACGGCAGCAATGTCGCACACGTCAAGGCCGGGATTGGACGGGGTCTCAACGAAAACCAGCTTGTACCCGTCAAAGCGGCCCTCGAGGAAATGCGCGGTCGGGCGCGTATCACATGTCACACCCAGCCGTCCGAGGTAGCTCTCGGCCAGCACACGCGTGGTGTAGTAGCCATCGGACGGCAGCAGAACCCGGTCCCCGCTCTTGAGGCTGCTGAACATGACAGCGGCGATCGCCGCCATTCCCGAGGGAAACAGGACGGTTTCAGCGCCCTCGAGCAATCCAAGCGCCGCCTCCAGCGCCGTCCAGGTGGGATTGTGGAACCGCCCATATTGATAGGGCGCATCCGATGGAGCGCCGGGCAGGTGATAGACCGCGGTCGGCACAATTGGCGGAACCACACTGTCGCCCGGCGCAAGGCTCTCGCCATAATGATGCAGCAGGCGCGCGAACAGGGTATCGGAGGAATTCTTGCTCATCCGCACAGGCTAGACCGTCAAGGCCGCGGGCGGGAAGGGGCTAAACGCCACCCATCTTCTTGCGCGGGTCATAGGGATGAGCCGCCTCCCAGCGTTTGACCAGGTCGGCCAGTTCCGCATCAGGCGTCTCGGGCAGCACGATCTGCAGCGTCACCAACTGGTCACCCGGGGCATGGATGGCATGCGCGGGAACGCCCTTGCCCTTGAGCCTCAGGACCTGTCCTGAACTCGACCCGCCGGGCACGGTCATGGCGACCGGACCATGCAGCGTGGGAACATTGATCTTTGCGCCGTGGATGGCTTCCCCGAGCGTCACCGGCAGGTTCAGCAGGATGTCGTTGCCGTCACGCCGGAAATAGGGATGGGGTTCGACCGAAACGACGACGGCGGCATCGGCGGCCTCACCGGTTCCCGTCGCCCCTGAAAGCCGGATCGTATGGCCATCCTTGACGCCGATCGGCACGCGAACGTCGAAACGCTTGCCGTCCGGCAGCTTTACGCGCCGCGTTCCCCCCAGAACCGCCTCCTCGAAGGTGATCTGCAGGTCGAAATGACCGTTGGCATCGCTTTCCGCAGGGCGGCGGTTCGCGCCTTCCTGTCGGTCGCCGAAGAACTCGGCGAACAGGTCCTCCACCCGGCTCTCGGATTTCTGAGCCGTGCCGCCGACATTGCCGCCGAAAGCGCGTTCGAAAGCACTCCGGAAGGACGCGTTCGGCCCCTCGCCCCGCAGGCCCTGGGCGCTGGCGGTGGCAGGTTCCGGCTCTCGCGGGGCTGATGCGGTTCGTGCTGCGAAGGGGGGCTCTGGTTCCGGCGCCGGCTCGGGCGGCGGCCGATAACCGGCCCGCGGGTTACCGTGGGCGTCGATTTCCCCGCGGTCGTAAGCCCGGCGCTTTTTCGCGTCACCGAGGATCTCGTAAGCGATCGACAGGTCCTTGAAGCGGCGCCCCTTGTCCGAGGCGCCTTCAGGCGTGTCGGGATGAAACCGCTTCGCGAGCCGGCGAAACGCGTGCTTGACCTCGTCTTCCCCCGCATTCCGGGGCAGTCCGAGAACCGAATATGGATCGTACATGCCGCGCGCCGTCTTGTTCGCGTTAGGGAAACAACGCAGGAAACATGTCCCTAACACAAAGTGCCGCCGCATTGCATGCGTTACTGTGCTGCGCGCACCAGAACATCGCGGCTAAGATTTTCCGCGGTTTAGTCTGGTTTTTGAGCCTTGCTGATGGGTTCCCGCACCATGGATTCCCCGATGGCGCGTTCCGCCGGCGCCAATTTCGCCGACAGGCGCGCCAATTCGGCGATGGCCTGTGGATGCCCCTGGGTCGCAGCGTGGCGTAGCCAGCGATAGGCCTCGATCATGTCCAGGATCGTCCCCTCTCCGCGCGCAAACAGGAGACCAACTCTAAGTTGTGCATCCGCGACCCCGCGCTTGGCGGCCTCATGCCAGATCGAAAGCGCATTCTTCCGATCCCCGGCGTTATAGGCCGCCAGCCCCGCATAGACCGCCGTGACATCAGCCTGATGCATCCGTGCCATCAGGTCGGGCGCAAGCGGGTCACCCGGAGACATCGCTGACACCGCCTGAACCGGCGCCGTAGGGGGCGAAGGGGCAGGCTGGGGCGCAGGCTCAGCCGACGGCGTCTCACTCGCGATCAGGTCATCCAGCAATCCCGACTTTGAACGTTGCGGCACTGGCACCGGCGCCGGCGCTGGCACGGGGGCGGAGGCGGGAACGGACGGCAGCGCAGGAGCATCCGGCGTGGCGGTGAGTTCAACACCCTGCGCCCGAAGCTTCGCCTGTGCCGGCGCATAGCCATTGCGGGCTGCCCGTTCCAGGAGAGCCCGCGCCCGTTCCTTGTCGACCGGGATGCCGTTGCCGCTGTCATACATTTCGGCCAGTTTCCACTGCGCCAGTGACAGCCCGGCCGCCGCGGCGCGGGCATACCAGGCAGCAGCGGCCTGAGGGTTCCGCTCAACGCCCTCGCCGCTGATATACATGTCACCAAGATTGGCCATGGCCGTGACAAGGCCCTTCTCGGCCGCTTCCGAATAAAGCTTGAAGGCCCGCTTGCTGTCTTTCTCGACACCCCGGCCCTGTCTGAGCAACTGCGCCACGTTGCGCATCGCCGCAAGGTCATTCTCGCGTGCCAGCCCGTCCCAGATCCGATACGCGGTCTCGAAGTCGCCGGCATCATAGGCAGCCACCCCTTCATCGAAGCGCGACGCCTTCTCGGCCACGATGTTGGTCGCACAGGCGCCCAGCGACAACAGGGCAAGCAGCAACAGGAACTGACGCATGGCGGTTATCAACCTCGAGCAGACTTGATGGGGAGAAATGGCACGATCTGGGCGTGCGCCGCCTCCCGCCAGCCTGTATACTACTCCCGAAAGACACAGCGCAGCGCCAATCGCATGCAGGATCACCCCGTGAAAGAAGACGAATCGACCGGAATTCAGGCGATCGAGGATCCGTTCGTTCATTTCGGCGACTGGCTCACGCAAGCCTCCGCACAGGAACCAAACGACCCCAACGCCGTCGCCCTGTCCACCGTGGATCCGGACGGCATGCCGAATGTGCGCATGGTCCTGCTCAAGGGGTTCGACCGCGACGGCTTCGTGTTTTACACGAACTATGAAAGCGCCAAGGGGCGCGAGCTGCTCGCGGCTCGCAAGGCCGCCATGTGCTTCCACTGGAAGTCGCTGCGCCGGCAGGTGCGCGTCCGCGGCACGATCAGCGAGGTAACCGCCCAGGAGGCAGACGAGTACTTCGCCTCGCGGCCCAAGGACAGCCAGATCGGCGCCTGGGCATCGCGACAGTCGCGGGCCCTGAAAACGCGTTTCGAGCTCGAGCGCGAGATCGCCGTCTACGCCGCCCGTTATGCCCTCGGCCGGGTGCCGCGACCGCCACACTGGTCGGGCTTCCGTCTTGCGCCGGTCGAGATCGAGTTCTGGCGCGACCGGCCATTCCGCCTTCACGATCGCCTGGTCTATCGGCGAAAGGATGCGGCTGCGGCCTGGCATACGGAAAAGCTCTTCCCGTGACGCCGTCAGGAAAGACCGGCAGCCGCGTATCCGCCGAAACCGCCGCAACATTGAAGAAGCTGGCCACCTACGCGGCCGTCGCGGCCGCGGCATCGATGATTGGCCTGAAAGTGTGGGCATGGGCCGTGACGGGCTCGGTCGCCATGCTGTCATCGCTTGTGGATTCGACCCTCGACCTCGTGGCATCGGGCCTGAACCTGCTGGCTGTGCGACACGCGCTCGCGCCTGCCGACGAGGAGCATCGGTTTGGTCACGGCAAGGCTGAGGCGCTAGCCGGCCTGGGCCAGGCGACCTTCGTCGGCGGTTCGGCGGCCTTCCTTCTGCTTGAATCGCTCGATCGGCTGATCGTGCAACGTCCAGTCGTCGAGACATCGCTGGGCCTTGCGGTGATGATCGGTTCGACAATCATCACCGTCGCGTTGGTGATGTTCCAGCGTTACGTGATTTCCCGCACCCGCTCGCTGGCGATCGGTGCGGACCAGCTTCATTACACCACCGACCTGGCGACCAATGCCGGCGTGATCCTGGCCCTCGTATTGACCGGATGGTTTGGCTGGACACTGGCCGATCCCCTGGTTGGCCTTGCCATCGCCGCCACGATCGCATGGGGCGCCTTCCGCATTGTCGCCGGCGCCTATCATGAGTTGATGGACCGCGAATTCGACGAGCCTGACCGCCTGCGGATCAAGGCGATCGTCTCCGCCCATGCGGAAGTTGTCAGCCTGCATGACCTGCGAACCCGTCGGGCCGGCCACCACGCCTTCATCCAGCTCCATCTGGAGCTGCCGCCCGACATGACCTTGGCCGACGCGCACCGGGTCAGCGACGAAGTCGAGCGCGAGATCCAGGCAGCATTTCCCGACGCGGAAGTCCTCACGCATCTTGACCCCGCGGGGCTTGAAGACATGAAGCCCCTCGATCGAAAATAGTGTGCACGCCAGCGTCGATGCCATCCCGCGCAGTGGAAGCCATGCCGTCGGTCTGCTATCAGACCTGCGAAGACCGGGAACCCTCACATGAAGCGTCATCGTCTCACTGCCGCCGTCCTTCTGGCTTCCACGCTGGCCGGCGGCTCACAGGTATTGGCATTCGGCATCGCGCCTGAAGAAAACAATCTCGGTTCGGAACACCAGAAGATCACGCGTTCGGCCCTGAAGGAGCTCGAGCCCCTGACCTTGAGCGCGCTGGCCGGTGCCGGCAGCAACACGGGCGCGATCGGCTTCCCGGACACGACGCAAGGCGGCTTGACCGGCCGGGCCGAGGCGCACTGCCTTGGGGGCGACCACGCCGAGGGCATCTCGGGCGCCGTTCCGACGCGTGAAGCCGCTCAGGCCGCACTCGATGCATGCCGGACATTCATCCGCGCCAATCTGGAAAAGGCCGTGGAACTTGCGGGCAAACTCGCAACCCCCGCCGCCGAGGACACAGGCCTCGACTGCCGCTTCGGTTCGCAGGAGCAATCAGCCAAGTGCCGCATCATCGAGCATCTGGGCCTGGCCTTGCACGCTACCCAGGATTTCTACGCCAACTCCAACTGGGTCGATCGTCCATCAGAGGCACCGGCATCGGTGGACAACCCGCCGGGCCTCGGCCAGGCGGGCCCGGCACCATGGCTCGACTTGCGGCGCAATGAGCCGCTGCCGGACGGGCTGATTTCGGCCTGTCCGCCAAACCGGCTTCTTCTGGGCCTCTCGCTGGGCTGCGAGGACGACGTTCTGGCGGGTGTCGCGGACACGGGACGGATCTCGACGGGTCGCCTCAGCAAGGCAACAGGCCCCATTGGTCGCGGCACGGGCGGCACCGGAACCACTACCCGCGGCGCCATCAACGGCAATTTCACCCGCGCAGTGACCGCTGCGATCGCCGATACCGCCGACAAGTGGGCCTATTTCGCCGAGCGCGTGGACGCGGTCCACGGCACGGCGGCCGGCGCAAGAATTCTCTGTGCCCTGCGAAGGGATGCGCCTGACCCGCAGTCATGCGAGGCCGAGATGCAATCAGCCCAGGTCTGTGAGGCGCGCGCCGCGGCGCCCCGGCCGCTGACATCGGTCGAGCCTGCATTCGAGCCCAGACTGCACCCGTCATCCCGGGAAATCGAGCGCGCCGGCGCAAGCTTGCCCCGCCTCGCGTCCTACTGCCAGATTGAGGAAGCCGACGTCACGCGCTTCTTCGCAAATGGTGGCGGTACCACCGAAGAGGGCAAGGCCCAAGCCGAGCGCGCGGCACGCGAGAGCCTGGGCTTCTGGGGCGAATGCCGCCGCCAGCTCAAGCAATATCTACCGAAGCTTCAGGCGGAATTGCGCGCGCAGCCTGACACGCGCGAAAAGTTCCTGGGAACCTATGCGGCGTGCGTGCTCGACGCCCACATGAGCCAGGGCAAGAGATAGGCCGTTATCGTTTTATGAGCAGTTCAGGTCTGGCGCGTTACTCGCGCCAGGCCCTGTTGATGCTGTCGCGCAGCGGCTGTGTCAGATAGGCAAGCGCTGTGCGTTCGCCCGTCTTGATCATGACCGCGGCCGGCATGCCTGGCTGCAGGCTCTGCTTCCCGAGCCGGTGCATTTCGCTGTCCGGCACATCCACATGCGCGACGAAATAGGTGGCGCTTGACCGTGGATCCTGCAGCGAGTCTGCCGAGATATAGGCAACGCGCCCATAGAGCATCGGCAGGTCCTTCTGATTCAGGCTGGTGAAGCGAACCTCGGTCGGCAGTCCCACCGCCACCGAATCGACATCCGACGGACGGATCTGGACTTCAATCATCAGCCGGTCATCTCGCGGAACGATCTCGAGGATCGTCTCGCCGGGCCGCACAACGGCGCCGACCGTGGTCATCCGCGGGGCAAGCACATAGCCCGGCACGGGCGCGCGCACGGTCATGCGTTCATAGGCCTGCTCGGCCGCACGATACTGTTCACGCAGGTTGGGCAGGCGCGCCTGAACCTCGCGCAACTCGCCCTGGACCTTGGCCATGAGCTGGTTCTTCGCCTGCAGCAGCTTGAGTTCGCTCTCCATGAGCGAGCTGCGCGTGCGGGCGATCATGGCAGACGTGCGTTCGACGCCGCCGGTGAGTTGCGAGATATCCCGGTTCAGCGAAAATACGCGCGTACGGGTCGTGTAGCCCTTCTTGTAAAGGTCATCGACGACAACCAGCTCCTTGCGCGACAGGTCGATCTGCTCGCGGGCGGCACGTCGGTCGGCCTCGAGCGCGCTCAATTCGCCCTTCAGCTGCTCGTGCTGCTGCACGATCATCGACAGCTGTCCGTCAAGCTCGAGCTTGCGGGCCGTGAAGAGCTGCGCCTGCCCTTCGAGCAGGCTCTTGACCGCCGGCATGCGCTCGGCCGCCTCCTTCAGTTCCTGCGGGAACTGAGGTTCCGTAGCTTCCGCGATTTCGGCCTGCATGCGGGCCTCGGTGGCAAGCCCGAGGAAATAGGAATCGCGGCCACGCGTGTACCGCTCGAGCGCGTCGGCGTCGTCAAGCTCCAGCAGCACGTCACCCTCGCGCACATGCTGGCCATCCTCCACCTTGATCGCGCGCACGGCGCCACCCGTGGGGTGCTGGATCTGCTTGCGCTTCGAGGCCACCACGACCTGTCCGTTTGCCACCACCGCGCTGGCGATGGGGACCGTGGCGCTCCACAGGCCAAAGCCACCCACGGCAAACCCGATCAGCGCGAAGCCATAGATCATGGCGCGCTTCGTGTTTGTCGGCAGGCTTGGAATGCTGTTGGGCCAGTTCGGCCGCCTAGGACTGGGCTTTGTTATTTGCATGGCGGTTCTCGATGGAGGTCACCTTGGAAGGATTGGAAGAGGCGCCCGTGCGGGCATCGGCAGCCGCCTTGTTCAGGCTGGCAAGCACCTCGTCGCGCGGCCCGAACGAAACCATCTGGCCAGACTTCATGACCGCAAGCTTGTCCACGGCAGGCAGGATGCCCGGTCGATGGGTAATGATGATGACCGTTCGCTTCTGCTGCTTCAGGATTTCGACGGCACGCCGCAGGTCGGCCTCGCCGGCGGCGTCGAGGTTCGCATTCGGCTCGTCGAGGATGACGATCTTCGTGTTGCCGAAAACGGCCCGTGCCAGCGCTACCCGCTGTCTCTGACCGCCCGACAGAAGCTTGCCGCGCTCACCGATGACCGTGTCGTAGGCATTGGGAAGCGTCAGCACGAATTCATGCGCGCTCGCGATCTTGGCGGCATCGATGATGGCCTGTGCGTCATGGGTACCATAGCGCGAGATGTTCTCGGCAACGGTTCCTTCCATCAGTTCGACGTCCTGCGCCAGGTACCCAACCTGTGGCCCCAGGTCTGCCGAGGCCCAATCCGAGACCTCGACCCCATCGAGGCGCACATTGCCGGCAGATGGCTTCAAGGCACCGATCATGAGGCGCGCCAGCGTGGTCTTGCCCGAACCCGTGGCCCCGATGATACCAAGGACCTCCCCGGGCGCGACCTCGAAGGATACCCCGCGCAAGGCCGGTTCCTTCGCGCCCTGGAAACGCATCCAAACGTCCTCGAGCGCAAACTTGCCGGATGCCGCCGGCAGTTCTGTCCGGTTTCCGTCGCCGACGTTCTTGAGCACGGCGTTGAGCCGACCATAGGACTGGCGAACCTGCACGAAACGCTTCCACTGGCCGATCGAGGCCTCGATCGGCGCAAGCGCCCGGCCCATGATGATGGACGTCGCCACGATCGCACCTGCCGAGATCTCGTTCTCGAGCGCCAGATAGGCGCCCAGCGCAAGGCACAGGATCTGCAGCATCTGGCGCGCGAATTTTGCCGCAGCGCTCAGCCTTGACGCCCGGTCACTTGCGACCGCCTGCCAGGCAAGGCTCGCCTCGTGATGCTCCTCCCAGCGGCGCTGCACATTCTTGACCATTCCCATGGAGCGGGCGGACTCGGCGTTGTTCTGCAGCGTGCTGACGAAGAACTCGGAATCGCGATGCGCCTGCGCCGCCTCGTTGAGCGGCTTGCCGGTGGCGATCTCGCTCAGATAGGCAATGCCGATGATCAAGATGGCACCGGCAAGCGCCAGCAGCCCGAGAGCTGGGTGCAGCAGGAAGACCACGAACAGGAAGATCGGGGTCCACGGCGCATCGAACAGCGCAATGAGAGCAGGGCTGGCAAGGAACGAGCGGATGGTGTCGAGGTCGCGCAGACCGTGCGCGCTCGACATGTCCGTGGGTTCCTTGCCCATCGAGATGCCGAACGTCAGGTCGCGCAGCTCATTGTCGAGTTGCGAACTCGCTCTCACCAACAGGTCCGAGCGCGCGATCTCGACCAGCGACTGCACCAGCAGCACCCCGACCGAGAGCAGCGTCAGGAAGAGCAGCGTGTCCTCGCTCTGCGACGTCAGGACCCGGTCATACACTTGCAGCATGAACAGCGGACTATTGAGCATTGCCAGGTTGACGAACAGGCTGAACACGCCCGCGCTGATGAACACGTTGCGCGACCGGTGCAGGAAATTGCCGATGATGCTGGCGCTGACCTTGCTCATGAGCGGTCTCCGCGCGCGGCGGGCCTGCAGCCGCTGCTGCCGGAGCGTACCACCCACCCTGCGCCGCCGACTGAGGCGCGATTGACGCTTTTCTTGAAGGGCATGAAATCCGACACCTGCGTGAGAGCCCTGGAACCCGGCTTTATTCCGTTCCTGTCAAAATTATCCGGTCGGGGGGCTGTGACGCAACGGTATGCATCGTTTTGAGGTAACTGCACCGGGGTTCGCGGAGCTTTATCACACCTATTTGGGATTAATCCTTTTGACCGGGAACGAAAAAACGGGAGCTTTCGGCCCCCGTTTGCTCACAAAAGGATCGCGATGACGAGGCGTCAGAACCCGTAGCGCAGGAACAGGGACCCGACATTCTCCTCGTAATCCGAAGTGTTGAGGTTCGAGTCCCTCACGACGCGCCGGACTTCGACCCCCGCTTTAAGGTTAGTATCGACCTCGACATTGGTCGACAGCTTCAGCGTGTGGCGGTCATCCTCGCGCGTTCCCGGAGCGGGGAGGCTGATTTCGTTGTCGTAATCCCGGCGCTGGAACGAATAGGAGAGCTTGATGTGGCCCTTCTTGCCGAACAGCTCGACAGGGTGCTGCGCCGCGGCGCGTCCCACGAAGCCGTCATAGTCGAACGCGTCACCGTCCGTGTCTTCGCTGGTGAAGCCGCCGCCAACTGAGACGTAACCCTTGTTGGCGCGGTCGAAATAGTAGTTCACGTCCGCACCGACTTGCTGCGTGTCGGCGTCGCGCGCATCGTCGAGCCGGTTATAGTTCTTGGAATAGAACCGATAGTAACCGGAGATGAAGAAATCCTCGGTGATGAAGGTCGATATCGTCGGCGACAGCATGTGCTGCTCGAGGAAGAAGGAATCATCGAGCAGCGAGTTCGTGTACGAGTACTCGACCCCGAATTTGATCCCGCCGGAACGCATCCACGCAACAGCGCTCGGGTTGTGGGATTGCCAGTTGAACGCGGTCAGATCGTCATAGACGCTCTGGTAGAAATTATAGCCGATCTCGATGCGGGCGTCCTTTTCGTCGACCAGCTTGTAGCCGGCATCAAGTTCGAGAAAAGCCGCAACGTCACCTTCCATGCTGTTCGCGTCGCTCTGCTCGAGCGCCACGTTGTCGGAATATTCAACGCCGCCCTCCACATTCAGCCACCACAGCTTCGGGTCAGCCTGGACAAGCCCTGGCGTCATCACGAAGAGCGCGGCGCCAGCAAGAAGGGCTGTCCTGGATTTGGGCTTGAATGCGTTCATTGGTCTTTCCGCTTCCGGTTGCCGATGGGGTGGAGCAACCTGGATTGATTGGTACACGGACGGGCAGGGCGACCCACCCCGGATCACCACAAGCCACAGGTTAGGTTCTGCATCCGCCGGCTGTAAAGTTCAGACAGCGTGTTTCGCGCTTTAGGCTTTTTCAGTTGTAGTAATGTCACGCAAGACGATGCACTGCAGCAATCTCAAAGGGCAACGATTTCGAGCCTGCATTGCAGACCGCCAGGATCGCAACCTCTCGTCACGCTTACTGGCGCGCCGGTTCAACGACGCCGAAGCCAAACACGGGGTCGCGACCAGGCTTGCCGAGATCCGTTGCTGCCTGCACGAGTTCCTTTTCGGCCCGGGCCGCAAGCGCCCGGTCGGGCCGTTGCAGCCGCCGCGCCAGCTCGGCAGTGACAACAGGGGCTGCATAGGATGTCCCTGATACGGTGGCAGTGTCCCCATCGGGGCCTGCTACCGTCGTATCGACGCCGGTCGCGGCAAAATCCACGTAATCGCCCTGGTTGGCATAAATGTAGACCTGGTTGCTGCGATCGACGGCGGTAACGCCGACAACGCCCTCATAAGCGGCAGGATATTGCGCTTCCGCGTTGGGTCCCTCATTGCCGACTGCCGCGACCAGCTTGTGCCCGCGGGTGACAAGCCGCGCCGTGACCGCCTCCAGGATCTGGTTCGGCGGGCCAGCCAGGCTCATGTTGATCACGGGGATCCGGTTGCGGGCCAGCCAGTCAAGCGCGCGCGCAATGGCATCGACGGATGCGACTTCCTCGCCGTCGCGCAATTCGGAAAACACGCTGGCGACATAGATCTTCGCGCCCGGTGCAGCCTCCGCCAGCCGCGACGCCACGGCGGTGCCGTGGTTGTCAGCAGTTGGATTGGCAAGGCCGAAGGCGCGGGCCTCGATCTCGACCGTGCCCAGCATGGGGTGCGAGGCGTTCACGGGTGCATCGACAAGGCCGATCTTGGCCGAAGTCATCGGGGCGGCAGGCTGGCGACGGTCCGCCCGCGGTGACGCAATCGTCGCGCCGCCGCGTGCGGGTGAATAGATGTGATTGAAGCTGGCGATACCCTTGGGGTCGACCCGGCGCAGCCGCGCCAGTGACGCTTCCGCGTCCAGTCCGGATTTCGGGGTCACCCGATAGCCCTGCAGCCCCAGGCCTTCCATCTTGAAGGCTTCAAGCACCTTGAAGCCGTTGCGAGCAAGGCGTCGATGCACCCCCTTCGAAGCGCTGATGAGCAGTAATTCGCCTTCGCGCACGCGTTCGCCGCGCTTGTTCTCGATGACCTCGAGCAGGCGCTCGGCCCGTTCGGCGCGCGCCTCCGATGCGCCCGCGCCGCTCGCCGGCGCGACCACGGCTGCAGCCGAAGGCTCAACGGGGGCAGGAGCCGCGATTATGCTCCGGCCCGCAGCACCGACAGGATCGGCCTTGTTGTCCGCCTTGCGCTCGTTCGAGCGCTCGCCGCCGGATCGCGCGTCAGAAGACCGTTCGCGACCGTCCTTGTCATCACTGTCCGACTTGTCATTGTCGTCGTCCCGGTCGCCATCGTCGCGCTCGCCATCCTCCGACCCGGACCGGCTGTTATCGTCCCGGCTGTTATCGTCCCGGCCGTCATCGTCCCGGCCGTCATCGTCCCGGCCGTCATCGTCCCGGCCGTCATCATCGTTGTCGGCGTCCTGCTCGCGCGCTGTCTCCGCATCGCGATCCTTCTCGCGATCGCGGTCATCGTCACTGTCGCGGTCATCGTCGCGGTCGCCGTCACGATCATCGTCATCACGATCATCGCGGTCCCGGTCGCCATCGTGGTCGTCGGCCTCGGGCCCCTCATCGTCATCCGAATGCCCGGATGATCCGGAGCCCGCCTGCACGGGCAGTACGGGCGACACGGCCACCAGGGCAATGGCAAGCATCAGGGCCCGGAGGGCTGAAATCAGGGAAGGTATGGTCAACGGGGGAAGCATCGATGCCTGCAGGATCATGAACCAACGGGAATCCCCGTCTGATCGGGGGATTTTACAAAGGGCAGCCTAGCTGCTCAAATGGCTTTTCTTTGGAATAAAAGCCGTTCCCGTTCGTTGTCCACCCAGTAAACCAATGACTGACAAAAATCTGAGCGATTTGCGTAGGGGTTTGACGATGCTGCTGCCGCGACTGCGGCGGTTTGGCGCTGCCCTGTCGGGATCGAATGACGAAGGAGACGATATAGCACACGCAGCGATTGAGCGAGCCCTTTCGAAGTCGGGTCAGTGGCAGCCCGGCACGCGCCTTGATAGCTGGATGTTCAAGATCATGCAGAACATCTGGAAGGACAGGCGGCGCAAGCTCAGGAGCGACCGTGAAAAGCAGTCTCTCGAAATGGCGGCAACCGACGTGTCGATCGACGGCCAGCGTGTCACCGAGACATCGCTGATGCTGGCGCGGGCACGGGAGCAGTTCGCCCTCCTGTCGGATGACCACAGGATGGTGCTAGCGCTGGTTGTGATCGATGGACATTCCTATCAGGAAGCAGCGGATATGCTCGAAATTCCTGTCGGAACATTGATGAGCAGATTGTATCGTGCACGCGAGACACTACGTGAAATGATCGAGAAGGCCCCCAACAGACAGGCGCTGGCTGCAACAAGATGACAGTTCTTCCCGACGAGACATTGATGGCATTCGCCGATGGCGAGCTTGACGCCCAGGAGGCCGCGCGCGTGCAGGCGCTGCTGCTGTCCAGCGAGGCGCTCCGCGAACGCCTGCGCCTATTGCAGGCCACGGATGACCTGTTGAAGGCATCCATGACGACCAGCCTCGACGTTCCCGACCGCTTCGCATCCCTGCTGGATGATGCTTCCGCGACAGAGCCTGCGCCGCGCAGCCATGTAGTCCCGCTGCCGCAGCGACACTGGGCACGACGCGCCTGGGTGCCGGCAGGCGTGGGCGTTGCTGCCGCCCTGCTCATTGTCATGACGGGCAGCCTGATGGGATCGGGCCGCATGTCCTGGCTCGAACAGGTTGACGACGGCATCGCCGTGGCGGGGCCGGTTCTGTCGCTGATCGCCGACACACCCTCGGGCCGCGTGGCCCAGGCGGGAGGGTTGGATGTAAAGCCAATCGTGAGCTTCGTATCCAACGACGGCCGCATGTGTCGCGAGGCCCACGTGCAGGACGCGGACATGGCGGCGCGCATTCTGGTTTGCCGCGACATCGCCGAAAACGAATGGTGCGTCGAGGCATTCGCCCGGGTACCACCCGTGGTCAATCGGCAAGCCTATCTCGCAGCCGGCGGGGTTCCCAACGATCCCGTGATCGACGCTGCCTATGGCCGCCTGGGACGCACGGAAATCCTTGATCGCAAGGCCGAGGCAACGGCAATCCGCTCGGGTTGGACCAGCCGCTAGGGCGCGCGTCGTAACATCTCGACGAACGGTGCGCTCCGCTTTAGGTTGGTGGCCCGCCTTGGACAGGGGACCGCCCCGAATGCGCCTCTCGCTTGCCTTCATTGCTGCGCTTGCCCTTGCAGTCACGAACCTGTTGCCTGTCGCCGCGGCGCCGGACGCCGGGCTTAAAGCCCTTGGCAAGGGCGGTGAACGCATCCAGCTCCAGGATGTCGATGGCAGGAAGGTGCACCTCAAGGACTTTAACGGCGCGCCGCGCGTCCTCTTTTTCGGCTTCACGAATTGCCCTGTCGTCTGTCCCGTGACGGTCTGGGAACTCGATGCAGCCCTTGAATCCCTCGGCGCACCCGCAAAGGACGTGAGGATCATCTTCGTCACCTTGGATCCGGCTCGCGACACGCCAGCGGTCATGAAGAAGTACTTCTCGGGCTTCAAGGGGCGCGTCACTGCGCTTTCGGCACCATTGCCGCAGGTCACGCGGCTCGCCCGCGCCTATGACGTCCGTTTCGAGCGCGTCGACACCGGCAAGGGTGGCTACTCGATCGACCATACCGCACAGGCTTTCTTGGTAAATGCCGAGGGCACGGTCGTGGACACCATTGCCTTCGGCGCCTCGCGGGAACTCAGCACGTCACGCCTGAAGGCGCTCATTCAGGATGAGAAGCGGCAGAACTAGCGGCCAGGGGGCAGTCCTCGGCCGTCGCCTGAGCCCCGCATACGATGTTTCGACATCCAAATGTGAAGCCCACGCGTGATTGGCTATGATGCCGGCGCGAGGTAACCATCCGTGCCCATCTACGCATACGAAGCTGCCGGTCATGACGGAAAGCCAGTGCGCGGCTCCATCGAGGCGCCGACGCGCAGTGCCGCCGTCGAGCGCCTGCTCCAGCAGGGCCGCACGCCGCTCAGCTTGTCGGAGGCGCCGCTGCGCAGGGGGGGCAGCGGGCTTTTGTCGTGGCTGCCGTCCCTGCAGGGCATGTCGGTTGGCCAAACGCGCATGACCTTGCTGCGCGAGCTTTCCGTTCTTCTCAAGGCGGGACTGAATGTCGAACGATCCTTGGCCACCATGTCGACGGTCGCCAGCAGCCCCGCCACGCGATCCCTGATCGAGGCGATGCTCGAGGGCTTGCGGGGTGGCGAAACGCTCGGCAGCGCGATGGCGCGCGCCGGCGACATGTTCCCCGAGCCCATGCGCCGCCTCGTTGCGGCTGGAGAGGCAAGCGGCAGCTTGGCCGAAGTCATGGCCCGGATCGCCGAAACCGAGACGCGCGCCCGCCAGCTGTCCGACAAGCTTGTGTCGGCCATGATCTATCCGGCACTGCTGCTCACAACGATGTTGGGTGTGCTGACGCTCATCTTCACCAGCGTGCTCCCGCAACTCGAGCCAGTGCTGCAGGGAAGCGGTGCCGCCATTCCATGGCCAACGGCGATGCTGCTGGGAGTATCGCACTTCATGAATGCGTTCGGCGGCGCGCTCGCGCTGCTCTTGATCGCGGGGCTTGCGGCGATCCTCGTCATGCTGCGGCAGCCCGCGGCGCGCTTCGCCCTGGATCGCCACGCGATCACCGCAAGATATCTGCTGGCGATCCCCATCAACGTCCAGACAGCGCAGTTCTGCCGGAACCTTGCCATGCTTCTCGAAGGCGGCATGCCGCTCAACAGGGCGCTGGAGTTGTCGCGCCAGGCGCTCTCCAACAGCTATGTCAGGCATGTCCTCGACGCGGTGATCGTCCAGGTCAAGCAGGGACGCACGCTGCGGGCCGCACTCGACCAGGCCGCCATCTTCCCCCGCATCGCCGTCGAGCTCGTCGCCGTCGGCGAGGAGACCGGCCGCATCGCCCCGATGCTCCAGGAAGCCGCCGACATGTTCGAGCGCGACGTGCAAACCCGCGTCGACCGCCTTTCGGCGCTGCTGCTGCCAGCCATGACGATCCTCCTCGGCCTCGTTGTCGCCGCCATCATGACCGGCGTCGTAAGCGGCATTTTCGCAGCCAATGATATCGCCATCGGGCCATGAGAAACCAGCAACATACCGCCGGCTATTCGCTGATGGAGCTGATGGTGGTCCTCGCGATCCTCGCGCTGGTCATGACGGCGGGACTTCCTTTCGCCGTGCGTGCCATCGACAGCATGACCATCGAAAGCGACGCCCGCCTGCTGGCCACCCGCCTGCGTGAACTTCGCACGGCAGCCATGGATACGCAGCGCGACATCGCCGTCACGCTTGCTGCCGAAACGGCATCGCGCCTGCAGTCCTCCGACGGCCAGGTCCTCGACCTGTCGCGCGGCACATCAGCGAGCATTGAGGCACCTGGCCCGCGACAGGCGATGGTCGTGGGCTGGGACGGATCCGTCTCGGGCCGCATCGTGTTGTCCAATGGCCGCAAGAGACTGCATCTCCATCAGCGCGCACCTTACGCGCCGATTGTCATCGAGGCAGCCCGATGACGCGCGCATCCGACGCAGGCTTCACGCTGGTGGAGGCTCTGGTTGCCTTCGCGATCCTCGCCGTCGTGATGGTGGCTTCCTACCAGGCTGCCGGCACAGGCCTGCGCGCGCTCGACACGGCGGCAACCAGCGAGGGCGCGGTCCTCGCAGCACAGTCCTTGATGGATCGCATCGTGGCAGAGCGCCGGCGTCCTCAACCCGCATCAGGCGCTGTCGACGGGACACCTTACAGCTGGTCCTTGGAGGTCAAGCCGGCCGACCCGGCGTGGAGCCGCCAGCCCCTCGCGCGCAAGCCCGTGAATGTCAGGGTCATCATATCCTGGCGCGCCCGCAGCGGCACATCGCGCATCCATCTCGATCGCGTGATCTTCGTCGATGGGGCACCTGCGCCATGAGCCGTCGAGGGAATGCAGGCTATACGCTGGCAGAGTTGCTTGTGGTGCTGGCCTTGCTCGGCATCATGGCTCTCGTGATGTCCGATGGCATGCGTTTCGGCGGCCGCATCTGGGAGGCCTCGGCCCGCAAGGCCGAAGCGATCGATACCTTGGCGGGCGGTCAGGCCATGCTGCGCACTGTGTTGTCCCGGATTGTCCCGCGCGACTTCGATCCAGCCGTGCCTGCCGATCCAGGCCTGTTCAGGGCCTCTCCAACGCGCATGACATTCCTTGCCCTTGCACCCACGGCGATGGACGCAGGCGGCATTAGCCGCTTTGAAATCGACGTGAGGCAGGACAACGGATCCAGGCAACTCGTCATGTCATGGACGCCCGTGGCCGGCAGCCGGGGCACGCAACGCCGCGTTGCCGTCGCAGGCGCGCGCGCCATCACTTTCGCGTTCGCGAGGCGAGACCAGACAGGCACCCTTGCGTGGCGCAATGACTGGCAGGACCAGAACGGCGCGCCGGACCTCATCCTGATCCGCGTGCAAGGGCAGGGCAGTCCCTCGGTGGTCTGGCCGGATCTGCTGGTGCGCCCACGCCTGTCGCGCGATCCGGCCTGCATCTATGACCCCGTATCCTTCGGGTGCCGCCATGCATGAGAAGCGGCCCGACGCAACCGCGCAGCAGAGCGGCATGGCGCTGGTCGCCGTGCTCGGGTTTGTTGCAGCCCTGTCCCTGGTTCTGCTGGGCGTTGTCGCCGCATCCCGCAGCACCATGCAGGCATCGAGCCGCCACTTGCTGCGCACGCAGGCGCAGTTGGCGATCGACAGCGCGCTGGACTATGCCGCGAATGCCATTGTCGGCGCGAGGGACCAGGTCCCAGCCTTGCTCGAAAAGCCGGCGGTGCTGCAAGTCGGGGACTTCCGCGTCAAGCTGTCTGCGCGCCTCGAGCGCGGCAAGCTCGACCTGAACCAGGCCGATGCCAGCCTTCTTGCAGCATTGTTCCGGTCAGCCGGCGCCGCGCCCGACCAGGCCAATGCCATCGCCGCAGCCGTGGAAGACTGGCGCGACGGTGACGACTTCGTCCGCCCGAACGGCGCCGAACGACGACAATACGAGGCATCCGGGCGCAACTTCACGCCAGCCAACCGCCCGTTCGAGACCGTGGCCCAGGCCCGCTTCGTCCTGGGAATGACCGACAGCATCTTTTCCTGCATCAGCGGCGAGTTGACGGTCCTGACCCAGGCTCCCGGCGTCGAGGTCCGCTTTGCCTCACAGGCGCTGCAACGCGAACTCGGCATGGCTGCCCCCGCGTCACCCCTCGCCGATGGAGTGACATCGGGCCTGGTGACGCCCGGCGACGTGCTGGAAATCACGGTCGAGCTCGACGATGCCACCCGCCGTATCCGCAGGGGCGAGCGCGTCGCCATCCGCATCACGGGCAATCCCGAAGACCCTTACTGGATCATCGGCATCGAACCGCTGTTCCCCACGCGGGAGGCAGCCGCGGCGTCCTGTCCCGCAAGGGACAAGGCAGGCTGATGACGATGCTGAGCTTCCCGACCCTGTTCCTCCTGATGGCCGCGCCGTTCGTCGGCAGCTTCCTGTGCGTTCTCGCGCTGCGCCTGCCCAAAGGCGAGGATGTCGTGCGCGGACGCTCGCGCTGTCCCTCCTGCGGCCACGCACTCGCGGTCCGCGATCTCATTCCCGTCGTGTCCTGGCTGGCCGCACGCGGGCGCTGCCGCCATTGCAGCGCGTCCGTCAGCGCCATCTATCCCGCGATGGAGCTCGCAGCGCTCGGCATCGTGATCTGGTCAATGTCCGTCACAAACGACGAGAACCTGACGATCACCGTCCTGCTCGGATGGACGTTGCTCTGCCTCGCCGTCATGGACGCCCGCAGCCTTGTGCTTGCCGACGAGCTGACGCTGCCACTGATACCTGCAGGTCTTGCAGCCAACGCCTGGCTCGCACCAGAGGTTTTGTGGGAGCATGTCGCCGCCGCCGCACTTGCCGCAGGCCTCCTCTCGGCGCTCGCTTTCGCCTACCGGCGCACGCGAGGCCGCGACGGGCTGGGCTACGGGGACGTAAAGCTTTTTGCCGGCGCGGGTGCCTGGACGGGACTGCTCGGGCTTGGCACAGTCCTGCTGTGGGCTGTCGTGGTAAACGTGGCGCTGCTTCTTGCGGCAAGGCTCGCAGGCAGGGAAATCTCGGGCACGACGAAAGTGCCGCTCGGTACAGGTCTTGCAGCAGGTCTGTGGTTGACATGGCTCTACGGGCCGTTGTCCTTAGCCTGACAAAAGGGATCGCGGAACCCATCCATGAGCAGCGAAGCCACCGCAAGAACGGTCCCCGCGCCCGATCCGGGTGAGCGACTGCTTGGGCACTTGCTGGCCGCCGGCAGGCTTGACGCCGACGGCGCCGAGCGCGCCCGCCGCGCCGCCGCGCAGAGCGCGCTCAGCCTCTCGCGCATCCTCCTCGAGCTTGGCCTCGTGCCGGAACGCGACCTGATGCAGGCCTTCGAGACGGGCCTCGGCGTCCCGCTTGCCGCACCCGAGGAACTGCCGCTCGAGCCCTTGCTCGCCGAGCAGGTGACCGAGCGCTTCCTGCGCGACAACGGTGTCATCCTGCTTGCCGCCGACGCGACCACCGTGACGATCGCAACAACGGACCCGCTCAATGCCTTCGTGACCGCCGCCATCGGCCTGTCGACGGGGCGCAAGGTCCAGGTGAAGGCTGCGCCGGCGTCAGACATCGAGCAGGCCATGCGCAGGCTCTACGCCAGCGACGAAACCAGTGCGCTCGCCGCCATGGCCACGGCCAGTTCCGGGGACGGAACGCAGACCGATCTCGCGCGGCTGCGCGAGAGTGCCAGCGAGGCCCCGGTCATCCGCTTCGTCAACGGCCTGATCTCGCGGGCGGTCGAGGCTGGCGCCTCCGACATCCACATCGAACCGTTCGAGCGCCGCGTGCGCATCCGCATGCGCATCGACGGCGTCCTGAAGGAAGACGAGCCCGCCGCCATCGAACTGGCGCCGGCGATCATCTCCCGCCTCAAGATCATGAGCGGTCTCGACATCGCCGAGCGGCGCCTGCCGCAGGACGGCGCTGTCAAGATGCCGGTACGCGGCCGCGAAGTGGATTTCCGCATCGCCACCGCGCCAGTGGCCCATGGCGAGTGCGCGGTCATTCGCATCCTCGACAAGGCGTCCGTACCCCTTGACCTTCCGGCTCTCGGGTTCGATGCCGCAGCACGCGCCCGGATCGAGGGTCTGCTGCGCCGCCCCAACGGGATCGTCCTCGTCACCGGGCCGACGGGAAGCGGCAAGACAACCACGCTCTACGCCGCGCTGACGCGCCTGAATGCGGCAGAACGCAAGATCCTTTCCGTCGAGGATCCGGTTGAATACAGGATCCCCGGCGTCAACCAGATCCAGGTCAAGCCCGAGATCGGCCTGACCTTCGCGCACGTCCTGCGCTCGGTGCTCCGGCACGATCCCGATGTGATCCTCGTGGGCGAGATCCGCGACGCCGAGACCGCGCGCATCGCCGTCCAGGCCGCACTCACGGGCCATACCGTGCTCTCGACGGTACACACCAACAGCGCCGCCGCCGCGCTCACGCGACTGATGGACATGGGCGTCGAGGAGTATCTTCTCACATCGACAATCTCGGGGATCGTGTCCCAGCGCCTCGTGCGCACCCTCTGCCGTGCATGCAGGCAGCCGGCGTCGATGCGTCCCGAGGTGCTGGACGAATTCACCGCGGCAGGCCTTCCTGCCGGCAAGGATACGACGCTGTTTTCCGCCGCTGGCTGCACGGCCTGCAACGGCACCGGCTATCGTGGCCGCACCGTCATCTCCGAGATCCTGGTGCCCGATGAAAGCATCAGGCGCCTCGTGCTCGAGCGATCGGGTGCCTCTGCAATCCAGACCGCCGCCGTCGCCGCCGGCATGGAGACATTGCGCAGGAACGGCTTGCGAAAAGTGCTTGAGGGCGACACGACAATCGAGGAAGTCTCGCGTGTCGTGCAGCAGGAGGAGTGAAGACAGCATGGCCCTGAAGCAATCCCGCGCTGCCACGCGCAGCCTCGCGCAGGCAGGCTACTCCCTGCTCGAACTTCTCGTCGTGCTGGCCATTCTCGCCCTCGTCATCGCCATCGCGGCGCCGCGCGTCATCGGCTACCTCTCGACCTCGAAAGTGAAGGTCGCCCAGATCCAGATCCAGAATATCGTCACCGCCCTCGACATGTACCGGATGGACAATGCGGGCTATCCGACCGAACAGCAGGGGCTGAAGGCCCTGGTCGAACGGCCCGAGGGCGCGCAGGCCTGGAACGGGCCCTATCTGACGCGCGCCGACGGCCTGACCGATCCTTGGGGGCGCCCTTACGTCTATCGCACGCCGGGCCTGCACGCAGAAGTGGACGTCAGTTCGCTCGGCGCTGACGGCAAGGAGGGCGGCGAGGGCGAGGACCGCGACGTCGGCTCCTGGTAGCGTTCTAGGGCACCGTCTTCGGATCGATCTTCAGCTTCAGGGCCAGGTCCTGAGCTTGCTTGCGGATCTGGGGAAGCCACTCCGCATCCTTGGGGCTGTCCTTGATCAGCGCGATCCAGAGGTCGAGGGCCTGCTTCTGCGCACCGGTCTGCGACAGGCGCAGCCCCTTGTAATAGAGGGCCCGAGGATCGCGGGCGTCCGCAGCCAGCACTTGCTCGAAGACGGCAAGCGCCTCCTCGCTGACCTTGCCGCGTGCGGCCTCGACCAGCGTCTCGCCGTAAAGCGCCAGCACCTGCAGATCCTGGGGCGCCAGCTGCGTCGCCTTCTTCAAGGCCGCGATGGCCTTGTCCGGCGCACCAGCGCGCATCTGCGCCCAGCCCATCGCCTTGAGCGCATCGATGTCTTCCGGGTTTGCCTTCAGGTGCGTCTCGAGCTTGGCAAGCATCGCATCGAATTCGGTATCGACAGCCTTTGACAGCGCCGCCTTCTCTGCCGCCAGGGTATAGGGCCGCCCCGGCAGCGATGGCTGCCCCAGATGCAGATACAGGCCGATCGACATCGCAAGACAGAGCAGGGCGCCGGCAGCCGTGGCGGGCAGGGGCAAGCGATCGCCAGCCACCGCATCGACCATCTTGTCCGATCCCAGGATGCGCCGCTTGATCTCCAGGCGTGCCGCATCAGCCTCAGCCGCCGAGATGAGGCCCCGCGCAAGGTCTGCATCCACTTCCGCCAGCTGGCTCTTGTAGACGCCAAGACTGGTCGCCGCCTCGCCAGCCCCCTCCTGCGCCGACAGCAGCGGCCGCATCACATAGAGGATCGCAAGTACTGACAGGACCGCAATCGCACCCCAGAGGATCATCGCGTTTCATCCTTGAGCAAATCGTCCAGCCGCCGCTCTTCTTCTGCCGAAAGCCCGCCTGCGGCCGCATCTCCCGCAGGCCGCGCGCGGCGCAGATAAACCGCAGCCACGCCCAGCGCCACGGCAAGCAGCGCAAAGGGTCCGATCCAGATCAATGCCGTGTCGATGCCAAGCGGGGGCCGCAGCAGGACATACTGGCCATAACGGTTGACCACGAAGGCGCGTACCTGTTCGTCCGTCTCGCCCGCCACGATCCGCTCGCGCACGATCACGCGGATATCCTTGGCCAGCGGCGCGTCGGAGTCATCGACGGACTGGTTCTGGCAGACGACGCAGCGCAACTCCCGCGTGATCGCCCGCGCACGTTTTTCCTGGGCCGCATCCTGCAGGATTTCATCGGGTTCCGTCGCCCTCACGGGGGACGCCAGCACGAGCAGCGACAGCAAAAGCCAGGACGTCAACCAGATGCGGCACTTCATGGCTCGGCCTCAAGCATCTTCACCAGCGGCTGCAACGTGTTTTCCCAGGCGTAGTCATCGATCGGTCCCACGTGCTTGTAGCGGATCTGTCCCTTGCGATCGATCACGAAGGTCTCGGGCGCGCCGGTCACGCCAAGATCGATCGCCGTGCGCCCCTGCGCATCGTCGCCGATCAGCGTGTAGGGATCTCCCAGTTCGGCAATCCACGCCTTGAGCTCCTCGGGCTTGTCCTTCCACGCCAGGCCATAGATCGGCACCGCCCGCTCGGAGGCAAGCCGCAGCAGCACCGGATGCTCGGCCCGGCAGGCGATGCACCACGACGCGAAGATGTTCAGCAGCGAAACCTGTCCCTTGAATGCCGTGGTTGCAAACCGCGCCTCCGGCTTGTCCGGGACGGGAAGGTCGAATGCCGGCAAGGGCCTGTCGATCAGGACCGAGCGGATCTCGGACGGATTGCGCGTGAGCCCGATCGCAAAATACCCGACCAGTGTCAGGAAGATGGCCAGGGGCAGGAAGACGAGTGCGCGTTTCATGCAGTCCTCGCGGCA
The DNA here is from genome assembly GCA_040381215.1 of Alphaproteobacteria bacterium. Classification (GTDB taxonomy): domain Bacteria; phylum Pseudomonadota; class Alphaproteobacteria; order Micropepsales; family Micropepsaceae; genus SZUA-430. The sequence goes on along the minus strand of JBEIHO010000017.1, from coordinate 21,849 downwards.
GTTTGCGCCTTGCGGGCCCGGATCGGCGCTCCCACCCGCAGGCGCCGGTCGCTCAACGACAGCGTTCCGCCAAGCACCATCACCAGGCACCCACCCCAGATCCACATGATCAGCGGATGATAGTAGGCCCGCACGACCCACGAGCCGTCCTCATAGGAGCGGCCCAGCGACACATACAGGGCACCAAACAGCCCGGGCCGGATGCCGGCCTCGGTCGTCTCGCTCCCCGGGTTCGGATAGGTCCGCTTTTCCGAAATGATCTCGTCGATGAAGTCGCCGCCTTCACGCAACTCGAAGCGGGCGGTCTTGGACACGTAATTCGGCCCCTTCTCGTCGGTGACGGACATCATCTTCAGCTCGAGGCCGGCGATTTCGAAGCTCTGGCCCGGCTTGAGCTTAACGACCGTCTCGACGGAGTCGGTGGCCGACACCGCAATCCCGATCGCCGTGATGGCGATGCCGGCATGCGCGACCGACGTTCCCCAGGTGGCGCGCGGCAGGCTCGACAGGCGCTGCCAAAGGCTGCCCGTATCACGTCCCGACGGGATGGCCTTCTCGAGGATCGTGGTCATGGACCCCACCAGCAGCCACGCCGAAATCACCAGGGCCAGCATCGACCAGGGCTCTTGTTGCATGATAAGCGCCGACGCCCCTGCGCCTGCAGCCGCCACGCCGGCGGCACGCAGCCTGAACAGGGCCGCTTTCAGGTTGCCGCGCTTCCACGCGAGGATCGGCCCCAATGCCATGAAGACCATCAGGCCCAGCATCATCGGGACGAAGAAGAAATTGAACACCGGCGCGCCAGCCGAAACGTCCGTTCCGAACGTCTCCCGCGCGATCAGCGAAATGAACGTGCCGAGGAACACCCCGCCCGTGATCGAAACAAGGAAGACGTTGTTCAGAACCAGGCTGGCCTCGCGGCTGACCGGCGAAAACAGGTTGGCGATCCTCAGGTCCGAGGCGCGCAGGGCATAGAGCGTCAGCGCCCCGCCGGTCGTGGCGATCAGGATGCCCAGGATGAACACGCCCCGCTCGGGGTCGACGGCAAAGGAATGGACGCTGGTGACGACGCCCGAGCGGACAAGGAAGGTCCCGATGAGGCTGAGCGAGAAGGTCAGGATGGCAAGCAGGATCGTCCAGCGCTTCAGGGCATCTCGTTTCTCGACGACGATGGCCGAGTGGATCAGCGCCGTTCCGGCAAGCCACGGCATGAGCGACACGTTCTCGACCGGATCCCAGAACCACCAGCCGCCCCAGCCCAGCTCGTAATAGGCCCACGCAGACCCCAGCATGATGCCCATGGTCAGGAAGCACCACGCGGCCAGCGTCCACGGCCTGACCCAGCGCGCCCAAGCGGGCTCGACCTTGCCTTCGATGAGCGCGGCGATCGCGAACGAGAAGGCGATCGAGAAGCCGACATAGCCCATGTAGAGGAAAGGCGGGTGCGTCGCGAGGCCAGGATCCTGCAGCAGGGGATTGAGCCCGCTGCCATTGACCGGCGCCGGATCAAGCCGTGCGAAGGGGTTCGACGTGAACAGGATGAAGGCGATGAACATGGTGCCGATCAGACCCTGCACCGCAAGCGTCCGCGCCAGCAGGCTCGGCGGCAGGTTGCGCCCGAAGATGGCGACGGCGCCGCCGAACACACCCAGGATCAGCACCCACAGAAGCATCGACCCTTCGTGATTTCCCCACACGCCTGACAATTTGTAGATCAGGGGCTTGTCCGAGTGCGAATGATTGGCAACCAGCGCCACCGAGAAGTCCGACAGGGCAAAGGCCAGGCTCAGACAGCCAAACGCGGCGACAAGGAACACGAGCTGCGCGATCGCCGACGTGCGACCCACGCCCATCAGCGCCAGGTTTCGCCGTGCCGCGCCGACATGCGGAACGGTGCCCTGCACAAGCGACAGGACGAAGGCCAGGATGAGGCAGAAATGGCCGATCTCGGCGATCATGTGACGAACCTTGTTCCGGCGGCGTGCAGCGGCTGAATCATGCAGGCGATCTTGTAGCCCGGGCGCGTCGCGCCTGCCATGCAGCGTCGTGACGCTTCAGCGAAACTGCAGTGCGACCACGTACATTTCAGCCGAATCTGCACGACTGGCCGGTGGTTTGAAGTGCAGGACGCGGCCAAAGCGCTGCTTGAGGGTTTCAAGCAGGGCCCGTTCCGTACCGCCGCGCAGGACCTTGCACAGGAATGTCCCGCCGGGCTTGAGGACCTCGCACGCGAACGCCAACGCGCATTCGCATAACCCCATGACCCGCAGGTGATCTGTTTCCCGGTGCCCCGTTGCCGGCGCCGCCATGTCGGAAACGACCACATCGACAGGGCCGTTGAGGCACGCCTTGATCGTGTCCGGCGCCGTGTCGAGCATGAAGTCGATCTGCAGCAGGTGGGCGCCTTCGATCGGATCCATGGGCTGGATGTCCGCGCCAACCACGTTGCCTTCGCCGCACCGCTCGACCAGGATCTGTGTCCACCCGCCGGGCGCCGCGCCAAGATCGACGGCCTTGCTTCCCCGCTTGAGGAAGCGGAACTTGTCATCCATTTCCTTCAGCTTGAATGCGGCGCGTGATCGATAGCCCTCGGACTTGGCTGCCCGCACGTAAGGATCGTTGAGCTGCCGCTCGAGCCATGCCCGCGACGACTTCGTCCGGTGCTTGCCGGTCTTGAGCCGCTCCCTGAGGGCGCGCGAGGCGCTGGGTTTTGTTGGCGGGGTCATTGGCTTTCCCCCGATCCACCGGCGCGACCGCGCCGCTTGCGGCCACCGCGCCGACGTCGCCGGCGCTTCGCCGGGGCCAGGACATCAGCCCCCTCCATCAGGGCAAGCAACATGCCTTCCCTGAGGCCGCGATCGGCGACGCGCAGCCGCGGCGGCGTCCAGCGACGGAAGATCGCCTCGAAGATTGCAAGGCCGGGAATGACAAGCTCGGCCCGTTCGTGCCCGACGCAGGGATGGGCGGCCCGCTCGTCCAGCGACAGCACCTTCAGTTCGTCGATGACGCGCGAAAGGTCCTGCTGCGCGATCCACGTGCCATCGACTTTCGTGCGCTCATAGCGCTCTAGGCCAAGAAAAATGCCGGCGATCGTGGTGACGGTGCCCGACGTTCCCAGCATGTGGAACGAGCCTGCAGGGTGGCTTCCGGGCGGAATGGCGTGGGGCAGGGCGGCAAGCTGCGCCGTCACTTCATCGAGCATCTGCTCATAGGCCCCCGGTCCATCGATGCGGCCGTGAAATCGTTCGCCCAGTGTCACGACGCCCAGCGGGATCGAGCCCCAGCGCAGGATCCGCGGTCGCTTCCCCGTATCGCGCAGGTCAAGCCAGATCAGTTCGGTCGAGCCGCCGCCGATGTCGAACACCAGCGCCCCTTTGTCCTCGCGATCGAGCAACGGCGTAACACCGCGGGCCGCAAGCCGCGCCTCTTCCGCCGGCGGGATGATGTCGAAATGCAGCCCGGTCTCGGCGGCGACGCGCTTGATGAAGGTGGGACCATTGCGTGCCATGCGGCAGGCCTGCGTGGCGATGGCGCGCGCGCTGGTCACGCCGCGCTTGCGCATTTTCGAAGCACAGATGCGGATCGCCTCGATGGCCCGCGCCATGGCGGCTTCGGACAGCTCGCCGGATTGCGCAAGGCCTTCCCCAAGCCTGACGGTACGCGAGAAGGAATCGACGACCTTGAACCCCGTCGCATCAGGCTTCGCGATCAGAAGCCTGCAATTATTCGTTCCAAGATCGAGCGCAGCGTAGATATGACCCGGCCTCTCCTCCGGCCGAACCGCATCATCTGTGTACGGATCATCAAGCACCGAAGTGCCTGCGCCGCCTTGCTGCGCCCCACGCGAAAACTGCGTCACGGGGCCAAACTCGCTTTTTCGCCCGGTGCGTTCCCGCCAATTGGCAACCGCACTCAAGGCATCTGTTTCAGTTCAGCCATCAGTCTAGGCCGGAAGGCGCACCACTTCAAGGGACAGGCGCACGGCTTGCGCGCGCCGCCGGCCCGCGTTTCAGCGCGTGAAGGCGCGCCCGGGCACGATCTCGCCCTCGGGCCCCAGGCGGCCGATGTAGCAACGGTTAAAGTAACCGCAATGCGTGTAGTACATGGCCATGCGGTTGCCGCGCCTGTCTACCCAGTAGCACAGCTCGATCCCGTACCCGACCTTGGGGATCGTCTGGCACAGGTCGCCGTCATCGTTGATGCGCCAGGTGCCGAATTCCACAAATCCCAGGTCCTGCATGGGCGCATGCGGGGTCGGCGAGGCAATGCGCTGGAAATGGGCCTCCAGCCGCCCGTTGGGCATGTAATGGACTTGCCAGTAAAACTCGAAGCGGCTGCCGACATCGGCCGGCGCCGAGCCGTCTGCAAAGCCTTCCGTTCCCCGGAATGTATGGTTGACCAGCCAGTCGCGGATGCTGCCGCGACGGCCCACCACCGTGACCCGTTCGGTAGGCCAGTCGGAGCGGGACTTCGGCGGGTCCTTCGACCCGCCACCCGTCGCCTGCGCCCCGGCGCTGCCGGACGCCAGAAGCATCCCCGCCACGAACACCGCAGATACAGCCGCCACCTGTCGCCAGCGCATGATCCCATTCCTTCCAGACGAACTGACAATTTGGACCAGAAAAATGGCAGGCATGCAAAGCCGTTTCAGCCAATTCCGGTTCTGCGGGCTTTACCATAAGCTGGTTTCGACTCAGGGGCGAAGGGGGTGTCATGGATTTTCCGCCACAGTTGCAGAGCATGATTGGCCTTGCCGTCTTTGTGGGCATCGCCTGGCTGTTCTCCGAAAACCGCAAGGCTTTCCCGGCGACGACCGTCATCGTGGGGATCGGCCTGCAGATCCTCCTGGCGACAGCCTTGCTGGGCTTGCCGTTCATGCGCGATGCGCTGCTCGCCCTCAACGGCGTGGTCGATGCCATCCAGGCTGCCACCGCCAAGGGGTCATCCTTCGTGTTCGGCTATGTCGGCGGCGGCGCGGCCCCCTTCACGATCAGCAACCCCAACGCCGTCGTCACGATGGCCTTCACGGTCCTGCCCATCGTGATCGTGATGTCGGCCCTCTCGGCGCTGCTCTGGCATTGGGGGATCCTGTCACTCATCGTCAGGGGCTTTGCCCTCGCGCTCGAGCGCACGATGAAGATCGGTGGCGCACTCGGCCTTGGCTGCGCCTCCAACATCTTCCTCGGCATGATCGAGGCGCCACTTTTGATCAAGCCCTACCTCGAACGGTTGACGCGCAGCGAGCTCTTCACGCTGTTCACCTGCGGTCTCGCCAATGTGGCGGGCACCGTGCTCGTCCTTTATGCCACGGTACTGGGCCCGGTGGTTCCCGGTGCGGTCGGGCACATCATTGTCGCCTCGCTGCTGTCGCTGCCGGCCTCCATCGTCCTCGCCAAGGTCATGATCCCCGGCACCGAGACAACGCCGGCGTCCAAGGGCGAGGTCTCCCTCTACCGATCCTCGATGGATGCCGTCTCCACCGGCGCCGAAGACGGCATGCGGATCTATCTCAGCATCCTCGCCATGCTTCTCGTGATGATCTCGCTGGTGGCCTTGGCCAACATCATCATCGGCACCGTCGATGTCGCCGGCGCGCCCCTGTCGTTCGAGCGGATCGTCGGCTGGGCCTTTGCGCCGATTGCCTGGCTGATCGGCGTGCCGGCCGCCGACGCGGCCACCGCTGGCAGCCTCATGGGCACGAAAACCATCCTCAACGAGATGATCGCCTACCTCAACCTCGCCGCGCTGCCCGAGGATGCGCTGAGCGACCGCTCGCGCCTTCTGATGGTCTATGCGCTGTGCGGTTTCGCAAACCTGAGCTCGGTTGGCATGATGATTGGCTCGATCAGCGCGCTGGTTCCCTCGCGCCGCAACGAGGTGGTGGAGCTGTCGCTGAAATCCCTCATCCCCGGGACGCTGGCCACATGCATGACGGCCGCCGTCATCGGCCTTCTTCCATAGGACACCCGCCGCACACTATGTCGCGGTTCGGAGGGCTTGAAGGGCAGGGATGTTCACATTATGTGCCGAACAAGTGCAGGCCAGCCCGCGCACCCGGTTCAGGCCCTGCGCGGGTCGGAACCAGACATTGTGAATATGAAATCGGAAAACCCGCCCCAAAAGGCGGGAATGCCTCGTGAGCCCGCGCGAAAATCCATCGCGGCGCGTGCCGCCCGGAATCCGCCCCGCCATCTCAATCTTGCCGCAATGTCGGCAGATCACTAGACGCAGCAAGACAGGTTTCAAGGGGAAGCGCCCATGTCGAAATCGCTCGCAAGCCTGCAGTCCTGGCTCCTCTGGATCGCCGGGATCATGGCGATCCTGGGATCCATTGGCTTGGGCAGCGTCCAGCTCGAGATCGCGTTCCTGAAAGTCAACGTGCTCATGGTGGTGGTCGGCCTGTTTTGCCTCGCCGCCGCCTTCATCGTCTCGGAGCGGGCCGCACTCGACAAGGCGTCGGCTTCGATGTCCCGTCGCATCCGGATCTGGGCCCTGATCGTCATGGGTATCGCGAGCATGGCCTCCATCATTCCCTTCATCGGGCTGGGGGCAACGCTGATGAATTTCCGGGTCGACCTCATCGCCCTTTCCGTGGGCTTGGGTTGTCTCTTTTTCGCTTACGTAGGGACAAGGGCATGACGGCGCCAAAGCCCGGAATTCCGGGCTGTTACGCCAGCCCCGTCCGTGCTTAATGCCGCGTTAGCCAACCTGGCCTATTCTGGCGGTCACCCTTATCGGGGCCGCTCGCCGTCATACCGGAGCCTGGACGTTGCAAAGACCAAACGCGCAGACCCCCAACGCGAGCGCCGACCGCCTGTCATGGTTCACAGTGATGGGCTTCGGCCAGCTGGCCATTCCCCTCGCATTCGCAGGGCTGCCCATCGCGGTCTACGTATCCAAGTTCTACACCGATGACCTCAAGATCAACATCGAGACGGTCGGTGCGATCCTGCTGATCGTCAGGCTGGTCGACTTCATCGTCGATCCGCTGATCGGTTACGCCAGTGACCGCACCACCTGGAGCCTGGGGCGCCGCAAGAGCTGGGTGCTGCTGGGGGCTCCGGTCTTCGCGCTGGGCATCTACAACGTGTTCCTGCCGCCGGCCGACGCCACCGAAATGCACCTGCTGGTCTGGGTGGCCGTATTCTATCTCGGCTGGACCATGATCACGATCCCGTATGGCGCCTGGGGGGCAGAACTCTCCGGCGACTACCACGAGCGCTCGCGCATCACCGGCATTCGGGAGATCTTCACCCTGGTTGGCCTCGCCCTCGCGGGCGCCGCTCCGGTGATCGTCGGGACCGGCGCGTCGGAGGGCAACGCAGGCGGCTACTGGGAATCCATGGCCGTGCTGGGCTGGATCATCGTGGCGCTCACGCCGATCGGCGTGGCGATCATGTTCTGGTCAACCCCCGAACCCCGGTTTTCCGCGACCGAGCACGTTTCGGCATGGGCCGGTGCCAAGGCCGCCCTGACCAACCTCCCATTCGTCCGGCTGTTCTTCGCCACCTTCTTCGTCCGCATCGCCTCGCGCGCCGCCGAAGTCCTCTTCCTCTTCTACATGGTCGACGCGGTAGGGCTTACCAAGGCCGAGGGCAACCACTTTCCCCTCGTCCTCATCGGCGCTGCGATCCTGTTCGCCCCCATGTGGATCTGGCTCGGACGGGTGATTACCAAGCACAAGGCGCTGTCGCTCGCGATGCTGATGGCAGTCTCCGTCTTCTCCATTCTTCCCGCTTTCCAGGATGGCGGCTACTGGCCCAACATCCTCCTGTTCGCCGTCGTGGGCGCGGCCTTCTCGGCGCCCTACACCCTGGGACAGTCGATCGCTGCCGACGTGGTCGACCTGGACTCGCTTCGCACCCACGAGCCGCGCGCCGGCCTGATCATTTCCTTCTTCGGGCTGGCAATCAAAGGCGGCGATGCCATCGGCGCCGGCGTGGCGCTCATGCTGGTGGGTTCGCTGGGCTTCAGTGCAGCCGAAGCCACCAAGACGCCCGAGGCCATTTCTGCCCTCACAGCCGTATTCTCGCTGATGCCGATCGCCTTCTATGTGCCGGCGATCCTGCTTCTCTGGAGCTTCCCGCTCACCCCCAAGGTCCAGAAGCGCATCCGCACCCTCATCGAGTGGCGCGCAAGGCGTGCGGCGAGGCGGCCATCCCAAACGCCTCCGCAATAAGGGCATAGGATCGCAACCGCGCGGCGAAATCGTAGGTGATCGTGAGAACGACCACCTCGTCGGCGCCATAAGCCGCCGCCATCTTCTCAAGACCCGCCTTGACCTTCTCCGGCGTCCCCGTGACACCGCGTGCAGCGATCGCGCGCAACATCACGCGATCCTGCGGCGTATAAGGATAAGCCTGCGCTTCCTCGGGAGACGGGAAGGGGCCCGCCTGGTTGCGCAACAGTTGCATGACCCAGAGATTGCGGGTCGCGCACAACCGCTCGGCCTCGTCCTCTGTCTCGGCCGCAAGGGCGAATACCGCCAGCGCGACGCGGGGTTGCTCGCCATCCTGGCGCGGCTTGAAGCTGTTGCGATAGACCGCCGCGGCCTCGGGCCCGCTGTCATCGGGCGAGATGAACTGCGCGAAGGCGAGCGGCATCCCCAGTTCCGCCGCATAAAGAGCGCCATTGACGCTCGACGCCAGCATCCACATCTCCGGCAGGCCCGGCCCGCGCGGCGAGGCGTGCACCTGCCGGAACGGATGATCGTCGGGCCACTGTGCAAGACCTGCGGACTCTTCCAGGTAATGACGCAGCATCTCGGCCTGCTGCGGGAACACCCCGATGTCATAGGCCTTCGGACCTGATTGCAGCGCCACCGCCGTGCGCCCATCGGCCCCCGGTGCCCGCCCGATGGCAAGGTCGATCCGCCCCGGATAGAGCGTCTCGAGCATGCGGAAATTCTCGGCCACTTTCAGCGGGCTGTAATGCGGCAGCATGATGCCGCCCGACCCCAGGCGAATGCGCTGCGTCTCCGCGCCCACCCGCGCCATCAGCACCTCAGGTGTCGAGCCGGCAAAGGACGTCGTGTTGTGGTGCTCGGCCATCCAGAAACGGTGGAAGCCCAGCCGTTCGCTCTCCTTGGCAAGCGCAATGGTCTCGAGCACGGCGTCGCGTGCCGTGCCGCCCTTGCGGATGGGAGACTGGTCGAGAACCGAAAGCCGCATCCGTCAGCCCGCCCGCTTTGCGACGACGGCGCCAAGCCCGAAAAGCTGGGATATCTCGTCCTCGCTATAGCCCGCCGCGCGCAGGACATCTTCGTTGTCAGCGCCGAAGTCAGGCGGCGTGTGCCGCATCGAGCCCGGCGTCCGCCCCATCTTCACGGGCGTGCCGATGCCGCGATAGCCGTCCGCCTCGATGACCATGCCGCGCACCTGGGTTTGCGGATCGGTCAGCGTTTCCTCGATCGTGTTGAGCGGTCCTGCCGGGACGCCGGCCTTGAGCAAGGCCAGGGACACAGCAACCCCATCGACCCCGGCCAGCCGCGCGCGCAGGATCGCCGTCAGCGCCTCGCGGTTCGCATTCCGGTTGGGCACGGAACCAAAGCGGGGATCGCGCGCGACATCATCCAGCTCCAGCACCGCCATCGCCTTGCGGAACTGCGGTTCGTTGCCGATGCCCAGATAGATGGGCCGCGTCGCGGTCGCAAAAAGGTCATAGGGCGCAAGGTTGGGATGCGCGTTGCCCAGCAGTCGCGGCAACCGTCCGCCCATCAGCCAGTTGCCCGAATGCGGGTGCAGGATCGAGATGCCGGCATCATAAAGCGCGACCTCGACAAACTGTCCCCGTCCAGAGTGCTGCCGCTCGACCAGCGCCATCAGGATGCCGATGACGAGATTGAGCCCCGTCGTCATGTCGACCATGGGGACACCCAGCTTCACGGGCCCCGACTCCGGCGACCCGTTGCACGACGATAGCCCCACCATGGTCTGCACGATCGCGTCATAGCCGGGCATCCCGCCCAGCGGACCCTCCGCCCCGAAGCCCGTCACGCGCGCATGCACAAGCTTGGGAAACCGGGCGCTGAGGACGTCGAACCCCATGCCCCATTTCTCCAGCGTCCCGATCTTGAAGTTCTCGACCAGCACGTCTGCATCGGCCAGCAACCGGAACACGATCTCCCGCGCCGCGGGCTTGCCGAGATCCAGCGCCATGCCCCGCTTGTTGCGGTTGATGTTGGTGTAATAGGCCGAAGCGCCTGACGCGGCGTCATCGTTACGGAAGGGCGGCCCCCATTCCCGCGTCTCGTCGCCGGCAGGCGGCTCGACCTTGATCACGTCCGCGCCGTGGTCGCCCAGGATCTGTGTCGCATAGGGACCTGCCAGCACCCGGCTGAGGTCAACAATCTTGATACCGGCCAATGCGCCGCTACTGTCTGCCATGGTCGAACACGTCCTTGCCCGCGGGACAGGGGCACCATCCCCGGATAGCAAGTCCGGCGTGCCGCTTGCAAGCAGCCGACCGCGACTAGCGTCCGGGATGGCCTCCTGATAGACAAAAGCCACGCAAAACCGTCCAGCCAGAGACGCAGGTCCCGCAGGAACAATCACCCATGGCCCTTGATACAGAAACCCGCAACCAGCTCATTTCTTCCGTCCGCCGCTTCGTGACCGAGCGCCTCGTCCCGATCGAGGACAAGACGGCCCGGGAAGACCTGGTTCCCGACGATGTCATAGCTGAAATGAGGGAGCTCGGCCTCTTCGGCATCTCGATCCCCACGGAATTTGGCGGCCTGGGCCTGACCATGGAGGAAGAGGTCATGGTCTGCTTCGAGCTGGGCCAGACCTCGCCGGCGTTCCGTTCGGTCATCGGCACCAATGTCGGCATCGGCAGCCAGGGCGTCGTCATGTTCGGCAACGATGCCCAGAAGAAGGAGTGGCTGCCCAAGCTGGCAAGCGGCGAAGCCATCGCCTCGTTCTGCCTGACCGAGCCGGGCGCCGGATCCGACGCCGCCTCGGTCCGCACCACGGCCATCCGCAAGGGCGATCATTATGTGGTGAACGGCACCAAGCGCTACATCACCAATGCCAACAAGGCGCAGGTCTTTACCCTGATGGCCCGCACCGACCCGTCGAACAAGGGCGCTGGCGGCATCTCGGCCTTCTTCGTGCCATCCGGCCTCAAGGGCATCACCATCGGCAAGCCCGACCGCAAGATGGGCCAGCAGGGCGCGCATATCTGCGACGTGATCTTCGAGGATTGCCATGTCCCCGCATCCTGCCTGCTGGGCCAGGAGGGTCAAGGCTTCCGCGTGGCGATGCAGGTGCTGGATCGCGGTCGGCTGCACATCGCCGCTGTATGCGTGGGTGTGGCCGAGCGCCTGATCCGCGACGCCGCGAAATACGCCATGGAGCGCGAGCAGTTCGGCCAGAAGATCGGCGAATTCCAGCTCATCCAGGCCATGCTCGCCGACAGCAAGACCGAAGCCTACGCCGCGCGCTGCATGGTTCTCGATGGCGCCCGCAAGCGCGACGCTGGCGAGAGCGTCACCATGGAAGCCTCATGCGCCAAGTATTTCGCCTCCGAGATGGTCGGTCGCGTCGCCGATCGGGCGGTCCAGATCCATGGCGGCGCAGGCTACGTCTCCGACTACGGCGTCGAGCGCTTCTACCGCGACGTGCGCATCTTCCGGATCTACGAAGGCACGAGCCAGGTGCAGCAACTGGTCATCGCCAAGAACCTCATGAAGTCGCTGGGGTGATGAAGGGTTCGCGCGTTCGCGCCTTCGCGTGAACCACTTGCCCCCAACCTAGCAAGGACACTCACATGACCAAGACCATCCGCATCGGCTGCGCGTCCGGCTTCTGGGGCGACAGCTTTACCGCAGCCCCGCAGCTCGTCCGTCATGGAAACATCGACTATCTCGTCTTCGACTATCTGGCCGAGATCACCATGTCGATCCTCGCCCGCGCGCGCGACAAGGATCCGAACCTCGGCTACGCGCATGATTTCGTGACCGTCACGATGGCGCAGATCGCCCGCGAGGTGGCCGAGAAGAAGATCAAGGTCATCGCAAATGCAGGTGGCGTCAACCCCAAGGGCTGTGCGAAGGCGCTCGAGGCCATGTTGGCCAAGCAGGGCGTGGACCTGAAGGTCGCCTATGTCGAGGGGGATGATGTGCTGCCCCAGCTCGACAAATGGAAGAGCGCCGGCATCCAGGAGATGTTCACGGGCCAGGCGCTTCCTGAAAAACCCGTCAGCATGAATGTCTATCTCGGCGGCTTCCCGGTCGCGGCCGCCCTCGCGGCAGGTGCCGAAATCGTCATCACAGGTCGCTGCGTCGACAGCGCCGTCACGCTGGGCGCCTGCATCCACGAGTTCGGCTGGACACCGAAGGACTTCGACAAGCTTGCTGGCGGAAGCCTTGCAGGCCACATCGTCGAATGCGGCGCGCAGGCTTGCGGCGGCATATTCACCGACTGGGACCAGGTCCCCGACTGGGAGAACATCGGCTACGCGATCGCCGAAGTTTCGCCCGACGGCAGCTTCATCGCCACCAAGCCTGAAGGCACAGGCGGCCTTGTCTCGGTCGGCACCGTGGGCGAGCAGATGCTCTACGAAATCGGCGATCCGCAGGCCTACATGTTGCCGGACGTCGTCTGCGATTTCAGCGGTGTCACGCTCGAGCAGCTTGGCCAGGATCGCGTGCGCGTCGCCAACGCCAGGGGTTACGCGCCCACGGCAACCTACAAGTGCTCGACCACGCATGAGGACGGCTATCGCATCGGCAACCTGGTCTCGATCGGCGGCATCGATGCCGCAGCCAAGGCCCGCCGCACGGGCGAGGCCGTGTTGAAGCGCATGGAGACGATCCTGCGCCAACGAAACTGGGGCCCCTACACCGAGACATCGCTCGAGGTTCTCGGCGCCGAGGACACCTATGGCGCCCAGGCCCGACAGACGGGCGGGCGCGAGGCCATCCTCAAGCTCGCCGCCAAGCATCCGCGCAAGGAGCCGCTCGAAGCCATGATGCGCGAGCTGACATCGTCCGGAACATCTTTTGCGCCAGGTACCTCGGGCTATGCAGGCTTGCGGCCCAAGGTGACGCCCGTCGTGCGCCACTTCGCCTGTCTCATTCCCAAGACGGACGTGAAGGTCTCGGTGCATCTGGGCGAGCGCCACATGGACGCGCCGCAGGACACAAGCGGAGGCTTCACCCCCGCCATGATCCGCCGCCCCGCCGTCGCCGACACGGCAGGTGCCACGACAAGCACGGTGCCGCTGATCCGCCTCGCCTTTGCGCGCTCGGGCGACAAGGGCAACAACTCGAACATCGGCGTGATGGCGCGCAAGGCCGCGTTCGCACCCTACATTCGTGCAGCGTTGACCGAGGCCGCGGTCGCAAAATGGTTTGCCCACCTGTTCGACGGCGGCAAGGGCAAGGTCGAACGCTTCGATCTTCCGGGCACGCACGCGCTGAATTTCCTGTTGCACGATGCCCTCGGCGGCGGCGGTGTCGCAAGCCTGCGTAATGACCCGCAAGGCAAGGCACTCGCGCAGCAGTTGCTGGAGTTCCCGGTTCCGGTGCCCGCGGACATTGCGCGTCAAGTCGCAGGCTGACCTAGCGGCAGGCGTGAAAGCAGCATGCCGCGCACGTAAAGGTCAGGTGCAGCTTCATGCACAGGATCATCTGATTTGTTCAATGATTTGCTGTTGATCGAACAGATCCTGTGATCCGCAAACAGATCGCTTCGTATCGTGCTGTATCGACCAGTTCGGTACGAGGAGAGATCAATGAAGAAATATTTGCCCGCATTGGTGGCTGCCACCTGCGCCGTGACACCGGCCTTTGCAGCGCCGCTCAAGCCCGGCCAGTTCGCAGGCTCCGTGAATGTGGGAACGGAAATCCCGCTCGATGGCGACGTCCACGGTGGCGCCACGGCGCCGGTATCGTCGCTGGCAGCGCTCAATCCGAACCTTCCCGCGACATCAGCCCAGTTGCGCATTGAATCGCGCTCCTACGAGGATATCTACGGGGACGCAACAACCTACGGCATCGAAGGCAGATATGGCCTCGAGGGCGACCGTGAAGTCTTTGCCGAGGTCCGCCGCACCGAAGCCGATGGCGGCTCGGTCCAGGTCGGAACCGCCTTCGTCCCGGCGCTCAGCGCGACGCTGCCTGTCAACGGCACCTTCGACGACTACAAGAGCACCAACATCGAAGCCGGTGTTCGCCAGTATTTCGGTTCGGGCAAGGTGAAGCCCTACGTCGCCGCACGCGCAGGCGTTGCCTTCGTCGACGAGATCCGCGCCAGCTTCGCCGTTCCCGTACCCACGGGCGTCGGCACCGAGCCGAACGACATCAGGATCAACAATGTCGCATTCTACGATGACACCACGACCTACTCGCTGGGCGTTGATGTCGGCGCGTCGTGGGAAGTGTCCGAGCGCCTCTCGATCAGCGCCGAGGCCGGCATTCGCTACCGCGGTGACCTCGATGGCAACGACGCCGCCATCGGTGGCCTCGGCCTTGCTTCGATCAACGATGACAGCGCGGCCATCACGGTCCCTGTGACCGTCAAGCTCAGCTACAAGTTCTGAGCAGGCCTGCCGCAGGCTGGCCAAGACCGGGGACGCGGTGCCGCCAACGCACCGCGTCCGTGGCCTGCCAATAAAACTTCGCCCGGCGTGCCGACACGCCACAGCGACGGGTCCGGCTTTCGGATAACATCCACGCCATGAGCACCCTGTTCCGCGCCATGGCTATCGCCGTCGCCCTGCTTCTGCAGGGCTGCGTTGCCGAGCGCTTGGCCCCCGGGCCGGGGCCCACGACACCTCGTTTCGTCGATGCCTCGCACTGGCAGGCTGCCGATGGATTCACGCTCGCCTTCAGCGAATGGCGCGCGAGCGGCTCCAGCACCGTCATCGTGGCCCTGCACGGCATGAACGACTACGGGCGCTTCATCACGGACGCGGCGAGCTATTGGCAGGCGCGCGGCATCACCACCTATGCTTTCGACCAGCGCGGATTTGGCCGCACGGAAGGCAATGGGCGCTGGCCCGGCCATGATGTCATGGCGGCCGATGCCGCAACCTTCGTCGGCCTCGTGCGCGCCCGTCATCCCGGCGCCCGTGTCCTCCTGCTCGGCGAAAGCATGGGCGGCGCCGTCGCAACCCTCACCGCGGCGCGCAGTGAGCCGGACGGCGTCGATGGATTGATCCTGGTTTCGCCGGCCTATTGGGGCTGGTCTAACCTCGACTTCGTCAAGCGCGCCGGCCTGTGGGTCATGATGCAACTGGCGCCCGGCGCCCGGCTGACCGGACGCGGTCTCGATATCAAGCCTTCCGACAACCAGAAAATGCTGGTGGCCCTTGGCCAGGATCCCTTCGTGATCAAGGCAACACGCGTGGACGCGACCCACGGCCTCGTCAACCTGATGGACGCGGCCTGGACGGAGGCCCCGCAGGTGAAGGTCCCGACGCTTGTCCTGTGCGCAGACGGCGACCAGGTGGTCCCCTCCGGCCCAATCAGGCAGGCCGCCGCCTCCATGCAGGGCCCCAGCCAGGTCATCTGCTACCCCGACGGCCACCACATGCTCCTGCGCGACCTCAACGCCGAACGCACCTGGCGCGAGGTGGAGGCATTTGCAGCGCGTACCGCGCAGGACTGAGCGCCACCCCCGCCGCAACCCGCCGTGTCAGCGTCGCCAGCCGATGAAGGTCTCGGCCTCGCGGACGGTTTCCAGCCAGCGTGAGAGTTGGGCCGCGAGGATGTCCGGTGGCAAGCCGCGGCGGGCATCCACGTCCATGTCGAGGATGACGTCGCCCTCGGGGTCGAGATACATGCGACCGAACCGCCAGCGCGAGCTCCAGTCATTGACCTGCGCCAGCGTCACACGCCCGCGCGTGGCAAAGCCGGTGCGGAACTGGATGTTCAGGCAGGTACGGGTCTGGTTGCACTCATAGAAATAGACATAGAAGCGCGTCGAGCCGGCATGGCTTTCGATCATCGGCTCGCGGAACGTATCATTGCCAAGCCGCAGCGGCAGCCCGCGCTGGCTGATGACCGTTGCGACCTCTGCCTCCGACACACCGAAGCCGGGGGCCGCCGTCGCAGCGCCGCCTGCAAGCAACAAGGTTCCGGGCAGGAACAAAAACCTCAGCAGCCAAGCCAGGTTCATGGGTTATCCCCGATGATGCCAGCAGCCGGTGCCGTGACCGCACGCACAACCCGTCGCGCACACGCGGTCTCGATGCGAGACGCGAGCGCAGCCGGGGGCGGAGCTGCCGCCGTCAATCCGGCGCACCGCGCGCCGATGCCACCTTCAAGCCGCTCGGCGCCAGGCGCGCAATAAAGGCCGGTTCCGTCAGTCTCGATGCCGAAGCGAACGCCCTGCGGACCGAATTTAGCGCTCAAATGGTTCAGGACATGGATGCGCTCGGCAGACGCCGCCGCATCAAGCCGGCGTGTGCGGGAATGCATGTCGGCGACGGGAATGGCCTCGATCGCCCGCAGCGCAAGCGGCTCGCCATCTCGCCCGGCAAGATGCAGGCGGGCGACAAGCCCGTAATCGCGGCACATGTCGTGGCGGCCCATGTCCTGCGTTCCCCAGTGCAGGAAATTGCCGAGCCCATGGAAGATCGCCTTTCCATCTTCAATCTCGACGCCGGCGACGACATGATGATGATGGGCAACGACAATATCGGCACCGCCCGCAAGCGCCGCTTGCAGCCGCCGGCGCTCGGCCAGCGGCGTCGAGACGTCGAATTCGTCGCCATGGTGAACCGAAAGCAGCCGCACCCGCGCATCCGCTGCGGCGAGAGAGGACACGACAGTCGCCATGTTCCGGTCCGTCAGCGCAAGTTGCCCCGCATGGGTCTCGGCTTTGGCCTCAGGTGAGAACCCCGCGCCGCCGATGCCGATCGCTGCGAAGGCGACCCGTATCCCGCGACGCTCGATGATCCGCGCCGCAGCCGCATCCTGCGCCGTGCGTCCAAGCCCTGCCTGCACCGCACCCAGTGCCTCGAGGTGCTTGACCGTTTCGCCGGCGCCGGCTGCGCCATAATCAAGCGCATGGTTGTTGGCCGTCGAGAACAGGTTGAACCCCATGTTCATCAGTTCCCGCACACCGTCAGGGTGGGTTCGGAAACCGAACATCTTCGGCGTGGCGCCAAGGCCATTGCGATCCGTGACGACGGTCTCGAGGTTGAGGAAGTTCACATCGGCGGTGACGTCGGCCGCGATCGCGGATGTCGCCTCGCTGAACGGGATCCGGACGCCGTGACGCAGGCCGAAGCCGGCATGCACGGGCTGGAAGCTGCTGTTCAGCCCCGTGTCGCCCGCCAGCAGGATCGAGAACTGCTGCTCCGCGTCCCCGGAGGGCGGCGCGCGGTGGGCTGAAAGGGGCAGGGGGGCCTCGGGCAGTCGCGCCAGTGGTGCGGTCTCGATCGCCGCCAGGAGCAGGGGCGGGCGCTTGAGCAGGGCGACGTCCGCGGGCCCCACGACCCGTACGAGCAGCGCCGACAATGTCCCGGCAATGAATGTAATCGCGGCAAGCCAGCGCATGGGTGATAGCCTGTCGTGGTGACGGCAGGCCTCGCTCTAAGCATGTCCCGGCGGGCAATACACGCCTGTTCGCCCGAGGCATGTGCACCTGCAGCGAATTCTCCCGGCGGGTGCATGACCCTTCTAAGGGCGAGGGAATGAGCCTATGGTGCCGTCGCTCTGCAGGGGAAACGAGTCCATGAGCACCGCCGTCGAGCCTGACACCGCCCGCATTCCGCCGAAAGCGCTCGCCGCCGTGGTGATTGGCAACTGGCTCGAGTTCTACGACTTCATCGTCTACTCGTTCTTTGCCGTGCAGATCGGCAAGGCATTCTTTCCCGGCGATGACGTGTGGTTGTCATTGCTGTTCGCAAGCCTCGTGTTCTGGGCCGGGTTTCTGACGCGCCCGCTGGGAGCGGCGGTGCTTGGCGCCTACGCAGACCGCGCCGGCCGCCGTGCGGCCATGACGGTGACCATCCTGCTGATGGCTTTCGGAACCGGCATGCTGGCTTTCACGCCCGGCTACGACCAGATCGGTATCCTGGCCCCCATTCTCCTGGTGATCGCCCGCCTTATCCAGGGTTTCTCGTGCGGTGGGGAAGTGGGGCCTGCCACCACCTACCTGCTCGAGGCATCCGCCTCGAACCAGCGTGCCGCCTTCACGGCATGGCAGGGCATCACGCAGCAATTTGCCGGAATCGCCGGATCGGGCCTCGGCCTGATCCTGGCCGCGAACCTCAGCACGGAAGACCTCGAGAGCTGGGGCTGGCGCGTCCCGTTCCTGATCGGCATTCTGATCGGACCTGTCGGCCTCTACATTCGCCGCTCCTTGCCCGAGACCATCGAGCACCACGAGGTGCACGAAAGCGGTGTTGCAGTGGTCAGCAATCTCTTCCGGTACAACACGACAGCCGTCGTGCTGGGCATTCTCTGCGTAGTGGGCCCGACGGTCTCGACCTATGTGTCGGCCTACATGACCAGCTATGCGATCACGACCTTGGGCCTCTCGCCGGCCGACGGTCAGTTCACGACCCTGTGCGGCTACATCGCGGCGCTGGCAGGCTTTCCCATCGGCGCGTGGTTTGCCGATCGCTTTGGCACCAAGCTGTCGATCGTGATCCCGCGGGTGATCTTCCTCGTGGTGGTCTACCAGGCCTATCTCATGATGACGGCCAAGGGCGCGACGCTCGAGACAATCGTGCTCGTGAACGTGTTCCTGAACTTCATCCTGGCCGTGTCTTATGGCGGGCTTTACGCGCTGCTCACGGAAGCCTTCCCCAAGGCCGTGAGGTCGACCGGGGTCTCGATCGCCTACGCCTTGTCGGTGACGATCTTCGGCGGCTCGACCCAGACCGTGCTGACATGGCTGATCGCAACGCTTGAGGACCCCTTGGTGCCGGCCTGGTACCAGATTGGCGCCAACCTGATCGCCCTTGTCGGCGTCGTCCTGATCACGCGGGCCGTCGATCGCCCGAAGGCCTAGGCCTTCAGCGCGGGATCAAGGAAGTTCATCGTATGGGCAAACCATAGAAGCCACAGCAGGCTCAGGAAAACGACCGTTTCCTTGAGCTTCGCCAGCAAGCCGCGCTCGGGGCTGATCCACGAGATGAAGACGTGGCCCGCCACGATGATCATGCTGGCCACCGCCGCGTGGCCGACCTGCTGCAGCAGGCGCAGCGGCGCATCGATCGAGGAATCCAGCATCCACGGGCTCGCGCCCAGCGTCGTCAGGAGCAGGCCCGCCGTGCCGCCGACAAAGACGACCACGACCAGCCCCGCCAGGGCCGAGGTACCGTGCAGCAGCAATTCGCCGATGGGCCAACCCAGTTCAACCCCGTAGTGGCGTCGCGTGAGAACGGAGATCCCCATCCCGGCAATGTTTGCGATCACGATGGACAGGGCCAGGCCGAGACCGGCCAGCAGCAACCCCGCATCGCGCACCTGCGGCACGCGCTCGAAGATCACCACGCCGGAGCTGCCCGTGAGCATGCGGATCACGCCATCCTCGCCCCGCGCAAAGACCAGCCGTCCCTGCCCATGCTTCTCCCGGAAGACGCCATCCCCGGCAGGATGGAACACCCGCGGCCGTCCGTTCAGCCCCACGAGCGTGTCGACCACGATGGCGCCGTCCGGCTGTGCGATCACGCTGGGTTGCTGGAGTTCAGTCACGACCCGCAGCAGCGATGTTTCCGCCCGCCGTGTCGACAGGTAGCGCCCTGCCACATCCGCCGCCGACAGCCCCGCCGCTGGCGCGGCATGATCCGGCGCAACACCATCCGGCTGCGGGAAATAGCGATCGAGGAATTTCCCCCACAACGGGGCACGCGGCGGGACAACGGCATTGCCCGCGCTGTTGTAGGAAACGAAGAAGCCGAGGCGCGCCGCGGGAACAAGGTGCAGGTCGCTATGGAAATAGACCGTGTCCCCGCCATGCCCCACGATGCGAAGGCCGTTGCGGGTTTCCTCATAGAAGCCAAGCGCAATGCCATTCTGGCGCGGGTCGTAGGCGGTCACCGTGTCGAGCATCATCGCCACCGTCTCGGCCTTCAGGATGCGCTTGCCGTCAAGTTCGCCACCGTTGAGGAACGCCGCCATGAAGCGTCCCATCGCAAGCCCGCTCGCGGACTGGCTGCCGGCTGGATAGCCGTTGACCACCTCGAAGTCACCGGCGGCGCCGGACGCAAGGACATAACCCTTCGACATCTGGGCTGCGAGGTCGGCAGGAAGCGGCGTGCGCAAGGTTGCCACCCGCATGCCCAGCGGCGCGTGGATGTTGGTCTCGACATATTGATCGAAGGGAACGCCCGCGACGCGCTCCACGATATAGCCGGCCAGCGCCGCGCCATAGTTGGAATAGGAGGGCGTGGTGCCGGGCTTGTAGATCTGGTCGGGTATGTTGTTGCGGACATAGCCTGCAAGGTCGACGTGTCCGCTGCGCTGCGCACCCAGGTTCTTCAGCGTCTCCTGGAAGCCGCCACGGTGCGTCATCAGGTGACGCAGTGTGACCGCCACGCCGTGGGTTTGCGGCAGCTTGAAGTCCAGATAGCGGTTTACATCGGCATCAAGGTCAAGCTTGCCCTGCTCGACGAGTTGCATCACCGCCGTCCACGTGAACAGCTTGGTCACCGAACCCGTGCGAAAGAGGGTGGTCTCAGGCGACACGGGCGTGCGCGCCTCTGCGTCGGCAAAGCCATAGCCCTTGGCGAACAGAACCCGCCCGTCCTTCACCACCGTGACAACCGCCCCGGCGATGTCGGCCTGCTCGATCTGCAGCGGGATGAGACCGTCGAGGAACGCCTCGATGTCTTCCCCCGTCATGGCGCGCGCAGGCGCCTGCGGCCCAGGGGCCTCTTTCGCCAGGCCCGCAGGGGCCGAGGCCAGGGTCACGAACAGCACGGCAGCAAGGGCCCGCAACAGCGCGGACGCAACAGGTCTCAACACGAATAATTCCCCCAAAAGCAGCGCCAGGCGCCGCTCCCCGGGAAGATTGAACAGGGGAAACCTGCACGTTTCAATCAACGAATCGGATGTATAACTCGCCTGTCAGGCGAGCGCGCTCGAGCCCCCTCGCCGCGAAGGCGAGCCTGCTTCGGGAAAATGGCTACCAGCTGCCGACATTCGGCATCGACGTCCACGGCTCGACGGGATCAAGCGCGGGACCCCGCTGCAACAGTTCGATGGAAATATTGTCGGGCGACCGGACGAAGGCCATGCGCCCGTCTCGCGGCGGCCGGTTGATGATGACGCCCTTGTCCATCAGCCGCCGGCACGCGTCATAGATATTGTCCACCGCAAAGGCGAGGTGCCCGAAATTGCGGCCACCGCCATAGGCATTCTCGTCCCAGTTATGGGTCAGTTCGATTTCCGCCTCGGGGCTCTCCGGCGCGGCGAGGAAGATGAGGGTGAAGCGCCCGGCCGCATTCTCCATCCGCCGTTTCTCGATCAGGCCCAGAGCCCCGACATAGAAATCGAGCGACTTTCCAAGGTCACCGATCCTGACCATCGTGTGCAGGTACTTCATCTGGCAATGTCCTTTGGGTAAGGGGAGGAGGCGATCTTACTGCCCCTGCGCCTGCGCGATATGGTGGCGGATCACTTCCTTCACGATGAAGTTCAGGAATTTTTCGGCAAATTCCGGATCCAGTTTTGCCTGCTCGGCCAGGGCACGCAGGCGGGCAATCTGCTGGGCCTCGCGGTTGGGGTCGGCAGGCGGCATGCCCGTACGCGCCTTGAGCGAGCCGACCTGCTGCGTGAACTTGAACCGCTCCGCCAGCAGATGGATGAGCGCCGCATCGATATTGTCGATGCTGTCGCGCAGGCGGTGAAGCTCATCTTGCGTCGGGTTCATGAGAACGGCTCAG
>JBEIHO010000016.1:0-56009 GCA_040381215.1 Alphaproteobacteria bacterium | reverse complement strand
GCGCACGCCAGCCCCCTATCCATGGACGCTGATCGCACTGTTGGGCGGTGTCGGTATCCTGATGGAGGTCAGCGCGCGTTGAGCCGCGCCCAAACTGACTGGAAACTCAGTGGCGCCTGGCTAGAACTTCTCGGAGCGGATGACGCTGACGTCGCTGATGGAGATGACGATCCGCCAGTGCTTGAGCAAGGGCTGGAGGCTGGCGATGACCGTGTCCAGGGTTTCGTCGCGCAGGATGGCCGTGACCATCACCATGCGGCCTGTCTCGGCGATCTCGTCGCTGTGCCACTCGCCGTGCCAGCCTCGCCCCTTGATGCAGGGGACGACCGTGTAGCCTGTCACGCTGGCCGAGGTCAGGGCCTCTTCCACGCGCGAGAGGATGGCCGTTTCGGCGAAGATGTCGATGCGCTTGCGTGCGTGCGTTTGTGCCATCTGGAACCTCAGGACAACAGCCGGGAGGCCGCGAAGTGATAAAGCGGCAGCCCCAGGGACAGGTTGAAGGGGAAGGTCACGGCAAGCGACAGCGTGACATAGATCGCGGGATTGGCCTGCGGGAGCGCGATGCGCATCGCGGCGGGTACCGCTATGTAGGACGAGCTGGCGGCCAGCGTCATCAGCAGCGTGCCGGTGCCGACTGACAGGCCAAGGGCCAGCGCCATGCATAAGGCCAGCGCTGCCGAAACCAGGGGCATGAGCACCCCGAACGCGACGAGCGCGGGTGTCAACAGGCGCGCCGCTGCCAGCCTGCGGCCCGCAAGCAGGCCCATGTCCAGCATGAAGAGGCACAGGATGCCCTTGAATGGCGCGTCGACGAAGGCCCCGACAGCCTGCATGCCGGGCTCTCCCGACACGTAGCCGATGAGGAAGGCGCCCATGAGCAGCACGACGCTGCCGTTGAGCAGCACCTCATGCATGAGGTCTTTCGAGAAGCCTGACCTTTCCTCGCCTTTGGCGCCGCGGTTGGCGAGCCATAGACCGACAATGATCGCTGGCGTCTCCATGATGGCGGTGACGGCGATCATGTAGCCGTCGAAGTCGACACCCAGCAGGCCCAGCAGCGAGGTGCCGGCGACAAAGGTCACGATGCTGACCGAGCCGTAGTGCGCCGCAACGGCGGCGGCGTTGACAGTGTCGAGCAGGCGCAGGCGGGTGAGCGCCTGGTGCGCGATCACGGGAATGGCAAGGCCGAGGAGAATGCCGGCCGCGGCTGTGGTCAGGAAATCGACGGTAATCCCGTTTTTCGCAACGGCCACGCCACCCTTGAAGCCAATCGCCAGCATCAGGTAGATCGTCAGGCCCTTGGCAAAGGCCTCCGGAACGGACAGGTCGGAGCGCGCCAGGGCGGCGGCCACGCCAAGCACGAAAAACAGCACGATGGGTGAGGCAAGATTGGCGCCTGCGAGCGTCAGGATCTGCTCGATCACGTGGAAGCGGTATCCTCATGTTGGGCGGCGGGGATATGCATGATTCAAGCGCGCCCTGCAAGCCAGCCCCCCGGGGGGTCAGAGATCGAGGCGGTAGTAGTCGCTGTCGCACCAGCCCATGTGGGTCTTGATCGTATTGCGGCTGAAACCTGTGTGACGGAAGCCATGCTTCTCGAGCAGGCGCTTGGACCACATGTTCGCCGGGTCGACGTCGGCCATCAGGTGGTCACTCGCGCGCCGGCCCCGCATATAGGAGATGAAGGCGCTCATGGCCTCGGATGCGATGCCTTTGCCCTCGTATGCCCTGTGCAGCATGTATCCAATCTCGGGCACGCGCCAGCAACCGAGCTTGCCTATGATGCGCCCGTCCATCTCGATGAAGAAGTCGAAGGCGCCGCCGACGGGGTCGTTGATCACGGGCATGACCCAGGCCTCGGTCTCGGCCAGCGTCTTGTGGGGCCCGAAGCTCCAGTAGCGCAGTGTCTCCTCGTCCGTGAGCATCGCGTGGATGTCGGCGATGTCGGCCCGCGTCGGGCGGCGCAGGATGAGCCGTTCGGTGAGGATCATGTGCGGTCCGCTTCTCGCAGGGACGGCCGGGGCCAGTCACACCACGAAAAAAGGGGCCGCCGTTGCCGGGCAGCCCCTTGTCGTTGTCGCTGCGACTTTGGCCGCGATTAGCGCTTGGAGAACTGGAAGCTGCGGCGGGCCTTGGCCTTGCCGAACTTCTTGCGTTCCACCATGCGGCTGTCGCGGGTCATGAAGCCGTGCTTCTTCAGCACGGGCTTGAGATCCGGTTCGTAGGCGACGAGCGCGCGGGCGATGCCGTGGCGCACGGCGCCGGCCTGGCCCGAGAGGCCACCGCCGACAACGGTGGCGACTACGTCGAACTGCGTCTCACGACCGGCGACGACCAGCGGCTGGCGCAGGATCATGCGGAGCACCGGACGCGCGAAGTAGACGGCTTCCTCGCGGCTGTTGATCGTGACCTTGCCGGAGCCGGGCTTCACCCACACGCGGGCGACCGCGTTCTTGCGGCGACCCGTGGCGTAGGAGCGACCCTGGGCGTCGCGCTTGCTTGTGGCTTCGGCGGCGGGCTTGGCGTCGAGAGACGGACGCTTGATCAGCGTCGACTTCACTTCACTGAAAGAACGGACTTCATCAGCCATGGGTTAGGCCCTTGTGTTCTTGGCGTTCATGGACTTGACGTCCAGCGTCTTTGGCTGCTGGGCTTCCTGCTTGTGGGCAGGGCCTGCATAGACGAAGAGGTGACCCAGCTGGCGACGGCCCAGAGGACCGCGCGGCAGCATGCGCTGCACGGCCTTTTCAACGACGCGCTCGGGGTGCTTGCCGGTCAGGATCTTGCCAACCTGGCGGTCCTTGATGCCACCCGGATAACCGGTGTGGTAGTGGAAGACCTTGTCCTTCATCTTGTTGCCCGTCAGGACAACCTTGTCCGCGTTGATCACGATGACATTGTCACCGCAATCCATGTGCGGGGTGTAGGACGGCTTGTGCTTGCCGCGCAGGCGGGTCGCGATGATCGCGGCGAGGCGACCAACGACGAGGCCTTCGCCGTCGATGAGCACCCAGTCCTTCTTGATCTCGGACGCCTTGGCCGAATAGGTCGACATGGACGTTTCTGTTCCGGTTCGTTGTTCAGAAAGAGGGGCGTGGTTACAAGCGAGCCTCGTGCTTGTCAATGCATGGCTAGCCAGAAAACCCCGAAAATGCTCCCAAATTCTGATGTGGTAATATTGTACCTCATGTTTTCCGCGACTTCGGGTGGCCAAGCGGGCGGGCAATGTTAATCTGCCGCAGCAACAACGCGCGAAGCCCATGCCCCCCGCCCCCGAAAGCCACCTCCAAAGCCCCCTCCTCTGCCACCACGATGGCCCTGTGTGCACGCTGACGCTGAACAGGCCGCAGGCCCGCAACGCATTGTCTGATGAGCTGCTCGCCGCGCTGCAGGCTGGACTCGATGCGGCGGGCAGCGACCCTCTCGTGCGTGTCGTCGTGCTGGCTGCAAACGGGCCTGCGTTCTCGGCCGGGCATGACTTGAAGGAAATGACCGCGCACTGGAACGACGCCGATCGAGGCGACGCCTATTTCAGCGACCTGCTCTCGCGTTGTGCCAAGGTCATGCAGACCGTTGTCCGGCTGCCAAAGCCGGTGATCGCGCAGGTGCACGGCCTGGCCACGGCGGCAGGGTGCCAGCTTGTGGCCAGCTGCGACCTTGCGATTGCCGGCGAGAGCGCGCGCTTCGCGACGCCCGGCGTGAACATCGGCCTGTTCTGCTCGACCCCTATGGTCGCGCTGTCCCGGAATGTCTCGCGCAAACACGCCATGGAGTTGCTGTTGACCGGCGATGCGATACCGGCCGCACGCGCCGCCGACATGGGCCTGATCAACCGGGTGGTGCCGGATGCGGATCTCGCGCAGGCGGTCTCGACCCTGGCCCGGCACATCGCATCGAAATCAGCGGTGTCGATCCGCATCGGCAAGGAGGCGTTCCACCGGCAGATCGAACTGGGGCTGACGGACGCCTATGCGTTTGCAAGCGGGGTGATGACGCGCAACATGCTGGAAGCCGAGGCGCAAGAGGGCATCGGCGCGTTCCTCGAAAAGCGTTCCCCGCGGTGGGAGTGACCGGTCATTTCGGACGTTGGACGGCGCTCAGGCGCGCGCGATCATCGCGCGGACTATGGGGTAGATTTCGGTTTCCCAGCGGCGGCCGCTGAAAATGCCGTAGTGACCGACATGGCGCTGGAGATGGTGATGGCGCCTGTCTTCGGGGATGCCTGTGCACAGGTCGTGGGCGGCTGAAGTCTGGCCCAATCCGCAGACGTCGTCACGCTCGCCTTCCACGGTCAGGAGCATCGTGTCCCTGATGCAGCCGGGATCGACCGGATGCCCGTCGTGCACGAGCTCGCCCCTGGCCAGCAATGCGCGCTGGAAGACGATGTCGACCGTCTCCAGGTAGAATTCGGCGGGAATGTCGAGGACCGCGAAGTACTCATCATAGAAGTCCTTGATGGTCATCGCTGCATCACGGTCATTGCTGGCAAAGCGGGAAAACAGCTCGCGGTGGGCGCGCATGTGGCGCTCGAGGTTCATGCGCATGAAGGCGCCGATCTGAATGAAGCCCGGATAGACGCGACGGCCGGCACCGCGATAACGCGATGGGACCTTCATGATCAGGTTCTTCTCGAACCAGGGCAGCGGGCGCTCGAAAGCCAGCGTATTCACGACCGTTGGCGACCGGCGGACATCGATGGGCCCGCCCATGAGCGTCATGGTCCTGGGCGTGCAGGGATGGTTGTTCCCGGCCATGATGGACACGGCGGCAAGCACCTGAACGCATGGCTGGCAGACAGCGACCACGTGGCTGGCGGTGCCCATGTACTCGAGAAAGGAAATGACGGTGTCGATGTAGTCGGCGAACCCGAAGCGTCCGTCCTCGGGTGCGACCTCGCGGGCGTTGTGCCAGTCGGTCACGTAGACGTCGTGGTGCTGCACCATGGTCTGGATGGTATTGCGCAGCAGGGTCGAGAAATGCCCCGACAGCGGCGCCACGACAAGTACCTTGGGCAGGTCGGCGGCATCCTGCCTGTGAAACCGCAACAATGTCCCGAAGGGTGTTGCCGTGACGGGCTGCTCGGTCACGTCGATCGCGCGACCGTCGACGATCACGTGGTCGATATTGTAGTCGGGGCGATCGTGGCTCAGCGTCAGGTGATCGAAGAGTTCGAGCGTTGCCGATACACGTCTCAGCGACCTCGATGCGGGGGCCTTGTGCGGCCAGCCCATGGTGGCCTGCATGGCGCGGACCATGGTGCGCATGGGCAGCATCATGTCCATCTGCCGCTGGTATAGGTCGTACAGCAAGCGCTCAGCCCCCTTCAGGAGAATCGAGGATCTCCGTCCTTGCTGCGCATGCTAACAAAGAATGTTGCGCAACCTTGCAGCTTCTGCGCAACAGAACGGACCATTCTACGCTGCGGAAACCAAGATATTTCAGAGATCCCGGGCCGATTTCTGCCACGCGTCCATCTGTTGGGCGGAAATCACGGTCGAGACCATGCCGAAAACGCCCAATCCCAAGGTCAATGCCCAAACAACCAGTTGCCGTGCCATCGCGCTCCCCGCCTCTCATGACGCGGACATGATGGCGGGCAAGCTTCTGCAGTAACGTAAATGACGCGCGCCGTCCCTGCCCGGTTTTCCGCCATTCCTGCCCAAATTCTGGAACGAACTGGCCTTTACCTTTACAGAGCGTGAAGGCGATCCGGCGCATTTTCATGACCCGATGGACAGGAGGCCTGAATGCTTGATCCCGAAAGCCAGACGATCATCGAGGCGCTGAAGGCGGCGCGGGTCATCGCGCTTGTGGGGGCGTCGGCGAACCCGGCGCGGGACTCCCACGAGGTGATGGGCTTTCTGCAGCGCAAGGGCCATCGCGTCATCCCGGTCAATCCCGGGTTGGCTGGGCAGGTCCTGCTTGGCGAGCGGGTGCATGCGCGGCTTGCCGACATCCCCGAGCGCGTCGACATGGTCGACGTGTTCCGAAATGCGGAGGCTGCAGGCCCGGTCGTCGAAGAGGCGATCGCGATTGGCGCAAAGTGCGTGTGGCTGCAATTGGGGGTCATCAACGAGGCCGCCGCCAAGCGAGCGCGCGCGGCTGGGTTGACCGTGATCATGGATCGCTGCCCGAAAATTGAGTACTCGCGCTTTGGCCCGGAATTGGGTTGAGTTGCCGGTGTAGCGCGAATCAACCTGCGCCCCATCGCTCGCGAGGACCCGACATGAACATCCAGTCGAAAATGGCAGAGTACGGCTTCAACACGCTGTCCATTCACGCAGGCGCCGCGCCTGATGCCGTGACAGGCGCGCGGGTGACCCCGATCTACCAGACGACCTCCTTCGTGTTCGACGATGCCGACCACGCAGCTGCGCTGTTCGGGCTGAAGGATGCCGGCAACATCTACACGCGCATCGGCAATCCGACGCAGGCCGTGCTCGAGGAGCGCGTGGCCACGCTGGAGGGCGGGACGGCGGCACTGGCCACCGCCTCGGGCCATGCCGCGCAGTTCCTGGTCTTCCACGCCCTGATGCAGCCGGGTGACGAGTTTGTCGCGGCGCGACAGCTTTATGGCGGTTCGATCAACCAGTTCACCCACGCCTTCCGCAGCTTTGGATGGAACGTGCGCTGGGCAGATGCGCGCGATCCCGACAGCTTCCGCCAGCAGTGCACGCCCAAGACAAAGGCTTTCTTCTGCGAAAGCATCGCCAATCCCGGCGGCATCATCACCGACATTGAAGCCGTCAGCGCGATTGCGCGGGAATGCGGCGTGCCGCTGGTGGTCGACAATACGCTGGCTACGCCCTACCTGATGCGGCCGATCGAATGGGGCGCCGACGTTGTCGTTCACTCCATGACCAAGTTCCTGGGCGGCCACGGCAACTCGATGGGCGGCATCATCGTCGACGGCGGCAGCTTCGACTGGTCGCGTACGCGGCGCTATCCCGTGCTGTCGGAGCCTTGCCCGTCCTATAACGGGCTCAAGCTGCACGAGACGTTTGGCGATGTGGCCTTTGCCACGGCTTGCCGGGTTCTTGGCATGCGCGATTTCGGGCCCGCGATTTCGCCGTTCAACGCGTTCATGATCCTGGCCGGCATCGAGACCCTGCCCCTGCGCATGCAGCGTCACTGCGAGAACGCGCGGGCGGTCGCGCAGTTCCTGCACCGCCACCCGAAGGTGGAGTGGGTGTCGTATGCGAACCTGGTCAACGATCCCTGCCACGGCCTCGCGCAGACCTATTGCCCGAAGGGCGCCGGCGCGGTGTTCACGTTCGGCCTGAAGGGCGGCTATGATGCCGGTGTCTCGCTGGTCAACAACGTCAAGCTTGCGTCGCATCTTGCAAATGTGGGCGACACGCGCACGCTGATCATCCATCCGGCCTCGACGACGCATCGGCAGTTGTCGGAGGAGCAGAAGATGCTCGCGGGAGCGGGACCGGAGGTGGTGCGCATTTCGGTCGGCATCGAGGATGTGAGCGACATCATCTCTGATATCGAGCAGGCATTGGCGGCCTGAGAGGCGGCAGGCTTGAACCCCGATAAAGAGGCGTGGGCCTACAAGATCCTGCGAAGGGATGAATGGCTTGCGTTCCGTCGTGACGGCGTGTTCGCCGGCTCGGCCGATGACCTGCGCGACGGGTTCATCCACCTGTCGACGGGTCAGCAAGTCGAGGGTACCCGCGCGAAGTACTTCGCCAGCGAGCCGGAGGTGGTGATCCTGCGGATCGCAACAGCACCGCTGGCGGGGGACCTACGCTGGGAACCCTCGCGCGGTGGCGCGCTCTTCCCCCATCTCTACCGACCGCTTCGGCTGGATGAGGTCGAGGTAAGCGCTGCCCCTTGAGCGGTGTTATGGGTTTTGGCTGACGCGGTGCCGCCATCCGGCCATGACGGGCTCAGGGGTAGAGTGCACTGTCACCGAAATTATCGTGAGCGCAGGGCGTCGACGTGCAGGAGGGCGGCCGAGATCAGGATAACGGCGCCGAACTGGTGCAGGGCCGCCAAATGGATCGGCATGACCTCGACCAACGTCCAGATGCCGATGACGACCTGCTGAACGACTGCGGCGAGAAGGATCAGGCTGGTCGTCCGCTGCCAACCTGCGAGGCGCAGGCGCCAACCGGCGGCGAAGAGAGCTATCACCGCGAGGAAGACCGCATATCCCATCATGCGGTGGTTGAACTGGATTGTCGTGATGTCTTCAAAGGGGGCCAGCCAGACCGGCGTCGATGCGTAGGCGCCGGGCGGAATGACGGCCTCGTCCATCAGGGGCCAGGTATTGTAGGTCAGGCCGGCGTCCGTTCCGGCGACGAAGCCACCAAGCAGGATCTGCACGAAAATCAGCGCAGCCACGACGTGGGACCATTTGTAGAGCGGGTGCGGATCCCGGCGTGCAGGCCACTCGGCGCGCCAGAGGGGCAATGCCGTGATGAAGATGGCCGAGAAGATGACGAAGGCCAGCCCCAGATGGGCCACCAGGCGGTACTGGCTGACGTCGACGCGCTCGGTCAGGCCGCTGGCAACCATGTACCAGCCCATGAAACCCTGAAGGCCGCCCAGGACGAAAAGGACCACGAGGCGCGGCACGAGCGGGCGCTCGATCTGACCGCGAACGAGAAAGAACAGGAATGGCAACAGGAACGCCATGCCGATAAGGCGACCGAGATTGCGGTGCCCCCACTCCCACCAGAAGATTTCCTTGAACGCGTCGAGGGACATCCCCTTGTTCAGGATCTGGTATTGCGGGATCTGCCGATAGGCGTCGAACTCCTCCATCCATTCTTCGTGCGACAACGGCGGCAGGGCCCCGTGAATGGGCTTCCATTCGGTGATCGAAAGGCCGGAACCCGTCAGTCGCGTGAGGCCACCCACGACGACCATCAGGGCGATGAGGGCGCAAACGGAAAACAACCAGATCGCCAGTGTCCGTCGGGATTGCTCGGCCTTCATGATTCATTCGACCTTCAGATTCATCGCGCGCCACCGCAGCATGCCGCCGCTGACATTGGCAACCCGATCGAAGCCATTCTGCCTGAGGACTAATGTCGCGCGCGCGGAGCGGGCCCCGGAGCGGCAGATCAACGCGACCGGCTTGTCCTTTCCAATCTCGCCCAGACGCTGCGGAAGCGTGCCGAGCGGTATCAGGACCGCTCCGGGCGCATGTCCCAGTTCGGCGTTGAATTCCTGGGGTTCGCGCACATCGACCAGATGGACCCGGTCGCCATTTTCCTCAATCCACTCAGGGGCAATCTCGGGGACACCGGCGAAGGTGAACTGGACCGGTCCCCAATCCTGAAGGGTGCCGGGATCGTATTCGGGCTCGCCGCAGCGCAGATTGGCGGGAACGGCAACGTCAATAAGCCTGGGGTGCGCGAGGCCGAGATTGCGCATGTAGACGACGAAGTCGTCTTCCCTTACGTCGCCGCCGAGACGTGGATTGTGGCGCCGCTCCTCGCCGACCGAGGACGAGGTGTTGCCGGCATAGTCATGGCCTGGCCATATCGTGCACGTGTCGGGCAGGCTAAAGATCTTCGTGCGCACCGAGTGAAACAGGCGCGCCGCACTTCCCTGCTGGAAATCGGTGCGTCCGCAGCCGCGGATCAGGAGCGCATCGCCGGTGAAGGCCATTGTCTGGTCGTCGAGGACATAGGTCATGCACCCGTCCGTGTGCCCCGGCGTTGCGCGTGCCTCGAGACCGCGGGTACCGAAGACAACCCGATCGCCGTGACGCAGGGGAAGATCGACGCCCTGCGCACGGCCATCGGCGGCAAGCGCGATCTTGCAGCCGAGGTGCTGGCGCAGGAGCCAGGCTCCCGTAACGTGGTCCGCGTGAACATGCGTGTCGAGGGAGGCCACGAGTTTCAGGCCCAGTTCGCGCAGCAACGCCATGTCGCGGTGCGCCTGGTCGAAGACGGGGTCAATAATGACGGCCTCGCGGCGTACCTCGTCAGCCAGGATATACGTGTAGGTTGAGGACGCGGGGTCGAACAATTGCCGGAAAATCATGGGTGGAGCTCCGTCTGGTCGTTGCCAGTCTACAGCAAACGGGGCGCCTGCCGGAGGGGCCTCGCGGACGTCCACAGACAAAAGAAAGGGAACCTCGCCGGTTTGCCCTCGGGCCCGCGAGTTGGTAAGCACTTCACATGCGAATGCGGGTCAAGAAATTCCTCGGCGTGTTCATCCTGATCGGGTTCATCGCCATCTACTCATTGCTTGTCATGCGGGTGGCGGTGGAAATCCTGCCTCAGGCGCGCGGCATCCTTGAATTCATTTTCTACGCCGTCGCCGGCATGGCCTGGGTGGTGCCCGTGCGCTACCTCATCCTCTGGATGAACACGCCGGGCCGCAAGGACAGGGAACAGGAGGCAGCCAATGGCTGAACCCGCAAAAACGCAGAATGCCCCTGCCAAGCGCATCGTGGCGGACCCGATGGTGCGCATCCAGACAGCGATCGAGCGGATCATCCTCTATAGCCGCTACATCCTCATCGTGTTCTACATGGGGCTTGCTTTTGCGCTGGGCGTCTATGCCATCTCGTTCATCTTCGAGGTCGTGCATGTCGCAGAGCTCGCGCTGAAGCCGCTGCAGGGCACGGGCGAGAGTTTCAACATGGTCATGCCCATCCTCGAACTCATCGATGGGGCCCTGGTCTCGGGGCTCATCGTGATGGTCATGCTGAGCTCCTACGAGAATTTCGTCGGCCGGTTCGGAGACGAGGCGCTCGATGACTCGCCCGAGTGGCTGCGGCGCCTGGATCCCGGATCGCTGAAGGTCAAGGTTGCCACTGCGCTCCTGACGATTTCCGCAGTCAAGCTGCTTCAGGTCTTCATGGATCGCGAGAAGTTCAGCGATAGCGACATCTACTGGAAGATCGTGATCCACGGCATGTTCATTGCTTCGGCGCTCGCGCTGGCCTTCCTTGACCGGATCACGGCGCATGGGCACAAGGGGCTCCCGCCCAAGGACAGCGATCCGGCGGACAAATCCGAACACTAGGAGGCTCCCATGCCTGATCCCGTCGGCATCTTTCTCGGCAGAGGTGCCGGGGACAGTCATCTGCTGCTCTCGTCTGCCTGTCGGCACGGCATGATCGCGGGTGCCACCGGGACCGGCAAGACGGCGACGCTGCGTGTGCTGGCCGAGGGCTTCAGTCGCGCGGGCGTTCCGGTTTTTGCACCCGATATCAAGGGCGACCTGGCCGGGCTCTGCATGCCCGCCGAGCAGAAACCTTTCATCGCCGAGCGCCTGTCGAAGATCGGAAACCCGGCCTGGGCTCCCTCCGGCCACCCCGTCGTCTTCTGGGATCTTTTCGGCGAACTGGGCCACGCCCTGCGTGCAACCGTCAGCGAAATGGGCCCCACGCTGCTGGCGCGCATGCTGCAACTGAACGATACGCAGGAAGGCGTGCTCAACATCGTCTTCCGGATCGCCGATGAGCAGGGGCTTCTGCTGGTCGACCTCAAGGACCTGCGCGCGGTCCTCGTGAACGTGGGGGAGAACGCCGAGAAGTATACGATCGAATACGGCAACATCGCCTCTGCCAGCATCGGCGCGATCCAGCGTGCCCTGCTCACGCTCGAGAACCAGGGCGGCGAGATGTTCTTCGGCGAGCCGGCGCTGGACCTCAACGACCTCATCTTCACGGATGAGCAAGGGCGCGGCGCGATCCATGTGCTGGCCGCTGAGAAGCTGTTTGGCAACCCCAAGCTCTACGCCACATTCCTGCTATGGATGCTCTCCGAGCTGTTCGAGCAGATGCCCGAGGTGGGCGATCTCGACAAGCCCAAGCTTGTCTTCTTCTTCGACGAGGCGCACCTGCTGTTCGACGATGCCCCCAAGGCTCTCATCGACAAGGTCGAGCAGGTTGTTCGGCTGATCCGGTCGAAGGGGGTCGGGGTTTACTTCATCAGCCAGTCGCCGCTCGACGTGCCTGACGAGGTTCTGGGGCAACTGGGCAACAAGGTCCAGCATGCGCTGCGCGCCTTCACGCCCAAGGATCGAAAGTCGGTTCGGGCCGTTGCCGACAATTTCCGCGAGAACCCGACGTTCAGTGCTGCGGACGCCGTTCAGGAACTGGCGGTGGGTGAAGCGCTGGTATCGACGCTTGACGGCAAGGGTATCCCGTCGGTTGTCGATCGGGTCCTGATCGTGCCACCCACCGGTCGCATGGGTGCCATCTCGCCCCAGGAGCGGGCGGCCGTGATGGCGCGCAGTCCGCTGAAGGGGCTTTACGACGAGGCCGTGGACCGTGAGTCGGCCTATGAAATCCTCCGGGAGCGTGCTGACGCCTCGGGTGAGGTGCCGTCGCGCAAGACAGGCAATCGAAAGCCTGGCCGGCGTACCTGGGGCGATACGCCTGCCCCGGCCCCCCGCCCCGCACCCCGCGCTTCGAACCGGCAGACCATCGCCGAGGCTGCTACCAAGAGCGCGGTACGCTCCATCGCCACGTCTCTGGGTCGCGCCCTGGTGCGCGGTGTGCTAGGATCCCTACTCAAGAGATGAGGTCGAGATGCAGTTGGCCAGGCTTGCATGTGTCCTGATGGTTCTTCTTGTGGCCGCGTGTGCCGGCGCAAGCGAAGATACGCGTGATCGCCTTGCGGGCAGCGCATGGCAGGCCATGGAACTGAACGGCAAGCCGGTGTCGACGCCCAGGCCCGTGACGCTCTCATTCGAGGATGGCCGCGGCTCGGGACGCAGTGGCTGCAACCAGTATTCAGGGACTGTCTCGGTGGGTGATGGAACCCTGCGTTTCGCCGAGATCATGTCGACGAAAATGGCCTGCATGGAAGAAGGCGCGATGCTGACCGAGAGCGTCTATCTGCAGGTCCTGTCCGGGGCCGAGACCTGGTCGCTTGCGCCTGATGGCTCGTTGACCATCACGGGAAGCAAGGGAACCGTGAGCTTTCGCCCATTGATGGCGCCAACGGCGCGCTGAAACCGCGAAATTCGCGTGACAGGGGAATCCGCCTGAGCCGTTTCGTTCACGACGGGTGGCGTGTTGCCTTGGCCGGGCCACGATTCCATGGCACCACTCTGGTCGGGTTTTCGGTGCCAGGACCATTGGCCGATGTTCAGCAAGATCAGGGATGCGTTGCGCGGCAAGCCGCGCCCCCTCCCGGAGGGAATGCAGGCGGCGTTCAGCGGGCCCGCCTTTGCGGCGCGCGAGCCGCAGATCTTCGGCGCGCAAGGCAGCGCGGCGTCTGATGCGCTCGTGCGCGAGTTCCAGTCGCAGCGCGGCTCTCACGTCATCGGCCTCATTCACCGGCACCAGCACGAGCGCGAGACCTGGGAGCAGTGGTTCTTCGACGCCATGATCGGCGGACATCACCTGCAGGACTTCATGGTGGCCATCGCGCAGGTCCCGCCGGGTGCGAAGCTTGACATCATCCTGCATGCGGTCGGCGGTTTCCCTCTTGCCGTCCAGCAGATCGCACGCGCCATCAAGGCGCACCGCGGCGAGACGACGATCTTCGTTCCGCATTACGCGCATTACCTGGCGACACTGATTGCGCTTGCCGGCGACAGGATCGTGATGGGTCCTGCGGCCACGATGTCCTTCCTCGAACCGGCCGACGGATTGCTGCAGCAGGTCATCCGGCAGAAGGGTATCAATCGCACGCAGGATCTCACGATCATGCGCCTGACGATGGCACGGAACCATGGTCGGGAACTGCGTGGTTTCGTGAGCGAGATGCTGGAAGGCAGTGCGCCTGCGCGGGTGGTGAAGGAGCTTGTCGGCGGAAAGCGCCCTCCCTGGGATCCTCTCACCGCGAGCGATGCGCGCAGCATGGGGCTTTCGGTATCTACCGAGATGCCGACATCGCTGTTCCGGCTGCTGCAAGCCTGCCGATCCGCGCCCGTGCGAGACCAGGGGGTGCATACGATCGAGCGACAGGTAAGCCCTGCGCGCGCCAGCCTCATGACGGCCAACGACCTCGAAACCTGCCTTGCCCACGGCGCAATCCCGCCAAACTTCGATGCGAACCTGCGCGTGCCTGCGGCGACGCCCGTGTCCTTCACGGATGATGGCGAGGCGGGCGATGAGGGCGATGACGGGCAAGGCGTTTCCCTCGAGAGCTGCGACATCACGTTGCGTCCGCTGATCGCTGCCATGGAAAAGGCGCGTGGCAGCCGCGTGGTCTGCATCATCCATCAACCGGGCATGGAAAGCAGTTCCGTGGACACGGTTACGACCGAGGACGTGCTGACGGCCCTGCAGTCGACCCCGTCCGACAAGCCGCTGGACATCATTCTTCATACGCCCGGTGGCTATTCGTATCAGGCGCACCAGATCGCATTGGCGGTCAAGGCGCATCGCGGGCGCAAGACCGTTTTCGTGCCGTTCTTCGCCATGTCGGGAGGCACCGTCATTTCGCTGGCCGCAGACGAGATCGTGCTTTCACCGCAGGCGGTCCTCGGGCCCATCGACACGCAGTTTCCGGTGCAGCACCTCGGCCGCATGATGCCGGCGCGGGCCGTGCTTGACCTGTGCGCCAGCAAGCGGCGCAGCCGCATCCATGACGAGCTGGTCGAACTGGGGATCGAGTGCAAACGCTCTCTCGCGCAGGATCACAAGGCGGCGCTGGCCCTCATGCAGGGTACCTATTCGCGGTCGGTCGCCGAACGGATTGCACACACGCTGAACGACGGGACGCTGACGCACGGGTTCCCGGTGACCCATGCGCATGCGCAAAAGCTTGGTCTCAATGTGAGCCTTGCCATGCCACCGGAGGCCGTTGCGGTCGTCCGGGCCTACCGGCGCAACCGCTGGGGCAAGCGCAGCGTCGTCTTCTGCGGTTAGGCGGCCTTATTCGGCCGCCTGCTTCCTGCGCGAAGCGAAGTGCGGGATGAGGTGCTCGCCGATCAACTCGATCGAGCGCACGGCACTGGCGTGCGGGATCTGGCCAAACTGAACGAGGCACATCATCCTGTCGGCGCCAATGGCTTCATAAGACTCGAATTTCTTGCGGCAGAAATCGACGTCGCCAACGATCACGGAGTCGAGTTCTTCGAGAACCTCGTGCGCCTCCTCGGGGCTGACTTCTTCTCCCCGGGCCATGAGCTTGAGAAGCCGCAGGACGGGGATCTCATCCGGCGCGATGTCGAGGCTGGTCGAGTCGTCTCCCGAGAGCGCCGAGGTGTCGCGGGCTGCGTTCGGATGCAGGCCTGAGCGGATCACATCGTACCAGACTGCGCGCGGCACCTTGAAGACGATCGGGGCTGCGTTGACGTACCAGAGCGCCGACCACGCGGCGCGGGCCTCGATGGCTTTCTTGCGCGTTTCGGCCACGTGCACGAAGGTGAACACGCCCTTCTGGTTGTTGATGAACTTGCCAACCGGATCCTTGCAGGCGGCAAGGCCGCGGCGATACTCGTCGAGCAATTGACCCATGAAGCCAACGGGCGACAGCAACGTGGTGCCAAGCGCACCCACGCCAAGCTCGCCGGCCATGAAGAACGACTCCGGGCTGCCGCATGTCTGCCACAGACGCGGGTGCGGCTTCTGTATCGGGCGCGGCACGCAGTTGCGCTCGGGAATATTGAAGTCAGCCGAAGCATAGCTGAGCAGCGGCTCCGTCCAGAAGCGGCGGATGATCGTGAACGCCTCGCGAACCTGGGAGCGGGCGTGTTCGGGGTTGACGCCGAAGGTCTCCCATTCCTTGCCACCGGACTTGGCGAGGCCCAGTTCGAGGCGGCCCTTGCTCAGAACATCCAGCGTCGCTGCGCGCTCGGCTACCTGATACGGGTTGTTGATGCGGAAGGGAGCCAGCACGCCGGCATGCCCGAGATGCATGCGGCTCGTGCGCATGGCCATCGCGGTGAGCACCATGTGGGGCGCCGATGAGTAGCTGAATTCCTCGGAGGCGTGATGTTCGACCTGCCACCATGTGTCGAAACCTGCGCGGTCGGCTGCAACGGCCTGGTCGATCGTCTCGTGGAACAGCACCTGCTCGTGGTCTGCAGGCCAGGGTTTGGCTTTCTGGATCTCGCAGAAGATATCGAATTTCATTTTGCTTCCTCCGCCTGAAGCAGGCTCTGAGTGGCCCGCGATGATTTATTATAACACCTGTTATTTTTCCGCCAAGCCCATCTCCCCCATCCCTCGCAGCAGCTCAGAAGAGCGCGATCGGGTTAATGGGAGATCCGGTGCCACCTTCGACGCGAAGCGGTGCAATTGTTAGCAGGAAGGACCAGCACCCCTCGTCGGCGGCCGCGCGCGCCAGTTCCTCGAGATCGAGGTTGTCGAGCAGGTGCAATCCCATGCCGGCAAGGGCACACATGTGGATCGGGATGGGCCAGTGATCGTATTTCATGCCGCTCGGTAGCGGGTCATGGATGCCGTCCCCGCCCAGCACGGCGACCTTGCGCTCGTGCAGCCAGTCCACGCACTCCGCGTGGAGTCCGGCCAGCTTCTGGCCTTCGGGGGTCGTCGTGGGCACGGTTTCGCGCCGCTTGTCGCGGCCGAACCGGATGAGGAGGATGTCCCCCTCTCCTACCTTTACATTGTGGAATCGTTCGGCTGCCTCGAGAACGCTGGCGCGGACCTCGATGTCGGGATCGAGAAACGGCGTTCCGGCGGCGGCGGGAAGGTCAAGCAACACGCCGCGCCCGACGATACCGTCGCGGGCACACATGATCGTGTTGCGTCTCGCGCCGGTGCTCTTCACGTCCGTGGCGGGGTGGCCGTTGTACATGCGCCCCTCAACGAAGACATGGCAGAGCGCGTCGATGTGGCTGGAGGCCATTCCATGAAAGGCGATGCCGATGTAATCGGTCGAGACCTCGAGGCCCTTGATGCCGGGAATGCACGGATCGTCGCCGGCAATCACCATGTGGTGCTGGGCGGGATAGGGGTTCTCGGGGTGCGGGTGTACCGGGAAATTGCGGGCGCAACTCACGGTGCGCCCGGACTTTACGCCAATGGCCGCGCGGGCCCTGTGTGCCGGCGTTATGTAGTTGAGCGTGCCCTTCTCGTCCTCCGATCCCCAACGCCCCCAATTCTTCACACGTTCGTACATTGCGTGGATGTCGGCGTCGGTCCAATCGCGAGCAGTCATGCCTTTTCAAGACTTTCGTTGGCTTGCGAGTGACGCAGGCCTGGTTGAAGTTCAATCATCTCGATCAATGTTCCGTCCGGATCGCGAGCGCACATGCAACCCACGACGCCCAGGCTCTTGGGTTCCGGCTGAACGAGACTGGTAACGGGGATACCCCGATTCTTGAGATCTTCGTAGGCCGCGCGCACGTTTTTCACGCGGAAAGCAATAATGCGGGGAACGGTGAGGCCATCTGCTGAAATGGGCTGAGCGACGGGCTCAGTCCACTCCAGGATGTCCAGCATCGGACCGTGCGGGTCGGCGGGAAGGTTCATCAGAACCCCCCGGCCCTGCGCCCGCTTAAGTCCGAAGATGGTGGCCACGAAGTCTGGCCACTTCACGTTCCGGCGATCATTCAGGACCGCAAACCCCAGGGCCTCATAGAACGCCACGGTCCTGTCCAGGTCCGTGGCGTTGATGACCGTGTGGTACATGCGTTCGATCGACCACTCACGCGTCATTGTCGGTCTCTCCCGCGGGATTAACCGCCAATGTCCACGCTGAGCCTCATGCCGAAGGTGCGCGGCGGGTCGAGCGTGATCTGGCTCGTCGGTCCGCCAAGCGTCTGGGCAGGAATGACGATGTTGTTCACGACATCTTCGTTCTCGAGGTTCTGCACGAAGATTTCCGCCTTGTACTGGTCGCCAGGCAGATAGAGGATCGCACGCAGGTCGGTCTTCGAGTAGGCAGCCTGGCGGTCAACCGACAGGTTCTGCGCACGGAAGAACACCTCATCCTGCCACCTGTGGTCACCGCGCAGCGACAGCAGACCGATGCTGGTCGGGATGTCGTACTGGATGCCCGCGACGACGGTGAATTCCGGCGTACGGTTGAGGCGGTTGCCGCTCAGGTCCTGCGGAAGGCCCGAGGCACCAGCGCGGCTGTCGATCGTCGTGTAGGCGTCGTAGGTGGCGTCGATCCACGCAAAGCCGAAGTTCATCGTCAG
This sequence comes from Alphaproteobacteria bacterium, assembly GCA_040381215.1. Lineage (GTDB taxonomy): Bacteria > Pseudomonadota > Alphaproteobacteria > Micropepsales > Micropepsaceae > SZUA-430. Next base: position 37,964 of record JBEIHO010000016.1, on the reverse strand, counting down.
GTCGTCGGTCGGCTTGGCGAGGGCGTCGATCTCGATGCCCTTGATGGTCGATTCAGCCGCGTTCTCGATACGCGAACCGCCGATGTCCTGGATGAACACCTGCATGTCCGTGTACTGGTTCAAGAAGGCCGACGCGTTCAACTGCAGGCGCTTGTCCCACAGCAGCGACTTCACGCCCGCTTCGTAGTTCCAGATGTATTCCGGGTCATATGCGCCGGGGAAGTTGCCGACGAGCACGCCGCCAGACCTGTAGCCACGCGACGCCGTCGCGTACCACATGATGTCTTCGGACTGCTCGACCTGGATGCCGGCGCGGCCGGTCAGCGTGTTCCAGCTTTCATCGAAGTTCTTGGCCGCGCAATGCGTCGTCGCGGAAGGAACGACAATGGCGCAGCCGCCGAAGAAGATGAAGTCAAGGAAGTCGTTGCCTTCCTTCTCGTCGTGCGTGTAGCGCAGGCCGGCGGTCAGCGTGGTCGGCATGCCGAACAGGCCGTCCTCGAAGCGATAGTCGTTCTGCCCGAAGACAGCGTAGGACTGCGTTTCGATGTTGCCGCCATTGGTGAAGGTGAACAGGTTGCCGGGTATCGGCGCCGGGCCGAACACGTTGTATCCCGTATCAACGAAGTTGAAGTCCTGGTTGACGTTTTCGCGGTAGGCGAAGGCGCCGAGGACCCACTTGTTCGCGGAGTCGTCGGATGATGCCAAGCGCAGTTCCTGCGAAGCCTGGTACGACTGGTTGCGCCACACATCGGTGTAGGCCAGCGGAAGGTTCGAGCCATCGCCGTCCGAACGCTGGTTCCACTCGAGCTCGTCATAGGCCGAGATCGCGGTCAGCGAGACGCCCGAGGTGAAGTCCCAGCTCAACGTCGCGCTGACGTTGCTCTTCTGCATCTCGAGGCTGTCCTTGAAGTCCTTGTAGACTTCGCGCGGATCCGACGGGTTCGGCGTCGCACCCGTGAAGCGGTTGGTGCCGAGGATGCCCGACAGGTTGGCCGGGAAAGCCTCAGCCAGCTTGATGCCGACCGGTTCGTTGTTGGTGTAGTGGCCGGCCGTGATCAGGAGGTCGGCGTTGTCCGAGAGCTTCAGGAAGAAGTGACCACGCACCGTCATGTCGTCGGCAGCATCACCTTCGCACGAACCGCAAGCCGAGGCCGGGGACAGGATGTCCTGGTAGCCATCACGCTTGTTCATCACGCCGGCGACGCGCAGGGCCGCCGCTTCGCCGATCGGCAAGTTGACCATGCCACGCAGCGTCAGGGCGTTGTAGTTGCCGTAGGAAACGTCGGCCGAGCTGCTGAAAACGCCGAGCTCGGGCTTGCGGGAAATGATGTTGACCGCGCCGCCCGTCGAGTTGCGGCCGTAGAGCGTCCCCTGGGGTCCGCGCAGGACTTCGATGCGCTCGATGTCGAAGAAGGTCTGGTCGATGCCCGCCGTGCGGCCGATGTAGACGCCGTCCGTGTGCAGGGCCACGCCGGGGTCGCCACCGCCGGTCACGTTCTCGGTGCCAACGCCGCGCATGGTGATCGCGCTTTCGCCGCCCGTCACGCCGGCGCCGAAGCTGAGCGAGGGCGCCTGGTTCTTGAGGGCAGAGAAGCTGTCAATGCCGCGGTCATCGAGCTGCGTGCCGGTCAGGACCGACATGGAAATCGGAACCTTCTGGACATCCTGCGAGCGCTTCTGCGCGGTAACGACGACCTTTTCAATGGTCTCGGCGCCAATCGCGGACGCCGTCAGTGCCAAGACTGCAGAACCGGCCAGAAGACCGTTTCGGATGTAACGAGACATGGTTCCCTCCTGATGTGCACCCTGTTTCCCCCTTTGAGGCCTCGTCCTGCCGCCGGACTGACATGGTGCCGCTTTTTGCGTCGGCCATTGCACCGTTTTATAACAAGCGTTCTGTGTTACGCTATTGCCGTCAAGTGTCACCTCGCGCAAAAAAGTGATCCAAACAAATGTTGGCAGTGGCGAATGCCCCGCCTCCGGCGAATGCTGCCTTGCAAACATCCCTCGTTTGGCGAACACTTTTGGTTCCGCCATTTGTGACAGGCTCGCACTGAATGCCAAAGATCGTGGATCATGAGGAACGCAGGCTCGCGTTTGCCGAAGCTGCCTACAGGGTGATGGCGCGCAGCGGCATTGACGGACTGACCGTCCGTGAAATCGCCAAGGAAGCCGGGTTCACCACCGGTGCGCTATCGCACTATTTCCAGTCAAAGGATCAAGTCCTGATCCAGGCCTCGTCCTTCATCGGCATTGTTGTGCGTTCGCAGATGCAGGACAGCCAGCAAGCCTACAAGGGCCTCAAGGCCCTGCGCCAAGTCGTGTACCAGGCGCTTCCGCTCACCCCGGCGATCCAGGGGGCCTGGAGGGTCTGGCTGGGCCTCTGGCAACGCTCGACCCAGAGCCGCGAGGTCGGCAACCTCATGCAGATGCGCTATTTCGAATGGCTTGATCGCGTCGCGATGCTGGTCGAGAGCGCGCAGCAATCGGGCGAGCTTTCGCCCGACATTGATCCGCGGCTTGCGGCACACACCCTTGTTGCGTTGGTGGACGGGATCGGTGCACGTGTCATGCTGGCCGGCCACGAGATCGCGCCGAAGCAGCAGAAGGCGCTCGTGGATGCCGTGATCGACAATCTGCCGCGTGCGGGAGCGCACGCACCCAAATCGCGAGCGTCGTCGCGGAAACCGAGCCGCAACGGCTCAGCTGCGGCGAAGGTCTAGAGGCGGTAGCGAACCTGGTCCAGCCAGAAGCGCTCGAGACGCTGCAGCGCCCGGTTCAAGGACGCAAACTCGGAGACCTCGAGGCCACCTGAGGGCTCGACCAGCAGCACGTGCCGATCGAACAGACCTGCCACGATCCTGGCGATGGTCTTGCCCTTGTCCGTGAGGCTGACCCGCACGGAGCGGCGGTCGCTCTCAGAGCGGACGTGATTGATGTAACCGGCCTCGACAAGCTTCTTCAGATTGTAGGAGACGTTGGAGCCCAGATAATGGCCGCGTGTGCGCAGCTCGCCGGCGGTCAACTCCTGCGAACCGATATTGAACAGGAGCAGCGCCTGCACGCTGTTGACGTCGCCCTGGCCAACACGCTCGAGTTCATCCTTGATGACGTCGAGAAGCTGCCTGTGGAGGCGCTCAACAAGGTTGAGGCACTCGAGATAACGTTGCTTGACGCTTTCCTGCGATGCTTCTGCCTGAACGCGTGCGTTTGCCGTGACGGTCATGATCCCACCCGAAACCACATGCCGGGGCCTTTTGCCCCTTTGCATTTCGGTGCGAACCTAAACAGTGCGCGCTAAGGATCTTTTAAGTGATACGGCAAACAGCAGGTTAAGATGACAGGTGACCGCGCAGCATCTGGATTATGCCCGAAAAATCCTTGCCCCCGGCACCCGCAGATTCAAATATCGAATAAAGGGCTGTCGCTTGCGCGCCCAGCGGCGTCGCGGCGCCCGCGGCTTGTGCTGCATTCTGGGACAGTTTGAGATCCTTCAGCATCATGGCCGCGGTAAACCCTGCTTGATAGTCGCGGTTGGCGGGCGATGAAGGAACAGGCCCCGGCACGGGGCAATAGCTGGTCAGGCTCCAGCACTGGCCTGAAGCGGTCGAGGAAATGCGGAACAAGGTCTCGTGCGAGAGACCCAGTTTCTCGGCAAGCACAAAGGCCTCGCAGGTTCCAATCATCGAGATCGCCAGCAGCATGTTGTTGCAGATCTTCGCCGCCTGTCCGTTGCCGGCGCCACCGGCGTGAAAGATATTCTTGCCCATCCGTTCGAGGATCGGCTTTGCCCGCTGGAACGCCATTTCTTCACCTCCGACCATGAATGTCAGCGTTCCGGCAGAAGCCCCGCCCACGCCGCCGGATACGGGAGCGTCGAGGAACTCGAGCTTGCGCGCGCTTGCGGCTGCGTGCACCTCACGGGCGGTGGCCACATCGATGGTCGAGGAATCGATGAACAGCGTGCCCGCCGCCGCACCTGCCAGAATTCCCGTGTCCCCGAGATAAACGCTGCGGACGTGCTGCCCGGCGGGGAGCATGGTCACCACGACTTCGGCGCCAGCGGCGGCAGCTGAAGCCGAGGGCGCCCCCGTGACACCGGCGGCAGCCGCCTTGTCGATGGCTGCGGGCGACATGTCGAAGGCGGTTACGGCGTGGCCCGCCTTTGCGAGGTTGACCGCCATGGGGCCGCCCATGTTGCCAAGACCAATGAATCCGACCTTCATGTTCGCGCGCTCCCTTTTGACACGATCTTCAGAGTTCGAGGTCGCCACCTTCCAGTGGCGCAAAATAGCTTTCCACGACATCAGGCCCCACCTGCTCGAGCGCAGGCGGATCCCAACGCGGCGCATTGTCCTTGTCGATGATCACGGCGCGCACGCCTTCATAGAAGTCGCGTCCGCGCATGAAGCGGTTGGTCAGCCGGAACTCGAGACGCATGCAGTCCTCGAACCCCAGCCGGGCGCCCTCGCGCACCTGGCGATAGGCGACCTTGAGGCTTGTGGGCGATTTTGATTTCAGCGCCTTGAGGGTCTGCTCCTCGAAGAGCGCGGTCCCTGACTGGAGCGATTCCATGATCGCCTCGACCGACGGCTTCGAAAAGTGATGATCGATGGCGGCCTGCAATCCCTGAAGGCGCGGCTTGTCCTGGGCAAATACGCTGTGTCGGGCCAGCACCTTTTCCAGGGGCTCCGTGCCGTCGCACAGAGCTTCCAGCAGGCTGGCGTGCTGCACGCGCGGCACGACATGGGTTGCGATGCCTGCATACCTCGCGTCGGTTACGTCAAGCCGTGCGCCGGTGAGTGCGAGATACATGCCCGTCTGGCCGGGACAACGCGGCAGGAAGTAGGTGCCGCCGACATCGGGGAACAGGCCAATGCCCGTTTCCGGCATGGCGAACATCGTACCCTCGGCGCAGACGCGTACGCTGCCGTGCACCGACACGCCAACGCCACCGCCCATCACGATGCCGTCTATCAGCGCAACGTAAGGCTTGGGATAGCGCTTTATGATCGTGTTGAGGCGATACTCACGCGCATAAAAGTCGATGACATAGGGGGTGCCTGCCTTGCCAGAATCGTAGAGGGCGCGGATGTCGCCGCCTGCGCAGAAAGCCTTTTCGCCAGCGCCCCTGACAATGACCATCTCGACGGCGGGATCGTTGCGCCAGGCCTGCAATTGCCGTGTCATGGCGTCCACCATGCCAAGGGTCAGCGCGTTGAGGGCTTTCGGGCGACTGAGTGTGATGAGGCCTGCCCTGCCCTTGTGCTCGAAGAGAACCTCGTCGTCCGCGTTCATGTCGGGGTCTCCCGGTTTCCTGGCTCTGGCAACAGGCTGTCCTACTGGCGTGTCAATTCGCGCGCGATGATGACACGCATGATCTCGTTGGTGCCCTCGAGGATCTGATGGACGCGCAAATCACGAACATGACGTTCAAGCGGGAAATCCTTCAGGTATCCGTAACCGCCGTGCAGTTGCAGCGCATCATTGGCGATGGCTGATGCGTGATCCGTCGCAAAGCGCTTGGCCATCGCGCAGAGCATCGTGGCCCTGGGATCACGTCGATCAAGGGCAGCAGCGGCGTTCCAGATCATCAGGCGCGAGGCCTCGAGTTCGGTAGCCATGTCGGCGAGGCGAAACTGCGTCGCCTGGAATTCACCGATCTGGCGCCCGAACTGCCGACGGTCAACGACGTAACGCTGGGCCTGCTCGAGCGCGGCGCGTGCGGCGCCGAGCGAGCAGGCACCAATGTTGATGCGCCCGCCATCGAGACCCATCATGGCGATGCGGAACCCATCGCCCTCGCCGCCGATGCGGTTGGCAACCGGCACGCGGCAATCCTCGAAATTGACTGTTGCCGTCGGCTGGCTGCGCCAACCCATCTTGCGCTCGTTCTTGCCGAAGCTCAGCCCCTTCGTTCCCTTCTCGACCACGATGCAGGAGATCCCCTTGGGACCGTCTTCGCCGGTGCGTATCATGCAGACATAGAGGTCGGATGTGCCGGCACCGGAGATGAAGGCCTTGCCGCCGTTGATCACGTAGTGATCGCCGTCGCGCACCGCCCGTGTCTTGAGGCTTGCGGCGTCGGAACCCGCGCCAGGCTCTGTCAGGCAATAGGAGGCGACAAGCTCCATCGTCATCAGGCGCGGCAACCAGCGGCGACGCTGCTCGTCGTTGCCGAAGCGGTCGATCATCCAAGACGCCATGTTGTGGATCGAGATGAAGGCGGCTGTCGGCGTGCAGCCGGCGGCCAGTTCCTCGAATATGACCGCCGCATCGAGACGGCTGAGGCCGCTGCCGCCGAATTCCTCGCGTACATAGATGCCGGCAAATCCCAACTCGGCCGCCTGGCGCATCGTGGGTACGGGGAAGATCTCTTCCTCGTCCCATTTCGCCGCATGCGGTGCAAGGTTACCGGCCGCAAAGTCACGCGCGGTCTTCTGCACAAGTCGTTGATCTTCCGACAATTCGAACGGCATGCCACGTCTTCCCTCAAGGCTTGCGGTGGTGATACGAAGAGGGGGTACTCCTGTCAACGAAGCCCTCTCGCGCCATGGCCCATGAATCTGCCCGCCACTTCCCTGCCACACGCCTGAGGCGGCTCCGACGTACCGGATGGTCGCGGCGGCTGGTTGCCGAGAACGCCCTGTCCCCGTCCGACCTGATCTGGCCCGTGTTTCTTGTGGACGGACAGAAGCGGCGGGATCCCATTGCCTCCATGCCCGGGGTCGATCGGATCTCCGTCGATCTCGTGCCTGCAGCCGCCGAGGAAGCCTGCCGTCTCGGCATTCCTGTCATCGCGCTGTTCCCGTACACGGATCCTGCGCGCAGGACACCTGACGGCAAGGAGGCACTCAACCCGGACAATCTGGTCTGCCGGGCCACCCGTGCAATCCGGCAAGCCAGGCTGGACATCGGGGTGCTGTGCGACGTTGCGCTCGACCCTTACACGTCGCACGGACATGACGGCCTGATGCGAGACGGGATCATCCTGAACGATGAAACCGTCGATGTGCTGGTGGCGCAGTCGCTGACGCAGGTCGACGCGGGCTGTGACATCATCGCTCCCTCCGACATGATGGATGGGCGTATCGGCGCCATTCGCACAGGCCTCGACAAGGCGGGACACCAGGACACGCTGATCATGGCCTATGCGGCGAAATACGCGTCCGCGTTCTATGGCCCCTTCCGGGACGCCGTCGGCTCGGCGGGCGTACTGCAGGGCGACAAGCGCACCTACCAGATGGATCCCGCCAACAGCGAGGAAGCCCTGCGGGAGGTGGCCCTGGACATTTCGGAGGGTGCCGACATGGTGATGGTCAAGCCCGGCATGCCTTACCTGGACATCGTGCGACGGGTGAAGGACAGTTTCGGTGTCCCGACGTTTGCCTATCAGGTATCGGGCGAGTACGCGATGATCATGGCTGCGGCCGAGCGCGGCTGGATCGACGCGGACAAGGCGATGATGGAAAGCCTCACGGGCTTCAAGCGGGCGGGCGCGGATGGCGTGCTCAGCTATTTCGCGCCGCGGGCGGCGCGAGCACTTGCCGCGAGAAGCTAGGCCACGCTCATTCCGACAATCGTGCAATCAGGCTGGATGTGTCCCATCGCTGGCCGCCCATGCGTTCCACGTCGGCATAGAACTGGTCGACGAGGGCTGTTACCGGCAGGGTAGCACCGTTCTGCCTTGCCTCGGCGAGGGCGATGCGCAGGTCCTTGCGCATCCAGTTGACCGCAAAACCGAAATCGAAGCGCCGCTGGTGCATGGTCCCTGCACGGTTCTCCATCTGCCAGCTCTGGGCTGCGCCCTTCGAGATCACCTCGATGACTGCGTCAGGGTCGAGGCCGGCCTTTTCGGCAAAGTGCACGCCTTCCGCCAGCGCCTGGACCAGGCCCGCTATGCAGATCTGGTTGACCATCTTGGTCTTCTGGCCGGCCCCGGGCCCACCGAGACGGCGCACCATTTTTGCGTAGGCGCGGATCACCGGCTCGACCGCGGCGAAGGCCTGCTCGTCTCCGCCGCACATCACGGTGAGCTGTCCCTTCTGCGCGCCGGCCTCGCCACCGGACACCGGTGCATCGATGAAGTGGAGGCCGCGCGCGGCAGCTTCAGCGGCAAGCTCTGCCGCCAGCGCGGCCGATCCTGTCGTGTGATCGACAAGCACCGAGCCCGGCCGCAAGGCTGCGAATGCCTGGCGGGCCACCGCTGCAATGTCGGGGTCGTCCCCCACGCACATGAATGCCATGTCCACGCCATCGACGGCCTCGCCAACCGATCGACACGCCACGCCTGCGTGTTCGAGTGCCCAGGCCTCGGCGCGCGCGGACGAGCGATTGAACACCTTGACCTTGTGCCCCATGCGCACGAGGTGGCCCGCCATCGGATAGCCCATGCGCCCGAGGCCAATGAATGCGAGATTTGCCATTGAAGGATTTCCCCTTAAGTTGGCGCACGACCTAGCAGACCGGATGCACTGGAACAATGAAGCGCTTTTTTCGTATCGCGATGGCCAGCACAGGCCTTCTGGCAGGGCTTGGCGCCCTGTGGATCGGTATCACGACCTTCTGGCTCCAGGGGTCGCTGCCGAAACTCTCCGGGACACTGGAGGTGGCGGGCGTCGCTGCGCCGGTCCGGATCGTCCGCGACGAGGACGGGGTTCCCCATATTGCTGCGCAAAGCCGAAATGACGCCCTGTTCGGGCTCGGCTTTGTGCACGCGCAGGACCGCCTGTGGCAGATGGAGTTCCAGCGGCGCACCGTGCAGGGCCGCCTGAGCGAGGTTGCAGGCGCCGCAGCCGTGCTGCCGGACCAATATCTGCGCACCCTCGGGCTTTATCGCGCCGCCGAAGCATCGGTGGACCACCTGTCCCCGGAGGCGTTGGCCGCTTTTCAAGCCTATGCTGCCGGGGTCAACGCCGCCCTGCCACGCAAGGGGCAGCCGCTGCCGCCGGAGTTCTTCATGCTGGGCGTGAAGCCGGAAGACTGGAAGCCAGCGGATTCGGTCGCAACGCTTAAGGCCATCGCGGTCCAGTTGTCGGCCAATGCCTTCCAGGAAATCCTGCGCCTGCAATTGCTGCAGCGCATGCCGCCTGAAAAGATCCGGGGGCTCAACCCGCCGCTGCCGCAAGCGGCGCTGGATGCCTATCTGGGCTATGCGCCAAAGCCTGGATCCAAGTTCGCCGACGCAGCTGCCGCACTCGATGCCATCGCACCCAACCTGGCGACGATCGGTGCCTCCAACAACTGGGTCGTTGGTGGCAACATGACGCAAAGTGGCCTGCCGATGCTGGCGAACGACCCTCACCTGCCGCTGACCGTGCCCGGCTTCTGGTATCTCGCGCATCTGAGCTGGCCGGGTGGGTACGCTGTCGGTGGCAGCGTTCCGGGTGTTCCCGGCATTGTCTCGGGCAGGACGGCCCATGTTTCGTGGGGGCTGACGACGACGGGCGCTGACACGCAGGATCTCTACTGGGAGACAATCGATCCTGAGAATTCGCTTGCCTATCTGACACCGACGGGGTCGCAGCGCTTTGAAACGCGGCGGGAGGTCATCAAGGTGCGCTTCGGGGCAGACCGGACCATTCGTGTCCGCAGCACCCGTAACGGCCCGGTCCTGCCTACCGACGAGCCACGCCTGAAAGCGTTGGTACCGGAGGGTCATGCACTGTCGCTCAAATGGCCGGCCCTGTCCCCGGAAGACCGGACCGGCGAGACGCTTCTGCGCATCATGGAAGCGCCTGACGCAAGCCCCGAGACGATCCGCGAGATCTTCGCCCCCTACAATGCGCCGATCCAGAGCTTTGTCTACGCGGACACGAAGGGGCATACCGGGCTGATCCTGCCGGGGCGCATTCCGGTACGCGCGCCTGAGAACCTGGTGGCAGGCCTTCTGCCCTCTGACGGTCGCAAGAGCACGCATGACTGGCGCGGCTTCCTGACGGGTGACGATGCGCCCTCGTGGACGGGCGGTGCGGATGATGTGTTCGTGACGGCCAACAACAATGTCGTTCCACCCGGTTACAAGCCGATGATCGCGCAGGACTTCGACCCTGAATATCGGGCGAGGCGCATCAAGGAACTTCTCGCCAGCCACCAGGGCAAGCATGATGTCGACAGCTTCCGGCAGGTCCAGCTTGATGCGGCCGAGCGTTTCGCGATGGATGCGCTGCCGGGACTGCTTGATCTGGCGCGTTCGGGGGGCGAAGACCTGCAGCCAGCGCTCAAGCTGCTGGCCGACTGGGATCGGCACATGCGTACAGACGCTGCGGCGCCGCTGGTCTTTGCAGGCTGGATGCGTGCCCTGCTGCAGTCACTGTTCGAAGATGAGGCGGGCGACCTGTTCAAGCAGATGTGGGGAGACAGACCCAACTTCCTCGCCGCTGTCGCTGCGGGGGAACCCGATGCCGTGCTGTTGTGTGATGACACTCGAACGTCACCGCGCGAGACGTGTGCGGCCATCGCAAGCCAGAGCCTCAGGGCCGCACTTTCCGACCTCAAGTCTCGCTACGGGAACGACATGACGGCATGGCGCTGGGGCGCGGCGCATCGGGCGACGTTCTCGCACACGCCCTTCGGCTTCATTCCGGTCCTGTCCTCGCTGTTCGGCTTCTCGCATGAAATCGGCGGCGGGAACTCGACCGTGCAGCGGGCGGCCTATCGCTATTCGAACGCAAACCCGTTTGCCGCCGTGCATGGAAGCGGCTATCGCGGGATCTACGACATGGGCGCGGAGGAAAAATCGCTCTTCATGGCGTCTACAGGCCAGAGCGGAAACGTCTTCTCGCCCTTCTACCAGAACCTGGCGCCGCGTTGGGCGCGGGGTGAGTACCTTCAGGTTCGCACGAACCCGCAGGACATCGAGACGCGTTCAATCGGCACGATCGTGCTTCAACCGGCGCCCTGAGGCTGGTCCGGCGCGGCGAGTGCACGGTAGGCCCCGCGGTAATAGAGGAGCGGGTCCTCATGGCCGACGTGCGTGCAGGTGAGGACGCGCCCAAGGAAGATCACGTGGTCACCGGCTTCGATGCGCTGCTCGACGGCACATTCGAACGAGGCAATGGCCGAGCGAAGGACCGGGATGCCGCTTGTCCCTGCGCTGACTTCGTCGGGGGCGAGGGAGAACTGGCCCTTGCGCGAGAGGCGCCGCGACACGTCGCGGCCGTCCTGACCCAGGAAGCCGAGGCCAAAGCCTTCGACAGCCATGAGCAGGGGGAAGCGGTCCGATCCGCGGTCGAGGCTCCACAGCACAAGTGGCGGGTCGAGCGAAACGGACGCGAATGAATTGATCGTCAAGCCGATGGTTTCGCCGCTGGCGGTGCGCGCCGATACGACCGCGACCCCTGTAGCGAAATGACCCAAGGCATCGCGAAAAGCGCGTGAATTCAATGTCATTGGACCATCCCGGGCAGGCTCAAGGGCGCGTTAACGACCCGCGCGCCATAATAGCGGAAGAACGCAGTAATGGGGCCGCAGCCCAAAGACAAGCCCTCTGGCCGGGCTTGGCGCGCGGTTGCACCGAACGGGGATCAGGTACGGCTCGACATGGCAGGCGGACAACAACAAGCGCCGACGATCATCAAGAAGATCAAGAAGGGCGGTCATGGCGGACACCATGGAGGCGCCTGGAAGGTCGCTTATGCCGACTTCGTGACAGCCATGATGGCCTTCTTCCTGCTGATGTGGCTCATCAATACCACCACGCCCGAACAGAAGCGCGGCATCGCCGACTATTTTGCGCCGGAAGCCGTCAGCCGCTCGAACTCGGGCAATGGCGCCGTCCTGTCGGGTACCGCCCCGGCCGAGAACGGCGTCGACGGCTCGGGACAGCTGGCGGCCAAGACGGCACTTCGTCCGCCGAACACGGCCAGCGAGGACGCCGCGACGGCCGATGCGCGCGATCCCTCGGCGGATGCGGCGAACGGTGACACGGGAAGCGATGCGGCGCTCGAGCGGGCGGCCATACGCCTGCGGCAGGCGATGCAGGACATGCCTGATTTCGCGAAGCTCTCCCGCCACATCATCATCGACACCACGCCAGAGGGCGCGCGGGTCCAGCTGATTGACCAGGATGGCAGGTCGATGTTCGAGCCCGGCAGTGCCGAGCCCACGGCGGAGGTCAGGACCCTTCTGGAAGAAGTCGGGAAGGTCGTCGACGAATTCCCGAACCGGATTTCCATCTCGGGCCATACGGATGGCGGCAGCTTTACAGGTCCGGGCGGCTACACGAACTGGGACCTGTCCTCAGCGCGCGCCAACGCCACCTTGCGGATCCTCCAGGAAGCTGGCTTGAAGGATGGCCGGGTTGCCGAAGTCGTCGGCAAGGCGGGGGCCGATCCGCTCTATCCGGAAAACCCGCACGCCTCGGCCAACCGCCGGGTCAGCATCATCCTGTTGAAAGAGGCCCCGGTCCTGCCCCCCAACCTCTAGGGCGGGCGTCATCGGTAATTTGGCAGTTCCCATCGAGGCCTCTTCTGTGTGAGATTTGAAGCACGGAGCCCCTATCCACTGATTCGGGCCGTTCTTTCTCGCGGGACCAGCTTACGTGTCAGAGCAGTTTGGCACCAAGATACCCAAGTTCTACCAGACCGCGCCCGCGCCCTGCCCCTACCTGCCCGGCAAGATGGAAACCAAGGTTTTCACCCGCCTGACGGGAGAAGCAGCCCGCAGCCTCAATGACGTGCTGACGCATGCCGGTTTCCGTCGCAGCCAGAGCATGGCCTACCGGCCGACCTGTGGTTCCTGCCAGGCCTGCGTGTCCGTGCGCGTCGTGGTCGATGCTTTCGAATCGTCGCGCTCGTTCCAGCGGGTTCTCGAGCGAAACAGCGATCTGCAATCAGAAGTTGTAGATCCCTGGGCGTCGGAAGAACAGTTCCGGTTGTTGCGCCGCTATCTCGACGTCCGCCACAGCGACGGCGGGATGTCGGACATGACCATGTTCGACTATGTCGCCATGGTCGAGGACTCGGCGGTGGAAACCCATCTGGTGGAGTACAGGTACGCCACCGGGCCTCATACCGGGGACCTCGCTGCCGTGGCGCTGACGGACCTGCTCAGCGACGGGTTGTCGATGGTCTACAGCTTTTATAATGCCGATGACGATGGGCGGAGCCTGGGCACCTACATGGTGCTTGACCACATCGAGCAGGCGAGGAGCCGGGGTCTGCCCTACGTCTATCTGGGGTATTGGATCGAGGGTAGCCGCAAGATGGCCTACAAGGCCCGGTTCGCCCCGCTCGAGGGTCGCCGCGAGAGTGGCTGGGTCCCCTTGCAGCGCCCCTGAAGGCACAGCACACTGGGCGGATTCTGCGTCCGGGGGCTTTGCTAGATGTCGAACAATGTGCGCCTTGCCATCCTTGTTGCCGCGCTTGGCTATTTCGTAGACGTTTTTGACCTGATCCTGTTCTCCATCCTGCGGGTCTCGAGCCTTACCGACCTGGGGGTTTCGGGCGAAGACCTCGTCACGGTGGGGACCTATCTGCTCAACTGGCAGATGGGCGGGTTTCTGGTGGGTGGCGTGCTTTGGGGCGTCATCGGCGACAAGGTGGGGCGCATCCAGCTGCTCTTCGGGTCGATCCTGCTCTATTCGGTCGGCAACATTCTCAACGGATTTGTCGGCCAGTTCGGGCCGGGCGTGGACGCGATCATGTCGCCCATCGACCAGTATGCCGCGCTGCGCTTCTTCACGGGTATCGGCCTTGCCGGCGAAATCGGGGGTGGCATTACCCTCGTCGCCGAGTTGCTGCCCAAGCAGGTGCGCGGCTACGGGACAACGATCGTGGTCGCCACGGGCGTGGCGGGCGCGGTGGCTGCCGCCCTTGTCTATGAGTATTTCTCATGGCGGGGCGCCTACATCTTCGGCGGTGTCATGGGGCTCGGCCTTCTGGCCTTGCGCCTGTCGGTTGCGGAGTCGGGCATCTTCAAGGCCGTTGCCGCGCAGGAGGATATCGCCCGCGGCAATTTCCTCATGCTTTTCACCTCGTGGGATCGGTTCAGCCGGTACATGAACTGCATCCTGGTGGGCTTGCCGATCTGGTACTCGCTGGCCATCCTGGTGACGTTCTCGCCCGAGATTTCCAAGGTTCTCGGGGTCACGGAGGCGATCATTGCGGGGACGTCGGTGTTCTGGTTCTACTGCGGCATCACGCTGGGAAGCGTCGCCAACGGGCTTTTCAGCCAATTCGTCGGAAGCCGGAAACTTTCGATCGGGTTGTTCCTGTTCGCGCTGATCCTGAGCTTTGGCTATTTCTTCCATGCCTCGATCACGACGGCATCGGCGTTCTACACCGTGATCTTCGTCATCGGCTTCTGCACGGCCTATTGGGCGATGATGGTGACGGTGGCCGCCGAGCAGTTCGGGACCAACCTCAGGGCCACGGTTGCGACGTCAGTGCCCAATTTCGTCCGCGGCTTCACGGTTCCCATCACGATGGCTTTTGCGCTGCTCAAGGACGAATTCGGCTTCGGGATCGTCGAGGCGGCGGAGATCGTCGGCATTGGCGTCGCCCTGCTGGCGATCGTCGCACTGATCGGGCTGCGTGAGACGTTTCATGTCGATCTCGACTATGTCGAGACCGACACCAAGCCTGCCAAGGAGAAGACCTGAGTGACATCGCTCCCCCCGGCAGAGGCGCCGAGTTGGCGCCAGTATGCCTTTCGCGCCATTCTCTGGATTGCCGTTGTTGGCAGCCTTGCCTATGCGGCCTCCACGGGCAGCTTCGATTTCATCGAGAACGCCGTATCCTTGCGCCTCGAGCCCAACCGGGACGCGGTGCAATTGAGGGGCGCCGTGCCGCCGGTGATCGAGGTGAAGGTAGCCCTCAAGAACAATACCGCCAACCCGGCAGCCCTGACGGCCCCCTCGGCCTGCAAGGTGTTCCGCTGGCAGATTTTCAGCCGATCCGGTGAAATGGTGCAGACCCGGGTGAGCGACACGAAATGCCCCGAGATGGCGGTCTCAGCAGGCCTGGCCACGGGTGCGATGCTGGAGGAGATCTACTCCATCACGCTGGTGCCGGGCCGCTATGTCGCGGGGCAGGACTACCAGGTGCGCGTCTGGTATTGGGGCTACGAGGGCGAGTTCCAGTTCCGCGCCGAATAGGCTCTTCAGGCCAGGTTGCGGGTTGCCGGCCGCAGGCCCAGGGGGTCGGGCTCCAGGGCCTGGCCGGTCATGGCTCCGAGCCAGTCGAGACCTGCGCGAAGCCTGACGACCTCGCCGATGACGATGAGGACGGGCGCCTCGATCCTTGCTGCCGCGGCGTCCTCGACGGCGGCTTCCAAGGTCGTTTCCAGGACCCGCTGGCGTGCCGTCGTCGCATGGCTCACGAGGGCAACCGGCTCCAGCGCGCTGCGACCGGCGGCGAGCAATTCGCGCCGGATGTGCGCCAAGTGCTTGAGGCCCATGTAGATCACAAGCACCGGCGATCCCCTGGCGAGGGCCTGCCAGTCGAGATCGGAGGGCATCTGCCCGCCCGAGTTATGCCCCGTGACGAAGGTCACAGCATGGTTAACGTCGCGATGTGTCGCCGGAATGCCGGCATAAGCCAGGCCTCCCGTTCCCGCCGTAACGCCCGGCACGACGCGAAAGGGAACGCGCGCTTCGACCAGCGCGAGCGCTTCCTCGCCACCGCGGCCGAACATGAAAGGATCGCCACCCTTCAGGCGCACGACCCTCTTTCCTGACCGCGCGAGTTCGATGAGACGCAGGGAGATGTCGCGCTGGCGCGGACTGGGCTTCCCGCCCCGCTTGCCTGCGTATTCGATGAGCGCGCCTGCTCTTGCCAGCTTGAGGATCGTCTCGTCGACAAGGGCGTCATAGACGACGACGTCAGCCTGCTGCAGGGCGCCGAGCGCGAGCAATGTCAGCAGCCCAGGATCGCCGGGGCCCGCACCCACGAGCCAGACCCAGCCGCGCTCCACAGCCGGGAGCCCGAGCATCTCGTGAATTGCGGGTGTCAACCGAGCGATCGCCATGCCTCTTTTTACGCTTCTTTTTGTTATTCTTCAAGTTTCACTTTTCTGTTTGTTATATTAATTGAACGGAGAGGCCTTCGGCGGTATGGTGTCGCTCATGAAACGTCTCGCCGTCCTCGCCGTCATCATTGTCGCCCTGTCCCTGTTCGTGGTGTGGATCGCAGGCAATTCCTTGCGGATGCCGGACACGCAGGCCGGGTCTGCGCGCCTCGTGACGAACATCCTGCTTGCGATCATGCTGTTGACCTCGCTTGTGCTGGGATGGCGCGGCTCGCTGGGTGAGGCGTTTCGCTATGGCTTCATCTGGTTCTTTGCCTTCTTCGCCATCATCCTTGCCTATTCCTACCGGGAGGACCTTGCGCCGATCGCGCAACGTGTGGCGGGCGAGCTCAACCCGGCAACGCCTGTCTCGAAGAATGGGAGCGAGGTCGTGCTGCGGCGGGCGAACGACGGTCACTTCTATGCCGACCTGAAGATCAACGGCGCGAAGATGCGGCTGCTGGCCGATACCGGGGCTACCGTCATCGCCCTGACGGTGGAAGATGCCGAGGATGCCGGCATCGACGTCGATCAACTGGATTTCACCTACCGGATCTCGACGGCCAACGGCACGGCGCAGGCCGCCCGCGTCGAGCTCGACGAAGTCCGTGTGGGATCGATCATTCGAGAAGACGTAACAGCCCTGGTCGGGCGCGGCCTGTCCCAGTCGCTGCTGGGCATGAATTTTTTCAGCTCGCTCTCGAAATTCCAGATCGAAAACAACGAACTCCTGCTCAAGGACTGAAGCGGTGACCGTCAGCAGGCTGGCACGCGGCACCCTCTTTCTTGTCGCGGGCCCTTCAGGTGCCGGCAAGGACACGCTGATCGCTGCGGCTGCGCGCCACCTGTCTGAAACACACGTCTTTCCGCAACGGGTGATTACGCGTCCGTCGATCAGCGATGCGGAGGTCCATACCCATCAATCCATCGAGGTGTTCGATGCGTCGCTGGCAGGCGGCGCCTATGCCCTGAGCTGGTCGGCCCATGGCCTTCGCTATGGCATCCCGTCATCCATTCATGCCGATCTTGAAGCCGGAAGGGCCGTTGTCATCAATGTGTCGCGGGAGGTTGCCCGCGCGGCGCGAAAGGCATTCAATCCCGCGCGCGTCATCCTGGTGACTGCCAGCCGCGCAACCCTGGCGCAAAGGCTGGCTGACCGCGGGCGCGAGAGCGCCGACGAAATCGCGCAGCGGCTTGACCGGCAAGTAGATCTCGCGCCAGACGCCGTGATCGTCAATGAATGGCCTGTCGATGCTGCAATTGCCCGGTTTCTCGAGGTCCTGAAGGGTTGAATTCCAGAGCCGCAGCCCCTAAACGCAGGGCTCGCATGAGAGGCGCGCCATGGCCAACGATCTTCGACCGAATTCATTTGCCTTCGAAACCACCCCCCTGATCGCTGCCAATGGCTTCAGGGAGTATGACGCGCGCTGGCTCATTCCGCAGGAAATCAACCTGAACGGCATGCGCCTCCTGGGCCTCAGCATGGCGACCCTGTTCCATGACCTGAAGGTCCAGCCGCGGGTCGTCGTCGGACATGATTATCGCTCGTACTCGATGAGCGTGAAGCATGCCTTGGCCCTCGGGCTGATCGAAGGTGGCGCCGAGGTGCTCGACATCGGCCTTGCCGTCTCGCCCATGGCCTATTTCGCGCAGTTCGAACTGGACGCTGCCTGTGTCGCGATGGTCACGGCCAGCCATAACGAAAACGGCTGGACTGGCGTGAAGATGGGGGCTGCACGCCCGCTCACCTTCGGACCTGATGAAATGAGTGCGCTGAAGACGATTGCCCTTTCGGGTCGCGCACGCCGCGCGCCGGGCGGCAGCTATACGCCCGTGGACGGCATTCGAGAGCGCTACATCGCCGATGTCACGCGCGGCATAAAGCTGTCGCGACCCATTCGGGTGGTCGCTGCCTGCGGCAACGGTACGGCGGGCGTTTTCGCGCCTGAAGCGCTGGCGCGCATTGGCGCCGAGGTCATCCCCATGGATGCCGAGCTCGACTACAATTTCCCGCGCTACAATCCCAATCCCGAAGACCTCAAGATGCTGCATGCGCTTGCCGATGCCGTGCACCATCACAAGGCAGATGTGGGCCTCGCCTTCGATGGCGACGGCGACCGCTGCGGCGTCGTCGATGACAAGGGGCGCGAGATTTTCGCCGACAAGATCGGTGTCCTGATTGCGCGGGACATCGCAAGCCGGCAGCCCGGCGCACAATTCGTTGTCGATGTGAAGTCCACGGGGCTGTATCTCACGGATCCTGAACTGAACCGGCTCGGCGCAAAAACCGACTACTGGAAGACCGGGCACTCCTACATCAAGCGGCGCGTGAATGACCTGAAGGCGCAAGCCGGCTTTGAAAAGAGCGGGCATTTCTTCTTCAACGCACCGATCGGCCGCGGCTATGATGACGGGATCGTTGCTGCCATCGCCACGCTGCAGATGCTGGATCGCGCGGGCAAGACGCCGATGTCGGCCCTGTATGACGGGCTGCCCAAGACGTATGGTTCGCCCACGATGGCGCCGCATTGCGCCGATGACCAGAAGTATGGCGTCGTCGATCAAGTAACCGCTGCCTACAAGGACATGGCGGCGCGCGGTGGCAAGATCATGGGGCTTGCAATACGCGATGTCGTGACCGTCAACGGCGTGCGCGTCACGCTGGAAGACGGCACGTGGGGCCTGGTGCGCGCTTCGTCAAACAAGCCCAGCCTTGTCGTCGTGGTCGAGAGCCCGGTGTCGGAAGAACGCATGCGTGGCATGTTCGCCGAGATCGACGGGCGGCTTTCAGCCAATCCGCACGTCGGCGAATACGACCAGAAGCTCTGATCGGGGCTAGACCTCAGTCAGGCAGGTTCGCCTCGAGGAAGCGGATGGCGTTGCCACCGCTGATCTTGGCAATCTGCTCGCTCGTCAGGCCCGCCTTCATCATGGCCTCGACCAGCGTTGCGCTCTGCGAAGCGTCGAACGTCACCGTGGTCGATCCATCATAGTCCGAGCCCAGCGCAACGTGGTCCTCGCCAACGAGGTCCACCGCATAGCGGATGGCCTTGGCGACGCCGGCCGGCGTGTCATCGCAAACGGCGCCCTTCCAGTAGCCGATGCCGATCAGTCCCCCCTTTGCGGCAATGGCCTTCATCGTATTGTCCGACAGGTTGCGGGTGCTGTCGCAGGTACCACGGACACCGGTATGCGAAACCAAGGGAGGCCGTGTCGCGACCTGAAGCACGTCGGCGACCATCTTCTCGGAGGCGTGCGCCAGATCGACGATGATACCCGCCTCCTCCATGGCGCGAACGGCCTGGAAGCCGAACGGTGACAGTCCTTCCCTGGAGACACCGTGCAGCGAGCCACCGACCTCGTTGTCGAAGAAATGGGTCATCCCGATCATGCGATAGCCGGCATCATGCAGGCGCTTGACGTTTTCGATCCGTCCCTCAAGCGCATGCGCGCCCTCGGTCGAGAGCAGCCCTCCTACGGTGCGCGCACCGCCTGCCCTCGCCTTCATCAGGTTGCGGATGTCTTCCTTGCGCAGCAGCAGGACGAGGGCTTCGGGTGACGTGCGTGCTGCGTTCCGGAGGCGCTCGGCCTGGAAGATCGCCCGTTCGACGAGGCTGTTCCATGTGCGTGGTGGCCACGCGTTGATAAGCGCGAGCAGGGTGATCGAGTCGGTGTCGCCGGTGTTGCGGTCGTAATTCTGCCCGCGCGGTGTCTTGCTGACGGTCGAGAAGACCTGAACCGCGAAACGTCCCTCGACGAGACGCGGCACGTCGACATGGCCGCGCGTACCGCGTTCGAGAACGTCCCGCCCCCAGAGCAGCGTATCGGCGTGCAAGTCGACCATGTCGAGGGTCGCGTGCAGGGCCTGGGCTTCATCGCCGGGCGCACCGGCTGCGTGCGGCGTGACCTTGTTCAGGCTGGCCTCGAGGATGGCAGAACCGAACACGTAGCCTGATCCCAAAAGCACCAGCAGCAACACCAGAATGCGAACCGCCCACCGCATGCGAACTCTCCCCTTTAAGGGGAAGTTATCACAGGCGGTTCATGGGACATAGCCGCCCGTCAACCAACCAGGGCCCACGCCATGCGCAGGGCGGTCAGGCAGAGGAAGACGCCAAACGCCCGGCGAAGGACATTTCTGTCGAGACGATGGGCCAGCGCCACGCCCCAGGGTGTCGTCAGCAGCGTGGCCGGAACCACCAGGAGCAGGCCCGGCAGGCTGACATAGCCCAGGGACAATGGCGGCAGGCCGGGCGCGCCCCAACCGTTCAGCATCATGCCGATCGTTCCGGGGACAGCGATGATCGCGCCGAAGCCTGCAGCGGTCGCAACGGCGCGGTGCATTGCGGCGCCACAGATGGTCATGATCGTCACGCCGAACGTGCCCCCACCGATCCCCATGAGGACCGAGAGAAACCCGTTGGCGCCACCAAGGGGCCATGCCTGCCAGCCGAGGGGCACGCGATCGCCTGCGCGCCAGTCGGCGGGGCCCAACAGCATGAAAAGACCGAGGCTTCCTGCGCCCAGCGCGAAAACCAGTTTCAATCCGTTGCCACCGATGAAGCCCACGACGGACGATCCGGCGATCACGCCCACGACGGTCGGCCAGAACCATGCCTTCAGGACAGGCCAGTCCACCGCACCGCGCCGGTTGTGGCTGAGGGTCGAGCGGATCGAGGTCGGGATGATGGTGGCCAGTGACGTGCCCACGGCCAGCGGCATGCAGAGCGACGCGGGCACGCCAATGAGGCTGAAGGCCTGGAAGAGCACCGGCACGAGAACGATGCCGCCACCGACACCCAGCAATCCGGCAATGACGCCCGCCAGCAGGCCCGCCATGCCCACACCCAGCGCCAGTAGCGCCATTTCACTTGTCGGAAGGGACGTGAGTATCTCCATGCCTAGGCTGCCGCCTGCGCGGCGGCGGCCTTGCGCACGATGTCGATGGCTTCGCGCAGGACATTCACGCCCGCGCCGGGCTTGACTGCGTTCTCGCTGAGGTGCCGGCGGAACAGGCGCGCGCCCGGCAGTCCGCTGTAAAGCCCCAGAACGTGGCGCGTCATGGCATGCAGCGGCGTCCCGCGCGCGAGCTCGTCGGCGACGTAGGGGATGAACCGCTCGAGCGCTTCGTCGCGAGACAGTGGGGGATCTGGGCTGTCGAAGACCTTGCTGTCGACATCGAGCAACAAGGCCGGGGTCTGGTAGGCGGCGCGGCCGACCATCACGCCGTCGACGTGGCCGAGGTGCTCATGGCAGGCCTCAAGCGTCGTGATGCCGCCATTGATGGCTATGAACAGATGTGGCCAGTGCTGCTTGGCCTCGTGAACCAGAGGGTAATCGAGCGGGGGAATGTCCCTGTTTTCCTTTGGCGACAATCCCTTCAGCCAGGCCTTTCGGGCGTGCACGACGAAGTGGCGGCAACCGGCGCTGGAGACGCGCTCGATGAAACCGAAAAGGCTCTCGCGCGCGTCATGGTCGTCGACGCCGATGCGGCACTTGACGGTCACCGGTATCTTCACGGCAGCCTGCATCGCCGCAACGCAATCAGCCACGAGGTCGGGCTCGCGCATCAGGCAGGCGCCGAAGGCCCCCTTCTGGACGCGCTCGGACGGACAGCCGATATTGAGGTTCACCTCGTCATAGCCCTTGTCCTCGGCCATGCGGGCGCAAAGAGCAAGGTCCTCGGGCTCGCTGCCGCCGAGCTGGAGCGCGACGGAGTGCTCGGCCGGGTGATAGGCAAGTAGCCGCGCGCGCGGGCCGTGGATCAACGCCCCTGTCGTCACCATCTCGGTATAGAGCTGTGCCCGGCGCGAGAGGATGCGATGGAAGAACCGGCAGTGCCGGTCCGTCCAGTCCATCATGGGGGCGACAGAAAATCGGCCGTCCATCTCGCTCACTTGCTGCGCTTGCTTGCCGTTAGCCTCGGACCCCGCCTGCGGGATCGACCGGCTTTGCGCATCCATTAGATCAAGCGCGCGAGACGTGCAAACCGGGCCTTTCCTTTCCCTTGGTTAGGGCGCTCGGGCTCCAGTTGGTTACCATGCGGCTCTTGCCTGCGGTGGGACGCCGGTCCGCTTTGAGCTTTTGGGGCGTGCGGCATACTTGCCGCTTCGTTTGAATCCTGATTGGTTGGAGGGGGCGTCGTGTTCCGCAGACGCAAGCTTGGGGGATCCTGTCATGCCTGCTGCCGTACGTTCGACACTCATCATTTGCGCCGTGATTTTTGCCGTTGCAGTTCCTTCCCTGCAGGCCATCTACCAGTTCGGCATGTCGGCAGCTGAATTCTCGTACCAGGGCAACGGGACCTTGCGCGTTGCGGGCTTTGCGTTCGCGATCTGGGGGCTGCTCTATCTTGGCATGATCATCTATGCGCTCTACCAGGCCCTGCCGGTGGTCCGGGCCTCCGAGACGCTGGCGATCTATGCGTGGCCCTCATTCGTCGCGATCAGCGGCTGTGGTCTTTGGATCCTCATGGCGGCGCTGAACCAGATCTGGATGACCGTCGTCGTGATTTCGGTATCGGCGGCTGCGTTGATATTTGCCCTCGTGCGGTCGCAAGGTACAGGCATCCTCCGGGACCGATTGCTGATCGCGCTGCCGCTCAACCTGCTGGCCGGATGGCTCACGATCGCGTCCATCGTCAACGTGGTCACCGTGTTGACGATCGAGAAGATCATCACGCCGGACATCGCCACGATGTCGGGCCTTGTCGCCGTTGGCGGTGCTTCGCTGATTGCTGCGACTGTTGCCTTGTCCGGACGGAGCGCGTTTTACCTCGTACCCATCGTCTGGGGTCTTTACGGCGTGCGCGTGGCTGAAGGGGTGCGCCAGCCCCTGGTCTCTGATGCAGCGGGCGTCGCGGTCCTTTTGCTCGGCAGCCTGGCGGTGACGCTTGTGCTCATGCGTTTGATCAAATTGCTTCCATCGCAGCGCTGACCGGACCGCATTGCAAGACTAGTCGCTAAACGTGATCGGCTTTTGACGGCCGCAAGATCACTCCAGACGGTTTTGATCGAACCAGGCGCGGATGATCTCGATCTGTGGCAGGAGGCGCTCGACCATTTCCCTGGGGATGGCGTCGGAGGCCTCGGACAGAAGCGGCAACGCGGCACGAATGGATTCCTCCCGCGCCGCCCTGCCCTTGCGCGTGAGCAGGACCCGCTTCGAGCGGCCGTCGATTGCATCCGGCTCGATGCGGATAAAGCCCTTCTCCTCGAGCCTTGCCAGCGTACTAGTCATCGTTCCCCGCGTGACTTGCAGAATGTCTGCGAGTTGCGCCGGTGTCTTGTTGTCGCCCATCCGAACACAATGGTTCAATACCGTGAACTGCGCCCGTGTCAGCCCATGCGGCAGCAGGCGCTCGAAGGCTGTTGCGGCGAGTTGGTCTATGATCCCAATCTCGTTCAGCAGACGAAAGAGAAGCTGCTCGTGCGTTGGCTTTTCGCCCTGCACGTCCGGTGGTTCAGACAAGGTGTGCGTCCAGTCCGCGTCGCGGGGTTGGCGTGATTTGAGGACCATATCCTATGCGATACAGCATCTGGATGCGACGTCCGCCTGCGAGCAGGTCATGGACTTCGCGATAGAGATCCTTCATCTCGGCATATTCCTGCAGCGACTGGCTCCAGGGGTGGATGCCAAGACCCAGGCTGGTGGCCTTGAGGTTCAGCCGCACATAGGCGCGGCCTGCATTGATCTGGTCGATGCGCGACTGGTTGTCGTTCACGATCCAGCCGAAGGCACGGCCTGACAGGGCCATCGATCGGTAGAGCTCGAGACCCTGCTGGAAGGCGGTCGACTGCGGATCGGCCATGGTCTGCCGGGTCATGACGCCCAGCACTCTTCCTGCCTCGAAGATCGGCCCTTCCAGCTCGATGCCGTCCGGATTGGCCGTCACTTCGGCGGCACCTATGCGCATGAGATCGACGGACTCCTGGTTGGCTGCCGGTGTTGTCACTTCCTTCAGGTGGGCGCGCCAGGTGAGGTCGCGGAGCCTTTGGGCGAGATTGGTGTTTCCAACGGTGTCTGACGACATGCTGAAGACACGTCCGGCCTCGGCAACCTGCTGAAGCGCACCTGCGGGAACATCCCGAGGCTCGTAGATCTCCTTGTTCGAGCGCCGCGCAAGGACATGCGCAAACAGCGGGTCGGATGAGGCTGCGCCCTTTGTGAAGGACACGTGGGCAACCGGTCTGCGGTCGAGGGTCTTCATGTCCTCGCCCTCGGGAAAGGGCGTGATGGTTGCCTGATAGCCATCCGCTGCGGCCGCCAGAACCAGCAACTCGAGGAAGGCGCCGCAACCGATCGTGATCTGGCGATCAAGGGGATCCGTCGCCGGCAGGCGGCGGCCGAGATCGCAGTACAGTGTAAGGGCATCCTGCCCCTCGAGCTTGACCAGCCACGGCTGGCGGTTATGCGGATTGGGTGTCAGGAGAGCATAGGACAGGGCGCGACGGCGGAACTCGGTGTATTTGCCTGCCTTGCGCCACGGCTCCCGGGCGGCCTCGGAAGGCCCGCTTGTCGCGATGAACCCCGCCCCTGCAGCGGCAGCCAGAACCACCCCTCCCCCGATCAGCTGCAGGACATTGCGCCTTGACGTCATGGCAGACCCTTTCGTTTGATGCCTTACCAATATCGTTTGATGCCTTATCATTGTCAACCCCCATGTTCGGACCCGGAGCGCAGGTGTTCCGTTGAAATGATTGACCCAGCGCAGTGCATGGAATGGGCGGGGTTATTATCGGAGGGGGCATGGCGAATGTAATCGGATCCGGCAGGCCTGCCGCGACAACAGGCATACGGGTTGGCGCGCTGGGTCTGGAGGCTCAACTCTCGGTCCCGGAGGCAGCGCTTGGACTGGTTGTCTTTGCGCATGGCAGTGGCAGCAGCCGCCTCAGCCCGCGCAATCTCCACGTTGCTTCGGCCTTGCAGGCGTGCGGCTTTGCGACGCTGCTGTTCGATTTGCTTACAAGCGCCGAGGCAGCCGATAGACAGAATGTTTTCGACATCGGTCTGCTGGGCGCGCGGGTTGGAGAGGCTGTGGCGTGGTCCCGAGCCGACCAGCGGATCAGTGGCCTTCGCATCGGCTTGTTTGGCGCGAGCACCGGGGCTGCCGCGGCGCTGGTGGCGGCGGCTGAACGTCCGGACGCCGTGCATGCCGTCGTATCGCGCGGCGGGCGACCTGACCTTGCGGGCGCATGGTTGGCAACCGTGCGCGCGCCCACGCTGCTGATCGTGGGAAGCCTTGATCACGGCGTCATTGGCTTGAACAGGCACGCCCTCGGCCGCCTCACCTGTCCCAAGCACATGGTCCTTGTGCCTGGGGCAACCCACCTCTTCGAGGAACCTGGCACGCTGGACCGTGTGGTCGACCTTGCTGCCGACTGGTTCGAGCGTCATCTGGCCATGAGGGAGGCTCCTGCAAAGGCATGATGTTCCGTGACCGGACACACGCAGGCACCCTGCTTGCCGCTCAGCTTGCGCGGCACGCCTACATTCGGCCCGTGATCCTCGCGCTGCCGCGGGGTGGCGTTCCTGTTGGCGTGGAAGTGGCGCGCGCCTTGTCAGCCCCCCTTGATCTTCTGCTCGTGCGGAAGATCGGACACCCGTTGCACCCCGAGCTTGCGCTGGGTGCGATCGTTGACGGCGACCACCCCGAGCTTGTCATCAACCCTGACGTGGGTGGCGTTGAACTCGACTACGCGGCCTATCTGGAGACCGCCAAGAGCGAGGCCCTTGCCGAGATCGAGCGGCGGCGGCAGTTGTATCTTGGCGGACGCAACCCTGTTGACGTTGCCCATGGCACGGCTGTTGTGGTCGATGACGGCATCGCAACAGGTGCCACCGTGCGCGCCGCATTGAAGGCGCTGCGTCACAGGCATCCACGCCGGATTGTCCTCGCCGTGCCGGTTGCGCCGGCTGACACACTCGATGCGTTGCGCCTCGAGGTCGATGACGTGGTCTGCCTCGACACCCCCTCGCCCTTCATTGCCGTCGGGCAATTCTACCAGGACTTCCGGCAAGTGACTGACGCGGATGTTATCCGGCTGCTTCGAACAGCCGAGGAAGCGGCTGGATCGATGTCTCGCGCTTGATGCTACTGCGGCTTTCAGGCTGCTGGACTCTCCTGCTCGGTCATGAGGGCACAACCGATCTCGATGAGACCATCTTCAAGCAAATCTGCAAGGGCATCCTGCTCGAGCAGGCAGGCCATTTTTCCGGCACCATCCATTGCCCTTGCTTCGAGGAGCCTGGTCGCCCATTCCTGTTCGCCCTGAACGCTGTATCCGATGGAACTCAACGCGACCAGTTCGGACAATTGCTCCTCGTGCAGCGCGCCAAGTGCATTGGACAGGTGCCCGTTGCCTCGCCCCCCTGCCTGAAGCGCCTCCCGGGCTTCGGCGATCAAGGCTTCGAGCGTCGCCGTCGGTATCGTGATCGTGGGGCGCATCATGATGACCTCCTTGACTTCAGTGGGCAGCGCTAGGCCCCCACAAGGAGGCCCGGCGCCGCATGCAGGCGATTGTCTAGTCTATGAAGCTCCACGCGCCGTCCGGCTGGCGGCAGGCGCGACCGTCAAACTGACGCCTGCCACTTGACCATACGGTGTGACGGTATCGGGCGCAGTGGAAACCGTAGGGATCGTAGTAATAGCTGCGTACCCGAAATTGGCCGTAATGGCCGTTGCGGGGATTTCGCCAGTCATACACAGATCCCGTCCGCCAACCGTTCAGGCCGCTGTAGAATGCCCGGTAGGCATAGGAGCGGTCATCGCAATCCAGTTCGCGCGACAGTGCCGCACCCGCTATCCCGCCGATGATCACGCCAGCAAAGATGGCACCGGCGTCATGGCTGTCGGCCGCGCCTCCCAGCAGGCCACCAATGAGACCGCCGAGGAGGATGCCTGCGGGGTCGGTTCGGCTTCGGCACTCACGATAATAGACGTCATCCTGATAGGTGTATCGCTGGCTATAGCGGCGGCGCCAGTAATCCTCGCGCTCGTCGTTCCACCTCGCACGCACAACGATGCCCGTCGCGTCCCTCACCAGAACGCAATTGCGCGGGTTGCTGCAGTACCAGCGGTAGCCTCTGGGGGGCGGTGACAGATTGCTGCTGCGCCAGTCCGGTGCTGCGTACTGGTCCTGTCGCCACGCCGGCGGAAGCCTGTCGCCGGGTGACCAGCGCGGATATGGCGGCATGGTCGGCGACCCTCCCGACGGCGGCGGCGGGGGGCATGGTGGCTGGCCCGGTCCACCGCAATAGGGCGAATGTGGTCCCGGGCCTGGGCCTGGGCCCGGGCCGGGCTGTGCCTGTGCGCATGCTACGGCGAAGATCAACGCACCGATGGTCAGTACTGTGCGCTTCATGATGCCTCCTGGTCTCGCTGTGTCGATCAGGCTGGATGTAGGCCCTTGCCCGCGCGCTTACCATGACGCGCGTCAACGACCCGGGGAGTGGTTTGTCGGGACATGCCGAGGTTCCGAACATCACCGTCACCTCATCCGGGAGTTGCTTGCAATGACAAGCCGTAAGCGAGGTTCCCGGCGCGGGTCGCGACCGGCGACTATCAATCCTCTTGCGGCGCAGCGCTTGCGTGAAGCGGCGACCTTGCTTGAGGAGCAAGGCGACAATCCCTTTCGGGTCAATGCCTATCGTCGCGCGGCTTCGGCCGTCGAGGGCCTCGACGTCGATCTTTCAGTGATCGTCGAACGCGGTGGCACGGAGGCGCTGCAACAGATCTCCGACGTCGGCGAGAGCATTGCAGCATCGCTCGATGAAATCACGAGGACGGGCCGGTGGTCGTATCTCGATCGGCTGCGTGGACAGACCGACCCGGAGGACCTGTTCTGTACTGTCCCCGGGATCGGTCTGGCCCTTGCTCAGCGCCTGCACGATACCCTGAATGCGGAAACGCTCGATCAGCTTGAGGCGGCACTTCTCGATCCGGCGCGTCGTCGCGTGCCGGGCCTCGGCCCCAAACGGCGCGCGGCGCTTGCTGAAGCCGTGGCTCGCATTCTCCGTCGGTCACACCCGCGCCATGCCGGACGTTCGACTGAACCTGATGTTGACCTCCTCCTCGCCGTTGATGCCGAGTATCGGCGGCAAGCGCTCGCCGGCGCGCTGCACCGCATTGCGCCACGGCGCTTCAATCCGAAGGGAGATGCGTGGCTGCCCGTCATGCACAAGACAATTGATGGGTGGCACTTCACGGCCCTCTACTCCAACACGGCACGCGCGCATGAGCTCGGAAAAACACGGGACTGGGTTGTCCTGTATCTCCATGCAGCCAATGGTCCCGAGAGCCAGCGAACGGTGGTGACCGAGACCCATGGCGACATGGCAGGGCAGCGTGTTGTTCGCGGACGTGAGGCCGAATGCAGCCAGGGACACGCAGCGCCACAGCCCGCCCCTCGGCGAAATGGCACCGAGGCTTGACCCCTGTCATGTCTGCCGCGCCCGGCGCTCGGCTAGGCTGCGGATGCGTTCAACCAACAAAGGATCCGGGCGATGCGATCAATTTCCCTAGCGGCGGTGCGTTTCATGGCAGTCGCGTTTTGTCTTGCGGCCTTTGGCGCCGGCGGACCGGCCATCGCGTCGCCAACATCCATTGACCTCGATCGGGACGCCACGCAGGCGCTTGAGAAGCTCTACAGGGATGAAGCCTTCGCGGAACGCCTGTCGCGCGACGCCAAAGCCATCCTGGTCTTTCCGGAAATCGTCAAGGCAGGCCTTGTGGTTGGAGGCTCCTATGGAAAGGGTGTTCTGTTCCGGAAGGGGCAAGTCAATCGCTACTACAATTCCGTTTCCGGGTCCTGGGGGCTGCAGGCGGGTGCGCAGTCCTACGGCTATGCCCTCTTCCTGATGAATGACAAGGCCGTCGACTATCTCGGACGCTCGGATGGGTGGGAAATCGGGGTTGGTCCCACCGTGGTCGTAGTCGATCGCGGCCTTGCAAAGAACCTTTCCACCACGACACTGCAGCACGATGCCTACGCCTTCATCTTCGATCAGCAAGGCCTCATGGCAGGCATCGCGCTGGAAGGCTCGAAGATTTCGCGCATCGAGCCTTAAGCCTCGATGGCCGTTGATGCGCCCTCCTCGCATGGCATCTTCGGCCGTTCCCTTCGACCTTGCCGCAACAAGGCGATCTCTGCCCGAGGCGCTTCTGGAAATTCGCCGTAGCCTCGGGGCGGGCCATGTTGCTGTCATCGATAACGATGATAGCGTGTTGACGGCAGGAGCGCTCGTTCAGGGATCTTTTGCCCTCGGGCATGCGCTGCGCAAGCATGTTACCGTCGGCAATGCCGTCGGCCTGATGCTGCCAACGAGTGGCGCATGTCTTGTTTCGCTGCTGGCTTGTCATATTGCCGGCATCGTACCGGCCATGATCAATCATACGCTTGGCGGCGCCGGCGTCCTAGCGGCCTGCCAGGCAGCCGGTCTGAAGGCCATCATCTGCTCAAGGCACTTTGTGGAGCGCGCGCATATCCAGCCGCTACTCACGATGTTATCCAGAACCCTTCCTGTTCATTACCTTGAGGATCTGCAAGGCTCTTTCTCGCTGCTGGACCGGGCTGCGGGGTGCGTTGGCGCGCGGCTGCGGCAAATCTCAGGAACACCATGGCCGGAACCCGACGCAACGGCGGTCATCCTGTTTACATCGGGAACCGAGGGCGCTCCGAAGGGTGTCGCGCTCAGCCATGCCAACTTGCTGGCGAATGCAGGGCAGATCCGAGCGCACCTGGACATCTATCCGGATAGCGATGTGGTGATGAATGCCCTGCCGATGTTCCATTGTTACGGGCTGACGGTCGGGGTGCTGGTGCCACTGCTTTCGGGTGCACGCACGGTGCTGCATCCCTCACCTCTGCAGGGACGGGAGATCGACCGGCGCATTCGTCATCATCGCGCGACCATTTTGCTTGCGACGGATACATTCGCCGCCAGTTACGCGCGACAGGCAGCACCCGATGATCTTGATTCGCTGCGACTGGTCGTGTGCGGCGCAGAGCGGCTGCGCGACGAGACCCGCGCGCTGCTCAGGGCAAAATGCAGCGCCAGCGTCGTCGAAGGTTACGGTGTCACCGAGGCTTCTGCTGTCATTGCCAGCAACACGCCCGGCGACAATCAGCCCGGCAGCGTCGGTCGCTGCCTCACCGCAATCGAGGTACGCATCGAGCCCGTGAATGGGATGACAGACGCAGGGCGGTTGCTTGTGCGTGGACCCAATGTCATGCGCGGTTACATGCGGGATGGCCTGTTGTTACCGCTGGCCGATGGCTGGCATGACACGGGAGACATTGTCTCTCTCGTCGATGGTCGCCTTCATATCCGCGGGCGAGCCAGACGATTTGCGAAGTTGGGGGGCGAGATGGTCTCGCTGGACATGGTGGAGCATGCCGCCGCGACGCTCTGGCCGGGGCATGCTCATGCAGCCATAATCGTCGAGGGAGCGGCGCGGGCGGAGGAGATCGTGCTCGTTACCGATTGCGCCAGCGCCAGCAGGGAAGACATGATCCTCTGGTTGCGCTCCTGCGGCCTGTCACCCCTGTTTGCTCCGCGACGCATCTGTCAGGTGGCGTCGGTGCCTGTGCTTGCCAGCGGCAAACCCGACTATGTCGCGACAGCGCGTATCGCAGGCACTGCCGCGTCGCGCGCGTAAATATCGCTCTGGCTCGATCAGTTTCGGCGCAATTCTATCTTCTCGAGATGCTCCGGGACGTGGACCTCCCAGCCAAGCTCATCCTTGATGCGCATGCGAAGCGCATCCGATGCGGCTGGCTCGCCATGAGTCACAAAGGTGCAGCGTGGCGGCTTTTCGAAGTTCCTGAGCCAGTCCACCAGTTCACTGGCGTCGGCGTGCGCGGAGAGGTTTCCCAGCGCGACGACCTCAGCCCTGATGGGAACGTAGCTGCCGTGTATCTTGACCTCTTTGGTACCGGCCAGCATAGCAGCGCCGCGTGTTCCTCCTGCCTGGAACCCGGCAAAGACGATGGTGTTCTCGGGGTGGGGGCCGAAGGCCGCAATGTGGTGCGTGACGCGCCCTCCGGTCGCCATACCGCTTCCTGCGACGATTATCTTTGGCACGCGTGATAGATTGAGCTTTCGAGACTCGTCGACGGAGTTCACGATCTTTGCGGCTCGGCACATGGCCTCGCATTCCTGCTCACTCAGGCGGTGCTCGCCTGGATGCCTGCGATAGATGCTTGTGGCATCCTGCGCCATGGGACTGTTGAGGTAGACGGGTGTATCGGCCGGTATTCTCTTCAGCTTTTTCAGCCTTGAGATGGCCAGAAGCAGTGCCTGGGTGCGCCCCACGGCAAACGCAGGAATGACAATCGTGCCGCCTCTTTTCAGCGTGCGATCAATGATGTCGGCAAGACTGCTGTCCGGATCCTGGTTTTCATGGATCCGATTTCCGTAGGTTGATTCAAGAACCAGGAAGTCCGCATGCTTGATCGGCTCTGGCGGCTGCATGATGGTGTCATGTTGACGCCCGAGGTCGCCACTGAATGCGATGGTCATGCGGCCGTCCGACATGCGCACGGTCGATGCCCCTAGAATGTGACCGGCGCGTGCCAGCGTTACCTTCAGGCTTTCCACTGGCTCGAAGGCGTGGCCGAACGGCACTGTCACCAAATGCCGGAGTGCCGCTTCGGCATCGCGTTCTGTGTAGAGCGGCAACGCGGGACGGTGCTTGGAGTAGCCTACCCTGTTGGCGCGCTCGGCATCCTCCTCCGCGAGGCGCGCGCTATCTGGCAGAAGGATGTGGCAGAGGTCTGCCGTCGCTTCACTGCAATAGATCCTGCCTCGGAAACCCTTCTTCACCAGAAGAGGAAGGTAGCCCGAGTGGTCAATGTGCGCATGGGTCAACACGACAGCAGAGATTTTTGCCGGGTCGAAGGGCGGTTCCGCCCAGTTTCGCAATCTCAGCGGCTTGAAACCCTGAAACAGTCCGCAATCGACCAGGAGGCTGGATGCTCCAGCGCGAACAAGATATTTCGATCCCGTCACTGTCCCCGCCGCGCCGAGGAACTGGATGTCCATGGTCATTGCCGCCCTGTCTCTCCCTCACCTTCAGGGTCGAGCCCCCTGACAGAAACACAGAGCGCACTTGATGCGTGTTGCGTCGGGCTGTCAACTCGCGGCAGCGGCCATGCGCGGCTGTGCGGCGAGCGACACAGTCGGGGTCATGTAGTCTCTGGAGAGCGGAAGTGTGTCGACGCGCTTGGCAAGCTGCAACTGGAATACCATGTTGCCTTGCCAACGGAAGGCCATTTCGGAGCCGGCCAGATAGAACTCCCACATGCGGCAGAAGCGGTCGTCATAGAGCTCCCGGGTGGCCTGCCGGTTGGCATTGAACCTTCGACGCCACTCGGCGAGCGTCTGGGCATAGTGGAGGCGGAGGATCTCGATATCGGTTACAATGAGACCCGCGCGCTCTACGGCAGGCAGCACCTCGCTCAACGCAGGTGCGTAGCCTCCCGGAAATATGTATTTCGCAATCCAGGGATTTGTTACACCGGGACCATCGCTTCGCCCGATTGAATGGACCAGGGCGACCCCGTCCTGCGTCAGCAAGCTGGCGATTTTCCTAAAGTAAGCGTCGTAGTTGCCAACGCCCACATGCTCGAACATTCCGACCGAGACGATGCGGTCGTAAACGCCACCGATCTTGCGGTAGTCCTCGAGACTGAATTGTACGCGTGAGGCGAGGCCGGCGCCCAGGGCGCGCGCGCGCGCTGCCTGAAGTTGCTCGCTTGACAGGGTAATGCCCTTGACCTGCGCTCCATGCGCCTGGGCGAGGTAGAGCCCCATCCCTCCCCACCCGGATCCGATGTCGAGCACCCTCATGCCGCGACGCAGATCGAGTTTCGCCGCAATGCGACGCTTCTTGTTCATCTGGGCAGCCTCAAGGCTGTCGCCGGGCCTCTCGAAAAACGCGCAGGAGTACTGGCGATCAACATCAAGAAACAATTCGTAGAGCGCGCCGGACAGGTCGTAGTGGTGCGCGACATTGCGCTGCGCCTTTTCGTGACCGTTGCGTTGCATGAAACTTCGTCCGACAAACCGCAAGCGTGCGATCCAGTCCAGATAACCGCCGCCGAAGCCATGCTGTAGGTTGCGTGTCAGCATTCCGAGCAGATCGGCGATGTCGCCATCATCGACCGTCACGCGGCCATCCATATAGGCTTCGCCAAGCGTCAACTGGGGATTACGCAACAGATCCCACGCGACCCTGCCGTCATGCAGACGAATGACGACGGGCTTTCCCGTCGTGTTGCCAATGGCATGTCGCGCACCGTCCGGCGCGACAACCGTGAGGTTGCCATCGCGAACGATGCGGCGCAGCAAACGCAGGAGCAGCGGGATCATCGGGCACTCCGTCAGAATGCGCTGGCTGGCCGCAGGGCGCAGCCAGCGGTACGTTTACGCAGCCTTGATGGCGATCTTCCGGGTTTCCTTCCGGACACCCGCGGGCTTGGGGATATGCAGTTTGAGAATGCCCTTCTCGAACGTCGCCTCGACCTTGGCGCTGTCCAGTTCGAACGGCAGCTGCAACGACCGCGCGAATGAGCCGTATGATCGCTCGGCGCAGAAGTAGTCCTTCTCCTTTACCTGCTTCTCAGCTTTCTTCTCGCCACGAATGGTCAACATGTCGCCCGATGCCGAGATGTCGACATCCTTGGCCTCGACGCCTGGCAGTTCAGCGGTCACATCAATGGCGTCCCCGGTTTCCATCATCTCAAGTGCCGGCCAGTAGCCACCGTTTGGCGCCGAGGTGGCAGGCCATCGCCCCGTGAATTCGTCGAAGACGCGGTCGATCTGCCGTTGCAGGTCCATCATGTGCTCCCCGATTGAGGATCCTGCGCGACGGAACAGGGTTGGAAGTGATGTGCGGTTTTCCATGTCTTTCTCCTTTGTGATCAACACGACCAGCAATGGACAGATAGCGTTCGCGTTGGCGAGTATCCGTGACGAAACTCAAATTGCTCCGTGTTTGCAGCCCGCCTGCCGCAGCCTAGTGCGTCAGCAGCAGAGCGAACGGCGTATCATGACGCAGCAGATGGCGTGTCACGCCGCCGACCAGGAACTCCCGAAACCTCCCGTGGCCATATCCGCCCAGCACCAGCGTGTCGCAGTGGGCGGCCGACACGGCATCGGCAAGAGCCTGGCCGATCACCCGCCTCCCTGCATCCACGACATGCTCAGTCGGTTTCAACCCGTGGAGCGCAAGATAGGCCCTCAGGCTCGACAGCTCTTCACCAGCGCCTGTCGCTTCAGTCACCTCAAGCGCATGGATCGATTTTGCCAAAGACAAAAGCGGCATTGCTGCGATGACAGCATGCGAGGCCGTTGCACTTCCGTCAAAGGCCACCGCTACGTCGCTGCCGAAATGCCCTGCAACCTCTCGCGGCACCAGCAGAACGGGCCGGGCACCACCGAGCAGCGCAGCCTCGACCCCCTCGCGGGCCCCTTCCCGCGCCTCTTCTCCGGGTACGATGCCAAAAACCACGATGTCGGAAAGGCGGCTCGCACGCTCCACCTCTTCGCTGAACATGCCCTGCACGACACGGAAATCAGCCGTTACGGTCGACCGCTTGCCGGGCTTTGACAGGACCTCGACGCTCTCGCGCTGGCACACGTCTTCAAAAGCCACGCGCGCCAGGCGCAGGGCCTCGTCTGCGGCGCGTATCGCCGCTTCGATGGCGTATTCGGACGCGTAACCACTCATGTCGCCTGCCGTGTAGCCGTACGGGATCGAGCGCACCGGATCAAAGCGTACGAATAACGCTTCGACATGCGAACCCTGTCGCCTTGCGAGTGAAACGGCTGCCATCAGGGACGCCTTGTCGTTAGCGGCGCCCACAAGCGGCACAAGGATCTTGCGATAAGACATTTCTTCACCTCATTTTCGGTGAGGCTATCCGCGCCCGAAAATGTCGGCCTTGCGGATGATCAACAATTCGCGCTCGTCCTTGAGCGGCGTCAATGAGTTGGCCTGTCCCCTGCCTCGATCATGCGTCGAGTGTCTCGAGGAGCCATTGTCATTAGCAAGATCAATTTACCACACGATGTGTGGGTTCTCGTCGGCGACGGACGCAAGGCGCTGGTCCTTCGCAATCATGGCGATGCAACGTTTCCCGACCTGAGGCCATCGGATGTCCTGGTCGGTGAAAAAAATCCCAGCACGGCGGCGCAGGGAGCAGATCGTCCAGGTCGGTCGATAGACCACGCCAGCGGCCGGCGAAGCGCTGTCGACCAAACTGACTGGCATCAACTGTCCGAGCAGAAATTCGCATCAGTCGTCGCTACTGCTCTCAGCAACCGCGAGCACGAGATTGGCGCCCTTATCGTCATTGCGCCGCCTCGAACCCTTGCGGCATTGCGTGACGCGTTCAGTTCGGCGCTTCAAAAAAAAATCGTCGCCGAGGTCAACAAGGATCTCACGCACCACCCGATTCATGAGATCGAGCGCCTGCTCCGGCGAGACAATAGCCAGTAAACAGCGCTCGATCCTGTCGCTCCTGCGCGCGCATTCAATTCCGATGGGTCCCCTCTGCTACCCGTTAGCTCCATGCCTGTTCGATGGAACCGCCGCTAGCTCTGGGGCGGGCTACCCTTCGGTAGCCTGCGTTACTTCAGTTCGTCTCAATGAATCCTAGGACATCAAACACTTGTTGCACTATTACTCTCCGCATGAAGTCCCTTTCGTTGAAAACCCTTTATGCTTCCCACGTTGCGCTGAACGCCACTTTGGCGATCGCTGCTTTCTGCGTCTTTGCAATCGATCTGGCGGTTCCACACGGTTACACAATCTGGATGCTGTATCTTCCGGTTTGTGTGGGCGTCGCGTGGTCAGAGCGTCCTCGGGAAGCTATCGTGGCGTGCGCGCTTGCAACAGCTCTCATCATGATTGCGATGGTCTTTACATTCGAGAGCGCCCCCAGTCTTTCTACCATCACGAGCAGGAGCCTGGGAATTCTGACGATCTGGCTTTCCGTCTCCCTCGTCCTTCTTCGCCAGAGGACAGCGAGCGCAACTCGTGATGCGTTTCGCCGGGCATCTGAAGCCAATGACCGCCTCAGCGGCATCATCATCAACAATTCGGAGGATGCGATCGTCTGCATAAATGCACACCATCAGATTACCCTTTTCAATCAGGGTGCCGAACGCATGTTCGGCTATTCGGTTGACGAAGCGTTGGGACAGGACTTGTCCATGCTGTTGCCGGCCGGCGTTGTGAAGCGCCACAGATCCCTCGTCGATGCTTTTTCTGATTCCGCTGCACAATCGCGCCGGATGGGAGAGAGGGGCACGGTCGCCGGTCGCAGGCGTGATGGGACCGAGTTTCCAGCCGAAATCACCATCTCAAAGGTGGCAACAACAGAAGGCATGACGTTTACGGCCATCCTTCGGGACATCAGCGAGCGCGTAAATGCTGAGCGGGAGTCGCGGGATCAGCGACAACGCCTGAGCCTTGCCATGCTGGCTGGGCGCATGGGTACATTCGATTTCGACCAGAGCGAGGGACTGGTGCGCGTTGACGAAACGACGCTACGCTTGCTGCAGCTTCCCCTCACCGAAACAAAGCTTCCCTACTCGATATTCTTCGATCGGATGCATCCGGATGACAAGAAAGCAGTGCTTGTGGCGCTGGAGCAAGCGAGGCGGGACGGCAAGGAGTTCCGCATCGAGTACCGGCTTCAGCTGGAGGATGGCACAACAAGATGGCTCGCGGGTCGCGGCTTCGGTGAACTTGATGCACACGGAAGCCCCCGGCGGATCATGGGTGTGACCTATGACATAACCGAAAGGATCAACTCCGATCGTGCCATCAGCGAGAGCGAGGCCCTCAATCGCAGCACCCTTCAGGCACTGCCCGCCCAGATCGTGGTGCTGGACACCACGGGCCGCATCCTGTCAGCAAACGAGGCTCACATCGACTTCATCCACGCGCATGTCGCTGGTGACGCGAGCTCTCCCATAGGCTCCAACTACTTCGAGTTGCTTCCCCGCCTGCTTGCGGCGAAGACGATGTCGGACGAGGCTGAAGTTGGCATCCGCTCGGTACTCTCGGGGACACAGAAGGCATGCTCTTTCGAGTATGCCATCCCCGGGAAGGATGGTGCATGCTGGCTTCTCATGACTGCTGTGCCGCTGAAGTATGATGATACCGCGGGTGTCGTCATTTCGCACGTTGATATCTCGCAGCGCAAGCAAGCGGAGGCCTTGCTCGCTGACGCGAACAGGGCACTCGAAGCGCGGGTCGAAGAGCGAACGGCTTCATTGCGCGAGGAGATCAAGCGGCGTGAAGATGCTCAGGCTGCACTTCTTCGTTCACAGAAACTGCAAGCGGTTGGTGAACTTGCTGGCGGCATGGCCCATGACTTCAACAACCTCCTGACCGTTATCACTGGTTATCTTGAGCTTTTGAGCCTGAGACAGCTTGATGAACGGTCACATACTCTTCTGAAGCGGGCGGATGATGCGGCCAAGATGGGGGCACGTCTTGCAAGCCGACTTCTTGTCATTGGGCGACGTCACCGTCTTGATCCGGTCACACTTGATCTCAACGACATCGCGCGCAGCATGATCGATGTCCTCAAGCGTACCCTTGGTGACCAGATCGATATCAGGACGCACCTGGCCGAAGGGCTCTGGCCCACCCTTGCTGATCTCAGCGAGGTGGAGAATGCCATCCTTAACCTCGCAATCAATGCGCGCGATGCGATGCCCGACGGCGGCTTGATAGAAGTCACCACGGGCAACCAGACCTTTGGAAGTGATGACGTCGCGGGCGAAGCAGGCTTGAAGGCCGGGGACTACGTCATGCTCTCGGTCTGCGACACGGGAACGGGCATAGCGCCTGAGAACCTGTCACGCGTGTTTGAACCCTATTTCTCTACAAAAGACGCCGGGCGCGGCACCGGGCTCGGGCTCAGCACGATTTATGG